>JARLIR010000044.1 GCA_031291635.1 Rhizomicrobium sp. | reverse complement strand
CTCCGTGAGGCTGGCGAGCTTTGCGCCACTGGTCAGGGAGAAGTTCCCGGACCTGGCTGCTGGTCATGGAGGGCAGGCGCTGGAGCACGTCCGCAAGATACTCCTGTGGATTGATTGCAAACCGGCGGCAGCTTTGGATGATGGTGTAAATGACGGCGCTGCGCCAACCGGCCTGCGGATGCCCAATAAAGAGCCAGCGACGTTTTCCAACCGCTGAAGGTCGTACGTCGTTCTCAA
Organism: Rhizomicrobium sp.; assembly: GCA_031291635.1. Lineage (GTDB taxonomy): Bacteria > Pseudomonadota > Alphaproteobacteria > Micropepsales > Micropepsaceae > Rhizomicrobium. The sequence continues at coordinate 1,325 of JARLIR010000044.1, read as the reverse complement.
CCAGGTTTGAATCTATTTCGAATCGGCCGTCCCGCAGATAACCGACCAGGGCCGTATACTCGTTGAGGAGGTAGCGCACGGCTTTGCCCAGGGTGCTCTTGGGCAGGACGCGCGGGTCGGCCCGGATCACTTCGGCCCGGCGCTTCATCGCCAACCAGAGGGCGGGGGCTTTCTGGAGCCGGCCTTGGCGCCGCTGTTCGGGGCGGGCGTCCTTGAGTTCTCGTTCCAATTGATAGAGTTGGCGCATCTGCCCGATGAACCATAGGGCTTCCGAGCACGATTCCAACAAGGCCTGATAGAACTTTCGACGGGCGTGACTGACGCATCCGATCCGCTTGAGCGTGGACCGTCGCTCCTTGCGCAGCGCGTCGTAAAGCTCGTAGCCGTCCGTCTGCATGGTCCCGCGAAAACCGCGCAGTCGTTCCCGCGGCCCGTCGCGGCCCCGGCTTTGATGAAACTCCAGGAAGACGTATCCGCCCGGTGTGGAGTAAAACCAGAGGTAGCCTTGGGCCGCTTTGCCTTTGACCTCTGGATCGAGCACCTTCACCGGGGACTCGTCAATCTGCAGGTAATCGCCCGCCTGAAGCTCTTCCCAAATAAGCCAGTAAATGGCCAGGAGCAAATGCGCCACCTTCTCCACCCATTGCACCATTTGTTGGCGGGTGATGACCACCCCAAAACGCTCCCGGAAAATCCGTTCCAAAGTGTAATAGGCCAGGTGGTCGTCAAAACGGCTGAGTAAGAGGTGGACCGCCAGTCCCAGCCCCAGCTTGCTTTGCGGCAGCAGACGAGGCGGCAACGGCGCAATGGCCACGCCGGGGCAGCAGGGTTTTCCGCAACCCCCATATTTGGGGCGGACGATCTCGCGGATGATCAATTTGGCGGGAAGGTAATCATACTCGGTGGTGACCTCCTGGCCGATGCGCGGCCTCTCCTGACCGCTGGTGGGACAGAGCTTATCCGCGGGCTCCAGCATGACTTGTTGCTTTTCCAGTTCCACCGGAGGCAAGTGGCGGCGAGGGCGTTCCTTGGCGCGCTGACGTTGGCCGGCTCGCTCTTGGGCCAGGGCTTCTGCGAGCACCTCCTGGCTCAGGGGGGCCGCGCGCTGGGTTTGCTCCTGAGCATCGCCCAGCAGTTGACGGAGTTGCTCTTCCTGTTCCTCATTGAGCTTGTCGGCCTTGGCTCCGAAGAGCTCTCGTTTCAAATCGGCAATGATCGCCTGGGCTTGGGCCAGTTGCCGCGCCTTTTGCTCGAGTTCCTGCTGCGTCAGCGTCAGTTGCCTTTGGAGCTGAACGGCATGCTCCAGCAACCCGGCCGGATTATGG
>JARLIR010000258.1 GCA_031291635.1 Rhizomicrobium sp. | reverse complement strand
TGGAAGGCGATGTGCGCTTCACCTTGGTCAAAGGCGCCGAGCATCGTATGTCGAGCGACGCCAATCTGCGTCTGATCGAAAACACCTTAGAGATGTTGTTGAAGGATTTGGGCGGATGTTGAAGCGCTCGCTTTTCGTATTGGCAATTCTGGCAGCGCCCGCTGTTGCCGAAGATATAACCTATGCCGACTGCGTCGCCATGGTGGATCGCAGCCCGCAAACCGCCGAGAAAAAAGCGGCAGCGTGGCAAAGCCATGGCGGTGGCGCAGCAGCGATGCATTGCCATGCCTTGGCGCTGTTTGGCCTGAAACATTATGACGAAGCAGCGCGCGTGTTGGATGCGTTGGGTCGCAACCGCGAGGTGCCCGCCAGCGACCGCGCCTCCTTATTCGAGCAGGCCGGATCGGCGTGGCTTTTGGCGGGGCGTCCGCGCGATGCAGTGCAATCCTTATCGGCAGCGCTGGCCGATGCGCCGGGCGATCAAAGCGCGCTGTCGGACCGCGCCCGCGCCCGCGGTCTTCTCAAAGATTGGAAAGGCGCCGAAGCGGATCTCAGCGCCGTGCTGATGCAGGATCAAAATCGTGCCGATTTGCTGGTGCTGCGGGCCAGCACACGCTGGGCGCAGAATAAGAAATCCGACGCAGCCTCTGACATCGTGCGGGCGCTGGACGTCTATCCCGATTATCCCCCGGCACTGCTCGAACGCGGCAAGATGAAATATTCCGCAGGCGATGTCGTGGGCGCGACCAAGGATTGGCAGCGCGCCGCCATTGCAGGCCATGGCGAAACCGCAGCGGAGGCCAAGCGCTTTCTGGCTGAGGCAAAAGCCGCGCGGTAAGGCAGTGGTTGATAAATTCCTTTTCCGTCATGGCCGCTCCTGAGGTGGCCATCCACCTATCCGTCTGATCAAACGTCACCACTGGATGGCCGGTTCAAGCCCGGCCATGACGATGTGGTGATGTGATGCTCTTACACCGCATCCCATTCCGCCAGTACGTCGACATCGTTTTCTTGGTCGCGATGTTGGTGGCGCAAGGTGGCGAAGGTTTTCGACAGGCGCGATAAGGCCCAGACCGCCATAGCGCGAACAAGCGGTGAAGCGTCGGTGAGAAGCTGCTCGGCTTGCGGTGCCAAGCTTTCATCGCCGCTATTGCCGATGGCAATCAGCACATTGCGGACGAAGCGGTCGCGGCCGATGCGCTTGATGGGTGAGGCGCGAAAGAGGGCGCGAAAGCCGGCATCATCGAGGCGGACCAGCTCCGTCAGTAGCGGCTGGCGCAAGGCATCGCGGGCGACGAATTGGGCTTCACGAGAGGTTTGCGCGAATTTGTTCCACGGGCAGACCGATAAGCAATCGTCACAGCCATAAATGCGATTGCCGATGGGCGCGCGAAACTCCAGCGGGATATGGCCCTTATGCTCGATGGTGAGATAGGAAATGCAGCGGCGCGCATCCATTTGATAGGGCGCTGGAAAGGCCTTGGTCGGGCACACGTCCAGACAAGCGTGGCAGTGGCCGCAATGATTGGCCTCTGGGGCATTGGGCTCCAGCTCCAGCGTGGTGAAGACCGAACCGAGAAAGAGCCAGGAACCGAAATCGCGGCTGACGAGATTGGTGTGTTTGCCTTGCCAGCCGATGCCCGCTTGTTCGGCGATGGCTTTTTCCAGCACCGGCGCGGTATCGACAAAGACT
>JARLIR010000257.1 GCA_031291635.1 Rhizomicrobium sp. | reverse complement strand
GCAGGTGGTCTCCACCGCATGGAAGGGCATATGCCCAATCAATTTCGCCATAGCATCGGTCAGCTGAATCTCGTTGCCTGCACCGCGCTCCTGAGCGTCGAGGACGCCAAAAATTTCGGGCTGCAGGATGTAACGACCGATGATGCACAAAGTCGACGGCGCAGTCTCAGGGTCAGGCTTCTCCACCAGGGCTTTCACTTCAGTGGCATTACCATTTCTCTTTCCTGGATCGACCACACCGTAACGTTTGGTCTCCTCGCGCGGTTTGTTCTCGGCTGCCACAATGCAGCCGCCGCCGACACGATTGTAGGCTTCCAGCATCTGGGCGATGCTGCCCGGGGAACCGACCATCAAATCGTCAGGCAACAACACAGCAAAGGGTTCGTCACCGATGAAATGGCGCGCACACCACACCGCATGGCCGAGACCGAGTGGCTGCTGCTGACGTACAAAGCCCACTGAGCCCGTCGGCGGCAGCATTTCGAGCAAGCTGTTGAGTTGGTCGGTCTTCTCGCGCGCCGCCAACTGCGCTTCGAGCTCATAGGCGTGGTCGAAATGGTCCGAAATCACGGCTTTGCCGCGCCCAGTTACGAAGACGAATTGTTCGATCCCGGCGTCTCGAGCTTCTTCGACGGCATATTGGACGACGGGCTTGTCCACAACAGGCAACATCTCCTTGGGTACAGCCTTGGTCGCTGGGAGAAAACGTGTTCCCATACCAGCCACGGGAAGGACAGCTTTGCGGACGGGTCTCAGTATCGTCATAGGAACCTGTGTGTAAGTTGCGCATGCTTCAACTCTTTCATCGCATATCCGGACGGTTTGCGTCTACTCGGCAAGAGAGTGAACCAGCGGAAAAGGCGATCCCATAACGACGTGCCCCGCCTACCTTGTTCGATTTGTCATAGCGTTGGGCTGCGCCATTGCCGCCTCGCCGCAGACCCATGCCGAACCAACAGAACACGCGCGGCACTTGTTCGAATTGGGAGTAAAGCAACAGGGTGCCGGGCACAGCCGCCAAGCCATCGTTCTACTGACAGAGGCCATCAGCTCCCATGGGCTGGCTACAGGGGATATGGCGCGGGCGGTGTTCGATCGTGGCTTGGCCTATGATTCGCTCGGTAACTGCGCCGCTGCCATTGCCGATTACTCCGAGGCCTTGCGGCTTGCCCCGTCACTCGTCGCCGCGCGCAACAACCGCGGCAACGCCTATCGCCGGATCGGGCAATTGGAGAACGCAAAGCGCGACTATCTCGCAGCCTTAAGCGACCAAGGAGGAGCGCATCAGTACCCCTATTACGGTTTGGGCCTGATCGCCGGCCAAGCGGGCGACAATGACGGGGCCCGGAGCTACTTTCAGAAGGCCCTAGCTGTCGATTCGGGCTTTGCTCCTGCAAAACGCGGTATGGCTGCACTTAATAGCAAGCTGAACAATAAGGTGACTCAAAAGCCTGCTGCCACCTTGGGTGTGGCGGCATTGTCGCGCTCTGTTGCAGAAGTGCACCTGCGACCAGCGATCAGCGACGCCAATAAGGCAGCAGCAATGGTCCAGCTCGGCGCCTTTCGAGACGAAGAAACAGCTAGGGCAGGCTGGATCAAAGCTGTCGCCGCGGATGGCGCTCTCGAAGGCATGAAACCGGTTATTGTTGTGGCGGATGTTCCTGGGCGTGGGCGTTTCTGGCGCCTTCGGGTGCCGCTATCTGGGCAGCAGGCCGCCCGCACTTTGTGCATTCGCTTGGTGACTAAAGGGCAAGCCTGTATTTTGGCACCCAGTTGATGGTCGCGGCATGATGTTCCCCGCCAATCTGTCATACAGGAGCGGTTGTCGCAGCGGTTGTAACTTGTCAAACTGCCGCGGCTTGATCGGTCGGGGTTTTAATGGCGTACCACAAAGCAGGAAAGTGCATTCGCGCGGGGCTGCTTTCTAGCGCCACAGCAATTGGCAGCCTTTGGGCGTTTTCGGCGGGCGCTTCGGCCGGGCCTTGGACGGAGCTTGGCGACGCCTCTCTGCGCTCGGATATTGAGCTTTTGGCCAGTACCGGGGTAGTGGACGGCATCGCCACTCATTGGCCTTTACCCTGGGCTGGGCTGGTGGACAGGCTCGATAATCCAAACGCGCTGGCCGGACAGCCCGATTATGTGCGCGCCGTGGCCGAACGGCTGCGGAGTCGAGGTAAGACCGATACTGCGCCGGGATTCCATGGCGCGATTTTCTTTGACGGTGCGGGTTCGCCAGCAACGGTCAGGGGCTATGACGCATTGGGCCGCCAGTCGCTCCAAGGCGGTGCAGAACTCGAATATATTTGGAAGACCACAGTCGTTCACCTCAACGTGGGCGCCCGTTCAACCAACAAATTCGATCGGCAGACTTTGGACTTGGACGGCAGTTATATCGCTCAGCGCTTGGGCGACACTGTAGTCTATGCCGGATACATGCCCCATTGGTGGGGGCCTGGCTGGATGTCGGCCATGTCGCTCTCTACCAATGCGCGCCCGGTGCCGCAGGTGGGCTTCTCGCGGCTGAGCACCGCACCGTTTAAGTCGCCGTGGCT
>JARLIR010000256.1 GCA_031291635.1 Rhizomicrobium sp. | reverse complement strand
CTGCAGCGCTTCCTGGCAGGCATTTCGCCCCGACAACGTCGCGTTCTGGCCGCCAGCGGGGCGCTGGGGTGCCAAACCGTTATGCTGACACTCTTCTTTGTCAGCGCGGGGCTTACAACGCCCAAACCGCCCGCGGAAATCGAACTCTCCATCAGCGGCACACCGGGCGTCGAAACTCCCAACAACAAACCACCCGAAATCCCGCCCGATCTACCCACTGTCACGCCGCCTGAGATCGACCTTGCCGATGCCATTCACGCCGATGCCGAACCGGCAGCAGGCCTTGCCAATGTCACCCGCCCCGCTGAGGCGATCGCCGAAGCGCATCTGTTTCCGCAGGCTCCGCCAACGTTCAAATCCAAAGGGCCTGTCCTTGTCAGGCTCCTCGTCTCGATTTCCGAATCCGGAATGGTGAGTTCCGCCGCCGTCCAAAACTCGAGCGGTATTGCCATGCTGGATTCGCTTGCCGTGGAATGGGTCAAGCAGCATTGGCGTTACCACCCGGCTTTGCGGGACGGCGCTCCAGTGGCCGTGGACACGATCGCTATGGTCAGCTTCCGCAATGGCTGAGTTGTGACCGATATTTGCTTCATCGTGCTGCTGGTGATGGCGCCCTTCATCGGCAGCTTTCTGGGCGTTGTGGTTCAGCGTTGGGGGCGCGAGACGCTGGGAGGGCGCTCCCACTGTGATTATTGTGGGCACGAGCTGGCTGCAGCGGATCTTGTTCCCCTTGTGAGTTGGCTCGCACTCGGTGGCAAATGCCGCTACTGCGGGGCCAAGCTCGGTGCGTTTTTTCCGGCTATAGAGATTCTGGCCATCGCGCCCGTGCTTTGGGCAGCGACGCAAATGGAGGGCCCGCTGCTCATCGCCACCAGCCTTTTCGGCTGGCTCTTGCTGGCGCTCTCCGGAATCGATTGGCGCAGCCAGCGCCTTCCCGATGCTCTGACTGCTTTGCTCGCCGTATTGGGGCTCACAGCGGCTGCTTATTTCGATTTCCCAAACCTCCAAGGGCACTTGATCGGACTGCTCGCAGGTTTTTCCGCCTTCTGGCTCGTCGGCGTCGTCTACCAGTTCTTACGCAAGCGGACGGGCTTGGGATTGGGCGATGCCAAGCTCCTTGCAGGG
>JARLIR010000043.1 GCA_031291635.1 Rhizomicrobium sp. | reverse complement strand
GTGACGCCCTTAATCGAAGGCTTCGGACATTTTGTTACCTCCATGCCCGCTCCGACTGCTTCCGGCTGGAGCGATGTCGCCGGGCGGGTCTCCCACCCGCTGGAAAGCGCCGCCTTGTCACGGCGCACGCCAATACTTGCCATTCCGGTGGGTGCAATCGCCGCTTCACCGCTGCGGCTTTAGCCCGAAGCACACCTCCGTGCGCTCGATTATGGAGTTGGTCGCGCATACCTCTGCCTGCCGGATGGCGGGGTGAGCGGTTGGCTCAAGAGCTCACAAGGCACTTTCCGATGTGTTATGCTTCCCGCCGGTTCAGCGCGGGGGCATAAAGATGCGAGTAGGGATGCTGGTTATTTCTGTTTTGACCGTTGCCGTCTGTCTGCTTGGGCGAATGGGGCAAGCGCAGGCGCAAGATCGGGACCAGGATTCGAAATGGTGTGCTGGTACCGTCGCGGGGGGTATCTCCCTTGATCTGCAAATAGCAGGATGCACGGCGCGTATTCAATCCGGGCAGGAAACGAACAATAACCTCGCTATAGCCTTCTACAATCGCGGCCACGCCTACTATGACAAGAGCCAGTACGACCTCGCCATTGCGGACTTTACCCACACGATCCGCCTCAAGCCGAATTTTGCCTCTGCGTTCACCGAACGCTGTGAAGTCTATTTGGATAACAAAGAATATCAGAATGCGGTTCAGGACTGTCAGCGAGCAGCAACCCTCAATCCGAACGACGCCAGTGCCTGGGCGTATTTGGGCGATACGTATGCACAGATGCTGCAGTTCGACCGTGCCATTTCGAGTTTTGCAGAGGCGATAAAGCGCGACCCCAATTGGATGTGGCCTCGCAACGACCGCGGAGAAGTCTATTTGCAATCCGGCAATTACGACCTCGCTATCGCCGACTTCGATGAGTCAAAGAGATTGGAGCCTCAATCTCCGATGGGTTGGAACAACAGCTGCCGAGCCCGCGCGATTGTTGGTAAAATTGACCAGGCACTTAGCGATTGTAATCAAGCCATCAAAATTCAGCCCGATTTTGTCAATCACATGGTCATAAGCGGAGACGTCAGCGCTTACCAGGATCGCGGACTTGCCAAACTGAAGGCAGGGCAATTTGCCTCGGCTCTTTCAGATTTCGAGAGTGCCTTTCGTCTGTTGCCCATTAGCGGAGAGATAATGTATGGCCGCGGGATTGCAAAAATAAAGACGGGTAACATGGTAGGCGGCAACGCGGATATTACAGCCGCGAAAGTGCTTGATCCCAAAATTGTAGAGACCTACGCGAAGTATGGTGTCCCGCCGGGATAAGAGCGTTGCGGCTTGGCACGTGCAGGCCGTTGTTTTTCAACAGCCTGCTAAGGGAGGAGCACATGTGCTCCAGGCAATGTGCGCCCTTATGCCAAAAGTGAGCGCGCCGAAGACGAATGGTAAGTACTGGCGCATCCACGACTTAGACGCGGTGTCCTGAAAGTCCGGTTTCGATGGGGCAAGCGGACATTCCCCCCTGCCGGCTCACCAGGAACGGGCGGAAAGGTGGGTGCGTTGGTCGGCGTAAGATTGTTATGCCGCGGGTTCCTTGCGGCGGCGGACAGGCGAATGGCCGAGTGATCAGCGATAGCCTTCTTTGCACAGGCCAGGTGCTCTCGCGATGCCGCCTGCGGATGGTCTTTGTCAGCTTATGCCGATGCTGTTGAGATAAGCGCCGAGCACCATGTCGTGGCCCTTGATGTGATCGAGCAGCCAATCGTGCAGCCGCGGTAGCAGGCTGCGGATTCGGCTTTCATCATTGTGGCCCATGGACTGCTGATAGGCGCCCAGCAAGTGCAACAGATCGCCATGCTCGCGGCTATGGTCCTCTGCGCCCGAATAGTGGCGGCCCTTGTACAGATCCTCTTCATGCTGAAAATGCGACGAGGTATAGCGCGCCAGGCTGCCGAAGGCGGCTTCGAGATCTTGCGGCGAACACTCGGCCTGAAGCGCGTTGTGAATCTGGTTGACCAAACGGACCAAATGCTGGTGCTGGTCGTCGATGGAGCGGACGCCAACCTGGAACTCGTCGCGCCACGAAATCAAGGCTTTGCCGCTTGGGTGAACGCCGTGGTGTCGGCCGTCGGCCGCAGCTTCACCAATGACGGGTGGTGTGGGGACCGCTTCAGTTTCCCCAAAAGCATCCTCGCCGCCTCTCAGACGCTTCATGGTTTGCGGTTCCGTTTTCGTCCTCTACCGCAAGCCCCATAAACCAGCCTTGCTTGTGCGTGTATTGTAGAGAGAAACAATGTCTGCGGGTAGGCGCGCTTTGTCCTAGGTAGTTCCCCTGCCAGGACGCGGATGATTGCGGGCGCGGGACAACCGCCGCAAGGCGTTGGACCGGCTCAGTCAGGGTCAGTACAAAGAGCAAAAGACGGGAAAACATGGAACGCAGGAGCTTCATTAAGACGGCGCTGGCCGCCCGGCCCAGGTTGGCGCAGGCCCGCAAAGCGCCGCCGCGCTCGAAAACCCAGGCCATGACGGGGCCTATTTCGATCAAAGTTTCCGGCGCGATCACGCCATCGCGCAATGACGTTACGCTTTGCCTGCCCGCCGCACCGTTAGCCAGCCTGTGAACAACAGCAGCAGCAGCATCGCAGCCGCGAGCACAGCATGGGCCGGACGGTCGGCGAGGCCATGCAGCGCCGCGTCGGTGCCAAAGCCGCTCCAGCAATAAACCAGCAAGCCGCCTGCGGTGGCCGCGTAACGATGTCCATTGCTCCATGTGGCACTACGCAAGGCGGCCAAGCCAAAGCCTTGCATGAGAACGAGCAGTGCCAGCGTGCCGGCCGTCACCAGCTGCCACGGCCAATGCCAGACATGGGTGCCCGCGCCATAGACCATGATGAAAGCCGAGCCGAGAGCGAAGGCGATGACGGCCACCAGCCACGCCGGCAGTGTGCGTCCGGTCGGTTTTAGCCAATGCCGCGGAATGGCAAAGGCCAAGCCCATGGCGACAAGCGCGGCGATGGCGGAGGCTTCGAGTTGGCTGGGCGTGGCCCAGAAGTGCACATATTTCGCCAGGAACACCGTGGCCAGCGCTGCGATGGCGACATAGATCAGCGCTACGATGCCAAGGCCGATATTGCCCAGCCAGGGTTCCGTGCGGCGCGAAGCGAACAGCAATTCGGTCAGCGCGATCGGTACCGCCATGCTCCACAGGATATGGATGCCGAGGACAAACACCGTCCAGGGCGCGGCGATGCCGAGGCTGGGCAAATAGCCGAAAGCCAAAAGGTGCGCGCCAAGGAAATTGGGGTTGAACAGCGATTGATCGACGATGCCTTCTTCGATGATCCCGAAAGCCAGCGCCAAGAAGGGCAGCGCCAGCCAGCCGCGGCCGCTGCGCCGCGCCACCTCGCGCACCAAGACGGCGCCACTGCCATAGAACGGCACCATGTGGAGCAAAGCGCTGAGGTTTGCCATCGCCATGCTGCCGGAGAGAAACTCCGCCACCAGCGGCGCCAGCAAATAGAGAACGAGCACGGGCAAGAGACGTTTCATGGCGGCTGTCCTTGGCTAAGTGGGTCCGCCCAAGCGCAGCAAGAGCTCGATGAGCTGAGCGTGTTCGGCTTTGCTGATGGGGGCGAGAAACGCGTCCTGGGCCTTCTGCAGGCGCAGACCGAGGACGGAAAATTTGGTTTTGCCTTTGGGTGTCAGCTTGACGAGATGGGCACGGCGATCCTCGGGATCATCATCACGATAAAGCCAGCCATCACGCTCGAGTGTATCGAGGAACAGCACCAGCGAGGATTTTTCGATTTGGCTGGCTTCAGCGAGCGCGCGCTGGCTGAGCGGGCCTTTGTCGGAGAGCACACCCAATATCGCGAGCTGGCCCGGATGCAGGCCGCTGCCTTCAATCGCCGCCACCACACCCTCACGCAAGCGGCTCTGCGCCCGATGCAGCAGAAAACCGATGCTGGTCAGCGAGGGCGATCGGCTGGGCTTGTCGTTTTGGGCTTGGACCACAGGCATTCCTTGCGGCGCAATATAGGATAATTCTATATCGTCTATTTTTAGACGATATGCCCGACCGCGGCATTGAGTCAAGCGGTCCAGCGCTACTATGCCTCAGCGCCGCGACGCACAGGCGGGCTTAAATGCCAGCGCTCTTCTTGAGCGATGCGAGGATCGCCAATGCGCCGCAAGCCGATAACGCTGGTCCTGATCGGAGTCGCTCTTTTTCTCCTCTATGCTGGCCTCAGAGCCTTGCGCTGGTGGCTGCGCGGAAGTCTTCGCGCCGTACTGTTAGGCCCCGCCTGGCAGTGGCACCCGCATCCCCTGATCGAAGCGGCCTTCGCGATAGCGATCATCGCCATGATCGTCAGCGCTCTACTGCATTGGAACCGCCAAGGCGATGACAAGCGCGGCGGGGAAGAGAAATGATGCGCCTGTCGACCGTTTTCGGTTTTTGCCTGGCGGGGTCCATCGCGGCAGGCGCCTATGTGGCGGCGTGGCGCTTCGAGAATGATTGGTTCATGCGTGCCGCCCCACAAAAGGCCGCCGACTGTTTTAATCAGCGTTTGTCTTGCCGCGAGCTGACTTGGTGGCGCGGCATCCCATCGACCGAGGTCACAACACCGCCGCGCTCGGCGCTCTGCCACAAGCCAGCGGGATGGCACCGAATTTATCCGCCCTATCCGGGCCGCACGACGCCGTTTGCCGTCTGCCGTGACGAACAAACCTATCTCTTCCATCTGGGAATTTTTGGCGCCCGTTATGGCAACGGCGCGCAATGGGCGATCTGCGCCGAACCCGATTGTGTGCGCGAGATGACGGCGCTGCTGATGCCGCGCTAAGCGGCTGGTAATCGCGGCGGGCTTGCCGCACAATTGAAGTCTTCACGCCGGGAGCTTCACCATGACCAAAGACGAACTCAGCGCCTGGGCTTTGGCCCATGGCTGGCAAGTGGCGGGCGGTTATCCCAGCCTGATGAAACCGCGGACATTTGATACGGCTATCGTACGGCTGGATCTGAAAACCACCGTCGCCAATCTGGAAATCAAAAAGCCCAACGGCAAATGGGAAAAGGTCGCCAGCGCGGCCTATAGTAAGATCACCCCCGGCGAAGACGGTGGCGCCCCCAGCGGCATCGGCCTGGACACCATCCACGGCCTGTCCCTGCTGATGGAGCAGAACAAAGACCATCTGGTGTTCGCAAAGTTTAAGTGAGGACTGCCACTCCGGGAACACGGTGGGACACTTCAGAAGAACAAGATGAATCACGCGGAGACGCGGAGACACAGAGAGGCTGTGCCTTTGTCATCTCCGCGTCTCCGCGTGGGATTTTTTGACATCCCACCAACCCACCGTCGTCGCGACCTGGTTTCCCTTCCCCTCCCCGCCATAGCGCTTCTCGCGATGGCAGGTCGGCCGGGAATGACAAGTCTTGGTGGGTAAAAGCTACTTCGCGCCCGCAAATTTCGGCAGCAGCGAGATGCGGTCGGTCAGCATCTTGGTTAGCAGGACGTCGTCTTTCAGCGAGGGGTGGCCGTGGCAGGCGGAAAAATCGAGGCCGGTGAAGATGATGGTTTCGAGATCGCTGATGCCGCCGTTCTTCAACGCTTCTGCGGTGGCGGTGACGCCATTGGCGATTTCGTTTTCGCCGCGGTCCGACGCCATCAGCACGATATGCGCCGCGGGATAGGCCTCGTGCAAATTGAGGACGAAGGCGACATAGTTTTTGACGAAATCGGTGCGCAAGGCTTCGCGCGTCGCCCAAGGCTCGCCCTCGTGCAAGGGCGTGGAAAAATCATTGGTGCCGAGGCCGATCACCAGTACATCCGGTGTCCAGCCGTCTTGGGCCACACCCGCCGATTTGTCGAACAGCGAAAACTGATACAGCACCGGCAGGGTCTCGCCCGGCATGATGCCGTTATAATTACGCACGATACCGCGGCCGGAAAAGGCGTGGATGCGATAGGAGGCGCCGAAAGACTTGGCGGTGGCCGGCGCAAAGGCGCGCGAGGTGTCGGTGGTCTCATCGACATCCGCCACGGTGCAGACCTGCCCGCGCGAGGTGTTGCCATAACCCACGGTGAAGGAATCGCCGATGAATTCGATGCGGCGGTCGTAATGCGGCGCGGGCAAGGCTTGGCTTGGCGCAGCGACGTAAAAGCCGCCAAAGACGCCGGAAGACGATTGGGTCTCGCTGGCTTTTTCGAGGCGCACGGTGTGGCTGCCGGGGCCGAGATCTTTCAGCGACACCGTAGCCTTGCCGGGGCGCGTCAAGGTCAGTTTGTGGGCGCCATCGACATAAAGATAAAGATTGTCCAGGGCGTCATCGACCTTCACATCGACCGCATCGCCGGAGAAATTCGCCTCGAAATAAACGCCCGGCCAAGCATAGCGGTAGGCGGTGGCGCCGTTCTGGGCTTGGGCGACGACCCGCCCGCCTATGTAAAGCTCGAGCGGCACGGGCTGGGCGGCGGCGGCCGAAGCAGAAACAAGGGCGGCCCAAAACAGCAGAGATTTCATGATCACACACCCGGTCGTTGCGGAGGTGCTTATGCCAGAAGTGTGGCCGTGCGTGATAGGGTGAGATTGTCACCCATCCGTCATGGCCGCCCTTGAGGCGGTCATCCAGAGGCTTTGCGGCTTGCAGGCGGAGCTGGATGGCCGGGTCAAGCCCGGCCATGACGTGGTCACTACGCGCTGACCACCGCAAGCATGCGGGCGACGGTTTGGCCGAGGCCGTGGAAGGTGTGGGGGCGCATGGAATCGAGATAAGCGGAATCGCCAGTCTCGAGGCGGTAGTTTTGCCCGTCATAGGTGAGCTCGACCACGCCTTCCAGGATATGGACGAATTCCTGGCCTTCATGGGTGATCGGCACCGGCTTGGGCGTGGCTGGATCGAAGCGGATGAGGAAGGGCTCCATGCGATGGCTGCTGGTGCCGGGGCGCGTCAAGGTGCGATAGGCATAGCTTTGTTCGGTGTCGCCTTGATCGCCGGAAAAGGAATCCCCCGAGCGGCAGATGGTGAGGCTTTCCTTGGCCGCTTCAGCGCCTTGCAACAAGCCTTCGGATTTGAGACCCAAGACCCGGCTGAGCTGGATCACCGCGCCGATGGCGGGCACCGCCCTGCCCTCTTCGTAAGCGGCCAGCCGCTCCACCGCGATGCCAGCGAGTTTGGAGACTTGTTCCAAGCTCAGCTCCTGCGCCTCGCGCAGGGCTTTGATCCGTTCACCGACATATTTCCGCATCGGGTTAGCCCTCGCGCGATTCTCGTTTGCCAGGAATGATGCGCCCGCTGAGCGCCCGCAAGCTTTGCCAATTGCGCTCGATGGCGGGGCGAAGATCGGCCGCGGTGAGACCGGATTTCTGAAAACGCCGCTGTAGCGACAAATAAAGACCGAGTGCTTCGTCGGAAAAATCCGGCTCAATGGAGACGGTGTAACGCTTGCCATCGAAGATTTCATAAACCGGCCACAGCCCCGAACGCACGGCGAGGCGCACCAGCTCCAAACCCAGCGCGGGCTCGGATTTCCAACCGGTGGGACATGGTGAGAGCACATGCAGGAAGCGGAAGCCCTTTTGCGCCACGGCATGGGCGAATTTCTTCTGCGTATCCTCGGCATGGGCGAGCGAGACCGAAGCGGCATAAGGAATGCGATGGGCCGCCATCACTGCCAGAATGTCTTTCTTCTGTTCGAGCTTGCCTTCCAGGGTGTTGGACGTCACCGCGCCTTGCGGCGTGGCCGACGAACGCTGGCCGCCAGTGTTGCCGTAGATTTCGTTGTCGTAGCAGAGGAAGAGAATGTCTTCGTTACGCTCGGCTGCCGCCGACAGCGTGGCAAAGCCGATATCGAAAGTACCGCCATCACCCGCCAGCACGATGACACGGGTGCCTTCGCCATTCAGAGATGCCACCGAGGCCAGCCCGCTCGCCACCGCAGCGGCGGAGGCAAAAGTGGACATAATGGTGGGCACGCCATAAGTCGATTGCGGAAAGGTGCCGCCCGCCACGGCGCCGCAACAGGCCGGAATGACAAGGTGAACTGGATTGGCGCCGACCGCGCGGCGCAGCATCTGCAGCGTGATTGACATGCCGCAACCGCCGCAATTGGTATTGCCTTGACGGAAGATAGCCGCGGTGTTGCAAACGTCGTTCATCACACCGCCTCCATCAGCATGGGCGCGCCGGAGATTTCGCGCGCCGCAATATCGGCAACGATTTTGGCGATATGTTCGGGGCGCACGTCACCGCCGCCCAGCCCGGTGAGATAATTCTGTACCACAGCGCCAGGATCGGCCAGCGCGCGGGTATCGCTCCACAACACCCCGCCGAGACCAAGACCGATATTGCGGTCGAGGATGGCGATGCGCTTTTTGCCTGCAAAAACGGCGCGGATCGCGTCCACCGGCAGAGGCCGGAAGAGACGCAAGCGCAGGCTGCCAACGCGCGCACCCGCTGCGCGCATATCATCGACCACGCGTTCGGCAGTGATGCCCATGGTGCCCATGGAAACGATCAGGGTTTCGGCATCGTCGCAGCGATAAGGCACCAAAGCGCCCTGCAAGGCGCGGCCGAAGATCGGCTCGAATTGGGCGCGAATGTCATCATAGATCGCGGCGGCAGCCAGCATGGCGGTGTGATGCTGAAAACGATGGCACTCGTTTTGATGCGGCAGCTCAACCTGGCCCAGCGTATGCGGCACGGTTTCGAGGCGATGGGGAATGTCCGTGAGCGGCAAGAAATCATCCACCAGCCCTTGCTGCGGGATCTCCACCGGCGCCACGTTATGGGAGAGGATGAAGCCTTCCATATTGACCATCACCGGCATCATCACGCGGCCGTCTTCGGCAAGACGGAAAGCCGAGAGCACGGTGTCGAAGACTTCCTGATTGCTGGCGCAGTAAAATTGGATCAACCCGGCATCGCGCAAGAGCAGCGCATCGCCTTGATCGGCCCAGATGTTCCACGGCGGCCCCAAGGTGCGATTGGCCACTACCATCACCACCGGCAGACGCAGATTGGCCGCCGCGATGCAGTTTTCCACCATATAAGCCAGGCCGTTGGAGGAGGTGGCGGTGAAACTGCGGGCTCCGGCAGCGGCGCCGCCGATGCAGACGCCCATGGCGCTATGCTCGCTCTCGACGCGGACGACGCGGCCTTTTTCGATTTTCTGATTGCAGAGATATTCCATGCACTCGGTAGAGGGCGTGATGGGATAAACGCCGCTGACGAAGCCTTTGCCCTTGCGATTGGCGCGCGCCGCCAACGTGGTCGCCAAAGCCGCGGCGTGATTGGCGCTGAGGAGCTGCGAACTCATACGCGCTTCTCCTGCATTTCAATGCCGGCACGGGGGCATTCGGCGACGCACATACCACAGCCTTTGCAATATTCGGGATCGACCCGGTAATGGCCGCCGCGCTGAGCGATGACGCCCTCGGGACAGCTGATGAGGCAGGTGTCGCAAAGCGTGCAGTGGCCGCAGGAAAAACAGCGCGAGGCTTCCGCGGCATCGGCAAGGCCAAGATTGGTTTCGGAAAAATCACCCGCGAAGGCGGCGGGATGGATCAGACGGTCGGCATGGGGCGCGGCGACGGGGAAGGCATCGAAGCGGATTTGGCCGGGTGCCACGGGCAACGCGACATCTTTCGCCAGCACGACCGCGTGGGTGCGGGTGAGAATGGCGGCGGCGGCTTTGCGACCACTGCCGATGGCATGGGTGACGGTGCCCTCGCCTTCTGCACAATCGCCCGCGAAATAGACCGGCAGCGCTTGCTCGCCATGATAGGCGCGAGCGCCGCGAAGGCTCCAGCCAGCGGGCAAGAGATCGTGCTCATTGCCTTGGCCCAAAGCGAGCAGAATTTTGCTGGCGGTGAGCGTGGCGGTGCGCGCGGTGACGACGGGGCGGCGGCGGCCGCTGGCATCGGCGGGCCCGGCTTCCATTTCCGCCAGCACGACATCAGCCAACGCGCCGCGCTCATGAATGGCGATGGGCTGGCGATGGGCCATCACCATGACGCCTTCGCGTTCGGCTTCAGCAATCTCTTCCGCGATGGCGGGCATGTCTTTCTTGGCGCGGCGATAGACGAGCTTCACCTTATCGGCGCCACAACGCAGCGCAGTGCGGGCGCAATCGATGGCGGTGTTGCCGCCGCCGACCACGATCACGGTGCCGGACAAGATTTCCGGCATCTCTTTGACACGCGCGAGGAAAGCGAGCCCTTGCTCGACATTGCCGAGATTTTCACCCGCGATGCCGAGGCTCTTGGAGGCGCCGAAACCAACGGCGACGACAACGCCATCGTGATCCTTGGTCAGGGTGGCGAGATCGGCTTTGCGGATCGGCGTGCTGAGGCGAGCCTTGATGCCTAGCGCGAGAATGCGCTCGAGGTCGCGCTGCAGCATTTCGGGCGGCAAGCGAAAGGCCGGAATGCCCGTGGCCAAAACGCCGCCGAGCTGCGGCCCGGCCTCGTAGATCGTGGCCAAATGACCGGCGCGGGCGAGCTGATAAGCTGCGCTGAGCCCTGCCGGTCCGCCACCCACCACGGCGATATGTTGCGGATGCAGAACATCTTCGCGCGTGGGCGTGGCGGTGGCGCTATCGCCCACCAGCCGCTCCAGGCTGCGGATATTGACGGCGCCATCAAAAGCGGCGCGGTTGCACGCGTTCATACAGGGCGCCGGGCACACCCGTCCGCATACGGATGGTAGCGGCTGGGTCTCGAAGAGGAGCGCGGCGGCTTTGGCGCTGTCGCCCTTGGCCAGGGCTTGGACGAAGCCAACGACATCATTGCCCGCGGGACAGGCATGGTTGCAAGGCGCAGGCGATTCCACATAGGCCGGAATCTGGCTGCTCCAATTGCCGGTTTTCAGACTGGCGGGCGTATCGGCACGGTGCTGCAAAATCGGCATCACCGGGGGCGGCGCGGCATGAGGGGTGGGGGCGGCGGGTGCGGTTTCGCGCGGCTCGGCGATTTCCACGGTGGCAAAAGCGGCTTCTGCAGCCGGCAAATCGCTCGCCAGCCCCAGATGGGCATAAGCCTCGTCCAGCACCTTCAGCGGCAGGCCGAGAATGCGGGCATAAGCGCCCAAGATGGTGGTGTTGATGATAACGACCGAAGCCGAGCCGATGCCATGCTCGCGGGCGATGGCGGTGGCATCGAGCACCGCAAAGCGGTAGCGGTCGAAACGGCCAGCGAAATGGGCCAGCGGCTGCGGTGTGTTGAGCAGCAGCAGCGCGCCCGGTTCGACGCCTTCCAGAATGTGGGGACCGAGCAAAGCTTCATCGAGCACCAGCAAATGGCCGGGGCGATAGACCTTGTTGGCATTGCGGATGGGGGCGCGGTCAATACGGGCATAAGCCTGCACCGGGGCCCCGGCACGCTCGCTGCCGTAATCGCCGAAAGTTTGGACATGTAAGCCGAGCTGGCTGAAGAGGCCTGCGATCAGCTTGGCGCAAGTGACGCCGCCTTGGCCGCCACGGCCATGGACCCGCACTTCCAAAGGCAGGTCGGGAATCAGGTCTGCGTGGTCCATGGTTGTTTTCGCCTGCATTGGACCAAAGCCTAAACCGCCGCGCAGAGGTCGATATGACGAATATCAATCCCGCGACTCTCGCACCTGATTTTCGCTGCTTTGCGCCAGCGCGCCATGGGACGGGAGGGCGCGGGGGCGCATGCTGTCAGCAGCTGTAAGAATGTGAGCCGCTGCGACGGGATGCTGACCGCTCCATGCGGCAGCGGCTTGCCGCGCGACAGAATCTACCCCGCGCGTGTCCGTGTGCCGCGGGATACAAGGGGGCAAAGCCCCCTTTTACGCTAACCAGCGCCGGACGAAGACGAATCTGACTACGGTTTCGCCGCCGGGATCAGGGCGTGCAAGATTGGGGCG
Source organism: Rhizomicrobium sp. (assembly GCA_031291635.1). Classification (GTDB taxonomy): domain Bacteria; phylum Pseudomonadota; class Alphaproteobacteria; order Micropepsales; family Micropepsaceae; genus Rhizomicrobium. Next base: position 15,786 of record JARLIR010000043.1, on the reverse strand, counting down.
ATCCATTCGTCCTTGGCCATGTCGTAAACTGCGAAGCCGGGATCAAACTGCCAATAGGCCCAGGAGAAGCCGTGCGCCTCGGCGGCGCGGACGACCGCCGTGTCCCAACGCAAGCGCGATTCCATAGGCGCCGACTCGATGTTGCCGAATTCGCCCAGAAAGATCGGCCGATGGTTCGCCTCCGACCACGCCTTCACGGTGTCGAAGTCTTTGGTCATCAGCGCATAATCGGCATCGCTGCCCCAGGTCACGCCGGACAATTTGCCAAGCTCGGCACTGGCCCAGGCTGCACCCTGATGGGTGAAGGTCATTGGCGTGTAGTAGTGGAAGGTGACGATGATGTGGGCATCCTCCGCCGGCAGCGCCAGTTCGGCGAGGTGATCGAGAGAATTCCACCACGCCGGGCCGATGATGACATTGCGGGTGGGATTGCTCACCCGGATGATGGCCAAAGATTCGCGCGACAATGCGTTCCACAATTCCGGAGTCAGGGCGCGGCTCGGCTCGTTGAGGATTTCGAACATCACCTGAGCGGGCGCATCTTTGTAGCGCGGCGCGATCTGAGACCAGAAGGCCTTGACCTTCACCCGGCAGGTTATTGCATCCTTGCCGCAGGCATCGAAGTCATGTTCATCCAAAATGACATTCAGGCCATTGCTGAGCGCGGCCGCGATCATGCCATCCAAGGTCTTCAGCCACTCCGGATCAAGCCGGTTGGCGCTGTCCATGTGGTCGAAGGATTGCAGCACAACACGCAGGGTCTGAAACCCCGCCTCGTGGATGCGCGTGAAATGGCGCGGCTGGAAGCGGGCATCTTGAGGATCGGACCACACCGGATCGTAACCGAGCACGTTCACGCCGCGCCCCATGGCGGCGTTCTGCGCGGCGGCGTCGATGGCTTTGAAGGGCTGCGCGAAGATCGGCGGAGGCACCGCAAGTAAGGCAAAGGAGGCGGCGTTGACGGGCAATTTGGCGGTATCGTAACCGGGACCAAAGTCGAGGATGACAATAGGCCCGAAATCGAGGGTTTGCGCGGCGCTGGCCAATTGCAGGGAGGCCCCGATCTTGCCGGCCGCATAGTCTTTGTCGGCGACACCGTTGACGTAATAGAGCTTCCAGCCGGCGGTGACGCGCAGCGCGGTGTCCGATCCCAGACCGGTGTAGGGCGCCTCGCTCAATTGCAGTTTGGCAACGACAATGCTGCGCTCACGGCCTTTCGGCGGCTCAAAGGCTTTGGCCCAGAAGGCCAGCAACAAGACATCGCCTTTGTGGACGGGCTTTGTGGTCGGCGTGTAGGCAACCACGTCCCACGCGTTGGCACCCTTGGCGGCGATCTTGATACGCTCCGCCGTGCCTCCGGTGACCTCCGGATCCTTGATCAGTTCCGCCGTGGCGAGCGTGCCGGAAACATTCCAGGCCGCGCTGGGATCATTAACCGTCTGCGACAGGCTTGCCTCTGCCCGCAGCGGTGAGATCGAGAGCGCAAGACCAAAGGCAACGAGCAGACCCAAGCGCGCAGGCAGTTTTGCCCAAACTAGCCGATCAACAAACATGACATCCCCCCTGAGCACAAAGCGGGCTCTGACCGCCATCCTACCGGTTTGCGCCAGACCGCGGCAACCGTCGCCAAGGACGCGGGATCGCCTATGCTGGAAAGCGCGCAACACCATCCGCCCCATGCGTGTCCGTGTGCCGCGGGGGTGCAGGGGCCGGATCTGGCGTAGGCTATGCCAGTGGGGACATGGGGGGCACATGAAAACCCGGATAACGATTCTTGCGGCGCTCAGCATGACCATCGCCGTTGCTGCTCCGGCGCAAGCTGGTTGTGATAAATTTGAACATGCCTCTGCCACCATCTTGTCGCTCGACAGCAGTGGCAAGGACTTCGCCGCATCGCTGCGTGCGTCGTTGATCTTTGGCTTGGACAAGCGCGGCGTCATGGCCCACGCGCTTAGCGCACAGCAGCCGCCCTGCAGTCATGGCAGCTTCATTGCCAACAATGGCAGCTATGGGCTCTTTGGCGAAGACAGCAAGGGCCCGGCCCGCTGGGCGATTTCGGCAGCGACCCCCGATGCCGTTATCGTGCTCGCCGCAATGCCTCTGCCCGAGACCGCGCCCGCATTACAGCAGCAGTATAAGGACAATCCCGGCATTCCGGTCATGGCGAACACGCGCGCCATGATGTTCGCCTTGGCGATTTCGACGAGCGATGCCTACCGGATTTACCGCTATTATGACGACATCCCCTCGGATGCGGTGATGAAGCTTGACATGTGCAAGGCCGTCACCGGGCAGCTTGCGGTGCTCGCCATCTACGACGCCGACAAGCGGACCGTGCAACTGCCGGACAAGAAAGAATAGAGTCGGAGTAAAAACGTTCCGCTGTTACCTGGCGGGTGAGAAACAGTTGGCTCGGCGATTGACCGACAACTGCGAGTTTTTACTCTGACCCCGTTCTCCCTGAGCACATAGCGGGCTCTGACCGCCATCCTACCGGTTTGCCCAAGATCACGGCAAGCGTTGCCAAAGACGCGCCGTCCGCACAGGGCTCACTTGCGCCCAGCTTTGAACGGCGCGTTCTGGTCGGGAGGAAATACTGTTGGGCAGAAGGTTCATGTTAGCGGCCGCGATGGCGCGGCCTGCGCCATTTTATGACTCGCGCAGTTTTGCCTACCACTCCAGAACGAGCAACGACACGGCTTGACGTGGCAGTGTGAGGTTGAGGAGGAGCGCCCGGCCCTTCACCCAACGCGGTGTTTCCAGCAGCGCAAGGCCGCCAGCCGCTTTCAACGCCGCAATTTTCTCAGGCGTGGGTGCTTGCGGCGAGCCCATTTGAAGCCACCGCGTGTAGGCATTGCTGTGGCTATCGTCGATACGGTAGTGGAAAAGCTTGAGGCGTCGATCCGGTAGACCTGTTAGCGCAAGCTTGATCGCGACCGCATCGGCGCCAAGATTATCGTCGGAATAATTCCACAGCATGACGGCGGCATGATGCTGGTCCAACGCGGCCAAGACATCGACAGTGGGTGCTGCGTGCACACCATGCGCCATCATCTCGTCGAGCGCCACGGCGCCGCTGCTGGTGGCAGCGACACGCTGCCCGCTCATCATGCCCGCCATACGGAAGAAATTGAGCACAGGCTTGGCGATGCCGTTGCTGGCGAGCGAACGATAGCCTTCGAAATAACCGGTATTCTCGAATTCAAATGACCAGCTTAAGAGCGCAATCAGATTGACGTCATAGCGCGCGGCAAGCTCCAGCATGGCCTTATGCACGGCAGCGGTGTAGGCGGCATAGAGCGCGCCATTGCGATAAGCATTGGACGGGTTGATCTTCATCGAACAAGCGGCACAGCCTTCTGGATCCGCTTCGCTGAGGATGATGGGAAGCTTGGCAAAGGGTGAGCCGGCGACGATGCCAAAGCCCTCGCGCACATCGGCGAGTTCCTTGTCGAGCCCCATGCGGACATGACCATCGACGATGGCAGGCTGGCCTTTGGCATGGAAGGAAATGAAATCGAGCGGCACGGTATTGCCATCCGCCATGCTGTGGTCGTGGGCGCAATGGGCGAGAAAAGCCTTGAGAAAAGCTGCCCCCTTCTCGCCGCGCGGCGAGGTGGTGGCCGGACCGCCGACTTTCGCTCCCGGTAGCGCCGCACGCACGCCCGCCACGGCGTAGTCATAGAGCTTGAAGTACTCTTCCTGCGTGCCGTGCCAATACGGAATGTCAGGCTCGTTCCAAACTTCCCAATACCATTGCCGCGCATCTGCGGCACCGTAACGGGCCACCAGATGCGCGGTGAAGACCCGCACCATTTCGCTCCAAACGGCATAATCTTTTGGCGGTTCCTGCGCACCGCTATCGAGCATCTCGCCTTTGCCGAAGGTGATTTGATAGGGCTCTGGCTTGCGCGAGAGGTCTTTGGGCATGAAGCCCAGCTCCACCATCGGCCGCACACCTGCCGCTTTATAGGCATCAAAAATCTGGTCGATGATGACGAAATTGTAGACGGGCTTACCGTCCGGCCCGAGCGTGAAGAGGTTGGTGGAGCTCCATTTCAGCGCGCCCACGCCATCGCCCGACGTGAAGAGGTGATGGGCCCGGATATAAACGGGGACGGGATAGGCATCGTGCAAATCGCTCAACAACGCCCGCCCGAGCGGCATCGTGGTGTAGTTCGACTCGTCATAGCCGAACCAATTGGTGATCTGCGGATAAGGGCTCAGCGGCCTAGCGAAATCGACCGAGACCGCAACAGGTTCCGCTGCCAAGGCGGCGCCTAGAAAGAGCCAAAGTATCGCCAGCCACCGCATTGCACACCCCAATATCCCCCAGCACTTTGTGCCGAGATTTTGTCAAAATTGTCTGAGTTATTGAAGGAAGGCGAATCAAAGTTTTGCGAGCATCATGCCCCGCCGCTGCCGCTGCCCGCCGGGTAACAACGGGGCGCTGCCTGCTAAGCGGTTGAATTTACGTACTTTGATACCTAGGCCTTTGCCGTCGCAGGGCAGAAAAGCGGGCGACGGGGGGCTTTGGGGCGGCTATAACGCCTTTGTATCGGCGGCTGCACGAGTCGCGGACATATTCTTTCATTCCAGTACGGACACGAACGATGGCGAATGTGGCGGTGATCGGCGCGCAGTGGGGCGACGAAGGCAAAGGCAAGATCGTGGACTGGCTGTCGGCCCGTGCCGATGTCGTGGTGCGCTTCCAAGGTGGCCACAATGCCGGACACACCCTCGTCATCGACGGGGTCACCTATAAGCTGAGCCTCTTGCCCTCGGGCGTGGTGCGCAAGAACAAGCTCGCCGTCATCGGCAATGGCGTGGTGGTCGATCCCTGGGCGCTGTTCAGCGAGATCGAAAAGCTGAAAGCCCAAGGCGTCTCGGTGACGCCGGAGAATTTGATCGTGGCGGAGAATGCGGCGCTGATCCTGCCGCTGCATCGCGAGCTCGACACCCAGCGTGAAGCGGGCGCCGAAGCCCTCGGGACTACCAAGCGCGGCATCGGCCCGGCCTATGAAGACAAGGTGGGCCGCCGCGCCATTCGCGCCGTCGACCTCAAAGACCTCAGCACTCTACCCGGTAAAGTCGCGCGGCTTTTGGCGCATCACAATGCTTTGCGGCGCGGCGTTGGCGCCGAAGAGCTGACCGTGGAGGCTGTGGTGGCCGAACTCGTGGCCATCGCCCCCAAAGTGCTGCCCTTCATCGGGCCGGTGTGGCGGGTGCTGGATCAAGCCCGCAAGGACAACAAACGCATCCTGTTCGAAGGCGCCCAAGCGGTGCTGCTGGATGTCGATCACGGCACCTATCCCTATGTGACCTCCTCCAACACCGTGGCCGGACAAGCCGCTGCGGGTTCGGGCATCGGGCCGCGCCAGATCGGTTATGTGCTGGGTATCGTGAAGGCTTACACCACGCGCGTCGGCGATGGCCCCTTCCCCACCGAACAAAAGAACGACATCGGCGAACGGCTGGGCACCCGCGGCGCCGAATTCGGCACCGTCACAGGGCGTAAGCGCCGCTGCGGCTGGTTCGATGCGGTGCTGGTGCGCCAGACCATCGTTACCGGTGGCGTCGACGGCATCGCGCTAACCAAGCTCGATGTGCTGGACGGCTTTGACGAGATCAAGGTTTGCGTCGGCTACACGCTGCACGGCAAGCCGCACGACTATCTGCCCGCCGATGCGGTGGAACAGGCCGGCATAGAAGCGGTTTATGAAACCATTCCAGGTTGGAGCGAATCCACCCGCGGCGCTCGCAGCTGGGCCGAACTGCCCGCCAATGCGATCAAATATGTCCGCCGCATCGAAGAGCTGATCGGGGCGCCGGTGGCGCTGCTCTCCACCAGCCCGGAACGCGAAGATACCATCCTGGTGCGGGACCCGTTCCTGGGGTGAGGGCGAGCTTGTTTCCATTGTGATCGCTATGATCAACCAACCATCGGTGTCATCCCCGGCCGAGTGATCCGAGCGGAAGCGAGGAGCATGAGGGGAAGGGGACCCAGGTGCTCACACTTTTCCTGTTTCTGAGAGTCGGCGCAGTGCGTTCTTTATGGGCGTGCCTGCGCCTCGACCTCGGTCCCCTTGCCTTCGCCCGCCACCGCATTCGCGTCGCCGGGCTCAGCCCGGGATGACAATTTTGGGTGGCCAGAGAGCCAACAAACGCTAATCCCTATAGGACGTGCGCCTTTGGCCGAATTGATCGGACGGCCGAGCGCTGTTATGCAGGGAATCATGGCGAAGAAAAAACCCTACGACTGCTCGAAGTGTCCGGGCTATTGCTGCTCGTATCACATCATTCCGGTGACCGAGAAAGACCTCAAGCGTCTGGCTGATCACTTCGACCTCAGCGTCGAGGCGGCGAAGAAGAAGTTCGTCACCAAAGGCCGCCCCGAGGACAAGAAGGACGGCCCTTACAAGATCCGCCGCAAGGCCGACGAGCATTTCGGTAAGATCTGCCGCTTCTTCGATCAGGAAAAGCGCTGCTGCGGCGTCTATCACGCCCGCATGACCATCTGCCGGACCTACCCTTCGGGGCGCTGCGGTTATTACGAGTTCCTCAAGATCGAACGCGCCACCCAAGACGACAAAGAACTGGTCGCCGGGACTTGGAACGATTGAGGCTGGCCCTCACGGGCCGCCTGCAACCACGCGCCGCTTAGCGCGGATTTGGCAACAGCAGATGCCAGAAGCCGTCATCGCCGCGAACATAACGGGCGCGCGCCGGCGGCCAATAGGCATAGGGTTGGTCGCTGTCGGGGCGGTAGCCTGAGCGGTCGGCATCGGGCCGATCATCCGCAAATCGGTCCGCGTCGCGCGATCTGATGGCCCTAGGGTCACCGCCATAACCGCCGCGGTCGTCGTCATCATCGCGATTGGCATAGCGGCGGCCATAGCCGTCCCCATAGCCATCCCCATTGCGGTCGTCGTTGCGGCCGTAGCGATCATCGTCGCGGTTGTAGGGGCGCGGCGGCGGCATCCGATCGGCGTAGCGAGGGTCGTAGCGCGGCACTTCGTCGACAGCCGGTGCATATTGCCTCTGGCCACTATCCTCCTCGGTATCCGCTCTATATCGGCTATCATCGTCACGTCCATAACGAGCGTCCTCCTGAGGCGGCATGACGGGCCCTGTATTGGCGCGCGGCAGAACGCGATCCAGGCGCGCAGCCATGTCGGGGTCGAGGACGGACGCCGTCTGGTCATCAGCAAAGGCTTGGTGCCGCAGCGGTATACTGGGCGTCGCATCCGCTGTCTGAATGCTATCCCGCGTACTCGGTGTGCAACTGACGTAGCCCGTCTTGATCAGAGACGGCTGCTGCGAAACCATTTCCGCCACGGATCCTTGGTGCCGGAACGCTTCATCGAAGGCGGCTTTGGCACTCCGGCAGAAGCCTGAGTCGCGGATATTCTGCAGCGACGACACATTCGCCAGTTCAGTCTTGTAGGCGTTGTAATCGTCGGTGCCTTTTTGGGCATTCCGCCGAACGAAGAAAGCCATCAACATCCGATCGGATTCCTGCAATTCCGGCCGGTGGGAGAGCACGAAGCGATTGTAATCGGCGACGTTATGGCAGGACAACGCGGCGACCATCAATCGCTGTTGCAGAGCGGCGGTCTGTAACGCGCTTTCCTCCTGTGGCCGCGCACAAACCGCCACGGCCGACGCCTTGCTGATCGGTATGCAAAGCGCCAGCGCCGCGACACTTGTCTTCAAGGCAACAGTCAGCTTCAGCCCCTTCTTCACGTGTTCTCCTTCGGCGCCGATGGCGCCATGCGGTTGGTCTTAGGAAAAGCGATGCTCTTGCGCCGCTAGGACGCCCCCGGCCTCAGGCAGCGCCCTGCCGGTGGATTGCTCCGATCCAGATGGGCGACGACCTCGCCAGCACCTCCGCCGCACGCGACCCAGCGGAAATCGTGATCGGCATTGGTGTCGTGGAGACTTTGGTCGGCGATGAGAGAGCCAAAGCCATTCGCCGCGACACTGCCCGACACCGTGGCCCCATTGCAGGACGTCAAGGGATCACCGGCATCCATCAGGCAATAGGAAAATTGGACGTCGAAAGCGCAGCGATTGCGAAACCCCCAATGGCGGCCGTCGCTCTCGACGCCAAGGCAGGCTGAGGCACTCGCCTCATTGGTGCCAGCGCCAGGCGCGTTCGCGGCCATGGTCGTGGCGTTTGTCAATTCGGCGGGCACCGGCGCATCGCCATCGACGGCATGCACCAGCGAAGTCCGCACAATGATGGGTTCGTTGGGATTGGGCGCGGATGGCGCCGCGAAGTTTGCCATCATCACAGCCGGCGCAGCCGCATTGGCGTGCCCGCGCGCGTGAGGCTTTGGCATTGGGGCATGCGGAACCGGCGCCAGATCGGCAGCTTGTAAGACACAACTCGCCTTGGCTGGGCTAGACTTTCTGCTCGGCGGTTCCTGCAGACCGATGCGGCCTGCATAGGCGGCCAGGGCTGCTTTGCGCTCTTCCAAGCTGAAGTGATGACCGTCGGGATACCAAGCCATGCAGGTGGCCATGCCGCTCGGCGCCTTCTGCAGCATCGACACCCCACCCGCACGATTCAGAACCAGCGCTTCCGAGCGGCCGTCGGCATAGTCCACAGCAATACCGGAAGCGGTGACCCGGAAGACACCCACCACAGCGCTGTTGTCATCGCCTTCATGCACCGAACCGAGCTTATCGCTCAGGAAAGCGAAGAGCGTTTTCTTCACGACGCCATCGGGCGCCACGATTTCACGTCTGAGGCCGCCTTCGGTCGGTGCAAGCATAAAGGTGGAACCGTCGATGGCGGAGAATTTCTTATCGGAAAGGCCCTCGATGCTGGGCGCATGAGATTTGTCATCGGCTACCGCCTGGGCGGGCGCCACGGTGCTCGCCGCCATGGTGGCAGGAGTAACAGCTGCATTCGCCCCGGGTGCGGGGGCTCCTGTTGCCATCGCGCCCGCAGGATGTCCGTCAGCGAAGGTGGCTTCATAATGGCTGCCATCCTTGCGCGTGACTACGCCGTGCCCATTCGGCAGATCGTTACGCCAGTCGCCGTCATATTTGCGGCCGTCGGCCCAAATCTGAATGCCACGTCCCTCTGCTTTGCCGTCGCGCCATTGGCCTTCGTAGCGATCGCCATTCGACCAGGTCACGACGCCATAGCCGTTCAACCGATCATTCACCCACTGGCCCTGCAGGCGATCGCCGTCCGGCGTAGTGAAAAGCCCCTTGCCTTCCATCTTGGCAGCGACTTCCTCGCCTTCGTAAGACGAACCGTTGGCAAATTTCGCTTTGACGGTGCCGTTGAGGGCAAGGCCACGGTCGAAATCACCGGTTAGCGATTCCACGAACTGGCCCTGGTGGGAGAACGTCATAGTGCCCGGGCCGCTGGCCAGACCACCAACGCAGTTACCAGACCAAGCGATGGCATCGACCGGATGGATGTTGTTGTCGAAACCGGCGCAACCGGATTTCGGATCGCTCAAGCGCTGCCGCGTGTTACCAGCGACCACAGCGACGCTTTGGCTGGAAGCCGTTTCGTCGCGCGGCGTCTGCGATAGTTTTTGTTCGCCCGCCGCGGCAGGTTCTGCGAGTCCCTTATGCGCCGGAGGTTTTGTATCGGTTTGAGCAACCGCGCTGGAACTACCCAGCAAGGAGATGGCGAACGCAGCGCGGAGAATGTGGTTCACGGCAACACCTTCGATTATCGTTATTGTCGGCGGCTACTGGCGTGGAGCCACACCCTGTGACCCATGCACATGAACCGCGGCTGAACGACGTTTTCGACCCCTCTCGATTGGCTGCTCTGTATTTGCTGCGACAATTCAATGATTAGCCGAATGAAATCAGCTTACAGCGCGCGCGCAACCGGGCGAACTGTGTGTAATACGTATCGGTTTTTCATGCAATGCAAAGCGCTAAGTTGACGACGTTAGAGATGATCACGAAGTTGCTCGTGACTACCTGCCATGCACATCGATGCGGTCCGTGCGCTTCACGCGCGACGCCGTGCGCAGCGTGGCAGAGTTCACTTGGAAGTCTTGGCAAAGACGTTGCTTGTCTTTCCGCCACTCTTGACGTCGCCGCCTGCCATGCCAAGCGGACACGGCCCCAGCCAAGTCGCGTCAATGACGATGCGGTGCGTGCCGTTCTGCTCGGGCTTGGCTGAGCCCGCCGTTGTGCCCGTGGCATCGACAGCATAATGGCCGCGAAAATCGCCCCACGCCGTGCCCGCTGTCACCACCGAAGCGGTGGCCCCTAAGCTGCAGACGGAATGGAAGGACCATCGGCCGTCCGCTTGCTGGACCATGTGATACTCAGAACAATGGCCGCGATCCATTTGCGCGCCGACCAGCGTCAAGCGCGGCTCCGTTTTGGCATCGATGCACATCTGGCTCGGAGGGATGACGTAGCGGCCATCGTCGAGCGTCAGCGTCTGTTGCCAAAGACCAAACTGGCGCCCCGGAAAATCGTCTGCGGCGGCGCTTGATGCGAGCAAGCCTGCAACGGCCGCGCCCAGTCCAAGGATGCGCCTCATTGGGATGCCTCCCTTACCAATGCCACCGCATCGTAACAGAAACATCGGCCCCTCGAGCAAGGACCCGGCTTTATTGGCGCTGGGGCAACTTCTATAGGCCGCAAACGATTAATTCCGAGGCCCGGATGCGTGCCCTTCCCTACGCGCCAAAGTGCGCCACAGCGCCGATTTCATGGCTAACAAATCCTGAACAACGCGCCATTCCGTTTCGTCCTTGCGTAAAAATTTATCGTCATTACGCCAATTCAACTAAACGTTCTTTCTGCTTTGAATTGATCTTTCAATGCCAACAGCAGATCACTCCAGCACTGGTTTTTGGCGAGCATGACACCAAAAAAAACCTTTGGAGGATGTTCCTTATGAAGAATTTCATCGTTGCGCTGAGTACCGCTGTACTGTTTTCCGCTGCCGCTTTCGCCGGTGGTGCCTCTGAACCGAACCACGCAATTGGCGTGTCCGCTCCCAATCCTGCTGCTGGTGTGTCCGCGCCCAACCAGAAGGTGGTCGCCTATGGCGATTTGAATTTGGGTTCGCAGGATGGCGTTGTCGCCTTGCGCAATCGCATTGTTGCCGCCGCTGTAGAAGTATGTGCCGCCAACGCGGTGAAGGATTCGCGCTCCGACAGACAGTGCCGCGACGCTGCCGTCAGAAATGCGATCAACGAGATCGGCCGCAAGTTCTCCGAGCACTTGGCCTCGGCGCAGTAGCCTCCCAATCCACCTCACAAACGACGAGCGAGTCCCGATCCCCCTACAAAAGGGGATCGGGCAGACGAGACCCGATCGGCGATGATATTGATTGGGCATCGGGTCTTCCCGTGTCACCAACGCCCTGCTGGGGGTTACCCAATCGCGTTTAGGACGCGGGTTGCGGTGCCTGAGACGCCACACCCAGATCAGTTATAGGTTTTTGCAGCCCTCTTCAGCCGATCACGCGTTTTCCGAACCGCGGCCTTAAATGTCTTAAGTATCCGGATGCGCGCCTGATTTTTCAATTGTTCCGGAGTCAGATCTTTCTGGTAGCGGGCGATGATTGCCGCGAGTTGCGCCGCCGCGTCGAAATTGTTGTCGAGCGTCTTGCATCCCGCATGCAGATAGAAATTTCCCCAATGCTGATCAACATAATGCAGCTTTGTCTTTAGCGCACACTTGATTATGAAATCGAAGTCCATCGCATAATGATCATCGACATCGTAGCCACCGACGAGGTCGTGGATATCCTTGCTGTAAAAGTAAGAGGCGGGATTGGCAGGAAAACGAACGAGATCTGGTCCTAGCAATAGGCTCTCCACGCGGAGGTCTTTTGGCCGGGTCATCGTGCTGTCGCCGCCCTCTACGGCAAATAGGCAATTGCCTGTCACAAAGGCCGGTTGCGGCAGTGTCTGCATTAACGCGATGGCCTGGCTGACGGCCATAGGTTCATAAGTATCGTCACAATTGAGGATGCCGATGAAGGGCGCGGTTGCGGCCGCGGTGGCTTTGTTAAGCGCATCACTTTGACCTTTATCGGGCCCCGGCAAGAGGGAAAGGTAAGGGTACTTCGTCTTCAGTCGCGCCACGATTTCCACAGTTCCATCGGTAGATCCACCGTCGGCAATGATGTGCTCTGAAACAACATCTCCCTGCGCTCTGGCATTTTCGATGCAGGTCTCAATATAGGCGCTTGAGTTATACGTCGGCATAATGATGGAAGCTTGCATGAAACGCTTTCTGAGTGGCGGAAAATTCCAGAGTGGATAGCGACCACCGCGATGCGGTCGATAACCCACATGTTCTTTTTGACGGTCAAGACTGCACGGAAGTCCGTCGATGACCGGTAGTACAATACTTTCTGCGATGTTCCATGCTCTGCACTTATGTTTGCCGAAACACTGGTAATATTGCCTTCCGAGGCAGCGCTACGATGAAAAGACGGGCGACAATCGCTTTTGGCCTAAGCCCTCTTTGTCATAGCCCGTTAAAAGGGGCCATCCAGGTCGTGGTGTTCCTCTGTATGAGCCGTAAATCGAGCACTTCCGGAAGCAGTCGCGCCGCGAGAGCGGGGTGGCCCGCTGTTGCGGCCCATGACAAAGAGGGAGCGATAGCCCTTCCCCGCGGGGGAGGAAAGGCGATTTTACATGGCCGCCCCATTCTCTAGAGTCTGTGAGGGCCGGCGGGCGTTATTGGCCGCGTGCCGGGACCGGGATGACCTTCGGCGCTTGGAAGAGCGTGCGCCAATCCAGGCGCAGCGGATAGGTTCCGCTCTGCCACTTCGGCTTCCAGGTTTTGATGCACGCCACCACATTTTTCTCCCGCTCGGTGTCGCCGCTCGAATGGACGATGCGCACTTCCGCAATGGTCCAATCGCGCACATCGATAGAGAGTTCGGTGGCGTCGAGATGTTCGAGAATGTCGGCAGCAGGACGATTGTCGTGGAGACAGTCGGTCGGCACCTCCCGTAGCATCAAGCGGTTTGTTTCTACCGCGTGCGGGCCAACGTACCAGCGCACCTCGGTGTGCCACGGCATCTCGTAGGACTGCCCCTTGAAGATGATCGGCTTGTAGAGCCATTTGGAAACGCAACCGAGCGAGGCTTTATCGAGGATGTCACTGCCGCTGCTTTGCCCGACGGCGAGGTCCTTCACACTGCCATCTGCGGCGACGGTAAAATTGACGATCGTGATGCCTTCGATGTGCGCGGCAACAGCTTCCGCCGGATATTGAGCGGCGCAGGTATGCAGCGGCCCGAATGGTGTCGGGAAGGATGGCAGATGCTCCTCCGCTTGCGCGGGCGCCACCAGCAACAGCAAACCGAACAACCACTTCATGCCAGCCCCCGAACGATACCCTTGCTGCATCTTATGCAGCAACCGGAAGTGGTATCAAGCGTGCGAAGGGCTGTTACTTTTTGCCCGTCACCAGCATCGTGCCCGGTACCGGGCGGCCTTGCCATTGGATCATGTGATTGAGGGGGCCGTGGCCTTTGCCGAAGCCGGGGGCCGACGCAATCGCGGCCTGCACATATTCACGCGCCTTGGCGACGGAAACCGAGAGCGGATAGCCCTTGGCGAGGCCGCAAGCGATGGCGCTGGCGAGCGTGCAGCCGGTGCCATGGGTGTGACGGGTCTTGAGCCGCGGGAAGCCGAAAATATCCTCGCCATGCTGCCATACCAGCACATCATCCACGGTGGCTTTGGAAGCGTGACCACCTTTGATCAAAGCCGCCCCCGCCCCCATGGCGCGGATTTTATCAGCGGCGGCGCGGATCGATTTGCGGTCGGTACGGGTGATGCCGGTGAGGCGTTTGGCTTCGGGAATATTGGGGGTGACGATGGTGGCGAGCGGGATCAGCTGTTTGATCAGCACCTTTTCCGCCGCAGGGTTTAAGAGCGAGGCGCCGCTGGTCGAGAGCATCACCGGATCGACCACCAACGGAATGCCGGGCGCATATTCCGCCAAAGTCTCGGCCACCACGCGCACGATGGCGGCATTGGCCAGCATGCCGGTCTTGATGGCATCGGCGCCGATATCGCTGAGGCAAGCGATGATCTGTTCGCGGACGAGTTTGGGCGACAGTGCTTGGACCGCGGTGACACCTTTGGTGTTCTGCGCCGTGATGGCGGTGATCGCCGTCATGGCATAGACGCCAAAGGCCGAGGCCGTTTTGATATCGGCCTGAATGCCTGCCCCGCCGGAGGAATCCGAGCCGGCGATGATGAGCAGGCGCGGCATGGTCATGCGGAAGCGCCCAGCACCGCGGTGGCGATATCGTTGACGATGGTCTGCACCAGATGCTCGTCTTCGCCTTCGGCCATGATGCGGATCAAAGGCTCGGTGCCCGATTTGCGCACTAAGACGCGGCCGGTGCCATCCAATTTGCTGCGGCCGGCTTCGATGGCTTTCTGCACGCTGGCATCTTCCAGCGGCGCGCCGGACTTGAAGCGCACATTTTTCAGGATTTGCGGCAAGGGCTCGAAGAGATGGCAGGCTTCGGAGGCGGGTTTGCCTTCCTGAGCGATAGTGGCCAGCACTTGCAGCGCGGCGATGACGCCATCGCCTGTGGTGCAGAAATCGTCGAGCACGATATGACCGGATTGCTCGCCGCCGACATTGTAACCGCCCTTGGCCATCTCAGCGATGACATAACGGTCGCCCACCGCGGCGCGCGCCAGGGTCAAGCTCAGCGACTTCAGATAACGCTCCAAACCGGCATTCGACATCACGGTGCCGACGACACCGCCGCCGCGCAGTTTTTCGGATTTGCTCCAGCTGTTGGCGATGAGGGCCAGAATCTGATCGCCATCGATGATGCGGCCGCGCTCGTCGGACAGCACCAGACGGTCGGCATCGCCATCGAGCGCGATACCAAGATCGGCTCTGACTTCGCGCACCTTGGCACACATCGCTTCCGGTGCCGTGGAGCCGCATTCCAGATTGATGTTGGTGCCATTGGGCTCGACGCCCAGCGGCACGATTTCCGCGCCCAACTCCCACAACACAGCCGGGGCGACTTTATAGGCAGCGCCGTTGGCGCAATCGATCACCACGCGCAGCCCATCGAGGCGCAGCTTGCGGGGGAAGGTGGCTTTGACCAGTTCGATATAACGCGCCGAAGCGTCGTCGATGCGCTTGGCGCGGCCGATGCGGGAGGCGGGGGCCAGACCATTCTCCAGCCCGTTCATCATCAAAGCTTCAATCTCGGTTTCGCGATCATCCGAGAGCTTGCGGCCATCAGGCCCGAACAGCTTGATGCCGTTGTCGGTGTAGATGTTGTGCGAAGCCGAAATCATCACCCCCAGATCGGCGCGCAGCGAACGCGTCAACATGGCGACGGCCGGCGTCGGCACCGGGCCGAACTGGAACACGTCCATGCCCACCGAGGTGAAACCAGCGACCAGCGCGTTCTCCACCATATAACCGGAGAGACGCGTGTCTTTGCCGATGACGACGCGGTTGCGATGCTCGCCGCGGGTGAAGATACGGC
The DNA here is from genome assembly GCA_031291635.1 of Rhizomicrobium sp. Classification (GTDB taxonomy): domain Bacteria; phylum Pseudomonadota; class Alphaproteobacteria; order Micropepsales; family Micropepsaceae; genus Rhizomicrobium. The sequence goes on along the minus strand of JARLIR010000043.1, from coordinate 290 downwards.
CCGCGGCCATACCGACCTTCATGGCGATTTCGGGGGTCATGGGATGGGCGTTGGCCTGACCACGAATGCCATCGGTGCCGAAAAATTTGCGCGCCATAACCAATTTCCCTGATAAACGCCGGACAATACCAATACGGCGAAGAGCTTAAATTGACGTTGTGTTACCGCCTGTTGCGGCGCCCCAAACGGCCAGACCAGCCGCCAAACCCGCCACGTCATGGGTGCGGATATAGTCCGCTCCTTGGGCGTTTGCAAAAATTTCGGCGGCCAAGGTGGCGGCGGGCAAAGCG
>JARLIR010000255.1 GCA_031291635.1 Rhizomicrobium sp. | reverse complement strand
CGCCCGCTTTTCTTGGTCACGATCAGCTCGCGCAACTGCACGCGCTCGAAGGTGGTGAAACGCCCGCCGCATTCCGGGCAATGACGCCGCCGCCTGATGGCAGAGTTGTCTTCGCTCGGACGGCTATCTTTGACCTGGGTGTCGTCGTGACCGCAAAAGGGGCAGCGCATGGGCAGACCTGTTCGATCTAGGAATAGATGGGAAAGTGACTGCAAAGCTCACGCACACGAGCACGGACACTGGCTTCGACCTCGGCATCGCCCTCGTCGCCCTTTTGACCCAGAGCATCGACAACCTCGATGATCAGCTTACCGATGAGCTGGAACTCCACCGCGCCGAAACCGCGCGTGGTGCCCGCCGGGGTGCCGAGACGAATACCGGAGGTGATGGTGTATTTCTCGGTGTCGTAGGGAATGGAGTTCTTGTTGCAAGTGATGAAGGCGCGGTCCAGCGCCTTCTCGGCAGCGCGGCCGTTGGTGCCTTTGGGGCGCAGATCGACCAGCATCAGATGCGTGTCGGTGCCGCCGGAGACGATTTCGAGCCCGCCAGCGTAAAGCGTTCCGGCCAGGGTCTTGGCGTTGTCGACCACGGCTTTGGCGTAGAGCTTGAACTCGGGCTTCAGCGCTTCACCGAAGGCCACGGCTTTGGCAGCGATGACATGCATCAAAGGCCCGCCTTGCAGGCCCGGGAAGACCGCCGAATTGATCTTTTTGCCGAGGTCGGTATCGCGCGTCAGAATCATGCCGCCGCGGGGGCCGCGCAACGTCTTGTGCGTGGTGGTGGTGACGACATGGGCGTGGTCAAGCGGATTGGGATGCACGCCGCCCGCCACAAGGCCAGCGAAATGCGCCATGTCGACCATGAAGTAGGCGCCAACCTCGTCCGCGATTTCGCGGAAGCGTTTGAAGTCGATGATACGCGGATAAGCCGAGCCGCCCGCGATGATGAGCTTGGGCTTGTGTTCTTTGGCCAGGGCTTCGACTTCGTCCATGTCGATGCGCTGATCCTGACGGCGGACTTTGTAGCCCACGGGCTTGAACCATTTGCCCGACTGGTTAACCGGCGATCCATGAGTCAGATGTCCGCCGCAGGCCAGGTCCAGACCGAGGAAGGTGTCACCCGGCTGCAGCAGCGCAAAGAACACCGCTTGATTGGCCTGGGCGCCGGAATGGGGCTGCACATTGGCAAAGCTGGCACCGAACAGCTCGCAGGCGCGGCTGGTGGCCAATTCTTCTGCCACATCGACATATTCGCAGCCGCCATAGTAACGGCGGCCGGGATAGCCTTCGGCATATTTGTTTGTAAGAACAGAGCCTTGCGCTTCCAGAACGGCCTTCGAGACGATGTTCTCGGAAGCGATCAGCTCGATCTTTTCTTGCTGCCGCTTGAGTTCGTCCGCGATCGTTGCGGCCAGCGCGGGATCCGCGTCTGCCAAGGTCTGATTGAAGAATTCCGTACGCCCAGTCACCATTGCCTCCGTCTTCACGCTCGCCTAGCCGCCCAAGAGAGCACGGCTGGGGTGGTACGCCTATCGCTTTACCAAATCTAGCGCCAGCCCCATCACAGAGCGGTGCGCCCCAGCCTCCCAATTAGGCGCCATTCCATCTCTGCGTGTAAACAGGCGCGAATACTTAACCCATTGCAAGTTAGGGGAGAAATGAATTTTCTACAGCGATTCCAAGATTTGCAAAATTTCCTCGACTGTTATTATTGTCACCGCGAGACAGTCTTCGAATCGCGAGTATTGCGGTCCATTGGCTCTATTGGTTCAGAACAACAGCAACAAAAGACGTAGCTGCCTATTCCCAACGGATGCAGTGGGCGTAACAGGACAACCACAATGGATAACGTCAAGGGTGTCGATATTCTCAAACTAACGAGCGATATCGTGGCCGCCTATGTCAGTAACAATCCTATTCCCGTTAGCGAATTACCTGCCGTTATTAAGAGCGTTCACAACACATTGGGCAACTTGAACGGTACAGCGTCCCTCACCGAACTGGCTGTCGATCAAAAGCCGGCTGTGCCGCTCAAGAAGTCCATCACGGCTGATTATCTGATTTGTTTGGAAGACGGCAAACGCCTGAAGATGCTGAAGCGGTATTTACGCTCGCGTTATGGCCTGTCGCCGGAACAGTACCGCACCAAATGGGGCCTGCCTTCTGATTATCCGATGGTGGCATCGAATTACGCGGCGCTGCGTTCGGACTTCGCCAAGAAGAACGGCCTCGGCCGCCCCGTGGTCGCTAAAGGAAGACGGCGGGCGTGAAAACAGGGGGAGTAGTGAGTAGTGAGTAGGAAATGACGATGCCGTCGGGCACTATTCACCACTCACTATTCACTCACCTTCTTTTTCTGCACATAGACGAGTTTGGCCATCGCGTTGCGGATGAGGGTTTCGCGGGCACCGGCGGGGCCGAAGACTTTGACCTCGGTGCCGTCACGGGAATCGATGGCGCTGACCTGCATCAGCGCGCCCTTCACCACACATTCGATATAGACGCCCGCTTCCGGAGTCTGCCCGCCCGCCATTAGGCGGCGCAGCGCCGCGGCAGAGCGTGATACTTCCACAAATCCGAAAGCGCGCCCACCAGCTCGTCCATCATCTGCGGCGTATGCAACGGCCCTGGCGTGAAGCGCAGACGCTCACTGCCGCGCGGCACGGTGGGATAATTGATCGGCTGCACATAGATGCTGTGGTCGTTCATCAGCGTATCGGAAACCGCTTTGCAGCAGACCGCATCCCCCACCATCACCGGCACGATATGGCTGGGGGAATCGATCAGCGGCAGACCTGCAGCTTTCAGCTTGGCTTTGAGGCGGCCCGCATTGGCTTGCTGGGCTTCGCGCTCGACATTGCTTTCCTTCAGATGCTGGATCGAGGCAATGGCGCCCGCACAGAGCACCGGCGACAGCGAAGTCGAGAAAATGAAGCCCGGCGCGTAGGAACGGATGGCGTCCACCACCTCGGCCTTGGCGGTGATATAGCCGCCCTGGATGCCATAGGCCTTGGCCAGCGTGCCTTCGATGATGTCGATGCGGTCCATGGTGCCATCGCGCCCGGCAATGCCGGAGCCGCGCGGACCATACATGCCGACGGCATGGACTTCATCGATGTAGGTGAAGGCGCCGTATTTTTCTGCCAGATCGCAAATCTCTGCGGTGGGGCCGAAATCGCCATCCATGGAATAGACGCCTTCAAAGGCGATGATCTTGGGGCGGCTGGGATCGATGGACTTCAGGATCTCTTCGAGATGGCCGAGATCGTTGTGACGCAAAATCTTCTTCTCGGCGCCGCCGTGGCGGATGCCTTCGATCATCGAGTTGTGGTTGAGGGCATCGGAAATCAGCACGCAATTGGGCAGCAGCTTCGACAGCGTCGCCAAGGTGGCGTCGTTGGAGACATAGCCCGAGGTAAACAGCAGCGCCGCTTCCTTGCCGTGCAAATCGGCCAATTCCTGCTCGAGCTGTACGTGGTAATGCGTAGTGCCCGAAATGTTACGGGTGCCGCCAGCGCCAGCGCCGACTTCATCCAGGGCCGCATGCATGGCCGCCAAGACCTTCGGATTCTGGCCCATGCCGAGATAATCGTTCGAACACCAGATCGTGATCGTCTTCTTGTCGCCGTCGCTGGTGAAGAAATCGGCGGTGGGAAAACTGCCCCGCTTGCGCAGAAGATCGGCAAAGACCCGGTAACGGCCTTCGCGCTTGAGCTCAGAAATGGATTCTTGAAACCTGCTAAGATACGGAAAAGACATTTGTTTTTCTTTCTCAGGTCCGCGTCAAGCGGGACTTAACTCTATCGCGCCAGAGCCGCGATGCAATGCCGCAAAAAGTGCCATCTTTGTCGCATCTTAAAGTGGCGACACTGCTCATCAATGGCTCACGGCCACTGCATTTACCACCAAGGCGATGAGCACGGTATTGAAAAAAAACGAAACGATGGAATGGGCGGTCACCGCCCGGCGCATGTCTCGGGCCGCGACTTGCACATCGGAGACCTGCGCGGTCATGCCGATGACGAAGGAAAAATAGATGAAATCCCACAAATCGGGCTCCTCCGTTCCGGGGAAGAGCAAAGCGGTGCCCGGCTCGCCCGGCCCTGGCGGATCGAAGTAATGCAGATCGGCATAGTGAAAGGCCGAGATCATGTGCAGCACACACCATCCCAGCGGCGCCGCAGCCAGCAGCAGCACCAGTGACACAACATCGAGCGGCGTACGGCTGTGGAGGGCGAGAAAGACGCTTGCCACGTTGAGCGCAATGATCGCCAAAGCGATCGCCACAACGATGACGATGCCCTCGTCCTCAAGCGCGGCGCGGCGCTTCAAGTCTTCGGTCGTGTGGCGGAGCAAGATATGCGAGACGGCCGCGAGATAGGCGATGAAGAAGGCATCGCCCGCTGCCGCGACCGGCTGTGGCCAGCCGAGCAGCATAAAGCCCCCATAGACCGCGACGCCGATCAGCGCCGCCGCGTAAAAGCGGCCATGATGGTAAAGATGGGCTCTGTTGAGGCGCAAGCGGGACTCCCTTGAGCCAATGCTCGCACGAGTCGGCCAGCGGCACCACAAGGCGCAAGGCCGTATGGCCCGCTTGCGCGGGCCATAGCCGTCAGGGAAGCACGTTCGGGCTTAAAGCCGGAAACGAACCTGATCGATCCAGAAGCGTTCCATGCGGCGCAGGCAGGCGTTCATGCCCTCGAGATCCGAGGAGGCCACGTTGCCGACTGCTTCGAGGGAACCAAGATGACGTCCGAACAATTCGCGCAGCATATCGCGGACGATCTCGCCCTTGCGGGTCAAGCGCACCAGCACCGAACGGCGATCCACTTCGGAGCGTTCGTGATGGATGTAGCCGAGGTCGACGAGCTTTTTGAGATTGTAGGAGACGTTGGAGCCGAGGTAGTGACCGCGCGTGCGCAGCTCACCGGCCGTCAGTTCCTGATCGCCGACGTTGAACAGGAGCAGCGCTTGCACGCTGTTGATCTCGCGTTCGTCGCGCCGGTCGAGCTCATCTTTGATCACGTCGAGCAATTGGCGATGAAGCCGCTCCACGAGATTTAGAGTCTCGAGATAGAATTTCGCTTGCTCGCGCGCGCCGTCGATCACGGCCGCCGCTTGCGGTCTTGCCAGAGCTGTCATCTTTTTTCCCCCTTTTTGGGGGCCCACCTTGTTATTGTGGCTTCAGCCTAGGCGTTACGTCTTAAAGACCGGTAAAACTTGCCGAGAACACGCGGCAAACACGGCCTGTGTAGTACCTATGTCGCGGCAAATTCTGCACGCGGCAAACAAAGTGTAAAAGCACCGTCCCAGCACGGCACAGTTGTGGTGCGTCTTCCAATTTGCGGAGGCATTTACGTGTCCCGTCATGGCCGCTCTCGAGGCGGCCATCCAGGAAAACACTGATTTTCCCGAATCGGACGGGATGGCCGGGTCGAGCCCGGCCATGGCAATGAGAGAAAACGACGTCCCTTAGAATTACAGCTCCAATTCCTGCTCCAGGGGCGCGAAATAGGCGTGGATTTCGTCGTCACTGACATCGGAGAGATTCGCCGGGCTCCATTTGGGCGCATTGTCCTTGTCGACGATGACAGAGCGGACGCCTTCATAGAAATCCTTGCCCTGAAGAATGCGCGTGGCCATACGGAATTCCATGCGCATGCAGTCTTCAAAGCTCAGCGTCTTGCCCGAGCGGATTTCGTTGTAGGTGAGGTTCAGCGAGGTCGGCGAGCGGCGGCGCATCAGAGCGGCGGTCTCGCTGCTCCATTCGTCATCGATCTCGTCCTGATCGAGCATCGCCAAGATATCGCCCACCGAGGAGCTTTTGAAAATCGCATCGATCTCTTCGCGGCGATCGGAAATCGGCGCGCTGGGAAGCAGATCGCGCGCCATTTCGGTCAGCACATCGGCCGGCTCATCGCCCGAGGCCAAAGCATCGACAAAGGCATCCCAATATTCCGACGGCACCCAATGGGTGGCGAGTTTGAGATAGAGGCCATCCGCTGCCTTCACGCGCGCCCCGGTGAGACCGAGATAGAGGCCGACCTGCCCGCCTAGGCGTGAGAGAAAATAGCTGGCGCCGACGTCGGGGAAGAAACCAATGCCCGTCTCCGGCATGGCGAACACCGCCGAAGACCCTGCGACGCGAAACTTGCCATGAACGGAGATGCCAAGCCCGCCGCCCATGCAGATACCGTGGATCAGTGAGAGATAGGGCTTGGGATAGCGTTTGATATAGGCGTTGAGCTTGTATTCGGTGCGGAAGAAATCGAGCGCGTAGCTGGTACCGGTGAGGCCCGATTCACGCACGGCACGGATATCGGCACCCGCGCAAAAAGCCTTCTCGCCCGCCCCGCGCAGGACCACGGTGGCGACTTGCGGGTCGGTAGCCCATTCCTCAAGCTTGGCCTGCATCGCATTGACCATGCCCAGGGTCAGCGCATTCAGGGCCTTGGGCCGGTTGAGGGTGATCAGACCAACCGCACCGCGGTTTTCGAATAGAATTTCCGGCTCACTCGTCACTGGCTTGTCTTCCCCTGCACACTTGGTCCATTTCCTGCGTCCGCCCCGAGGCGACGATTGGTAGTAAGCCGCAGCAAAGGCCAAGCCACAAGACCGTGAAGGCCCCTGCGACCCCTGGCCCATAAAGCCGAATTCATGCAACTCAGCGCAGCTGCGGGCCTAGTTTAGCACGGCATCCGGCGATTGCCGCAGCGCCATTGCGGCTTATACTGGTGTCACGCAAAGCACTCGCCTCACCCATTTTCTGTTGAGAAGTCTCCGCCATGCCTCATTTTCCCGCCACTCGCATGCGCCGCCTGCGCGCCCAACCCTGGTCCCGTGCTCTGGTGGCCGAGAACGCGCTTTCTGCCAGCGACCTGATCTGGCCGCTCTTCGTGGTGGACGGTGAGAACAAGCGCGTGCCGGTGGCAGCGATGCCCGGTGTGGACCGGTTGTCGGTCGATCTGGCGGCGGAGGCGGCGGTGGAAGCTGCAGCGCTCGGCATTCCGGTGATCGCCCTCTTCCCCTTCACCAACCCGGCGCTAAAGAACGAAGACGCCAGCGAAGCCTATAATCCCGACAACCTCGTCTGCCGCGCCGTGCGCGCGATCAAGAAAGCGGCGCCCGGAATCGGTGTGCTCTGCGACGTGGCGCTCGATCCCTACACCAGCCATGGCCATGACGGCCTACTGGTGGACGGCTATGTCGTCAATGACGAGACCATCGAAGTCCTGATCAAACAGACCTTGGTCCAGGTGGAAGCGGGCTGCGATATCATCGCGCCATCCGATATGATGGATGGTCGTATCGGCGCCCTGCGCGGCGCACTAGAAAAGGCCGGGCACAAGAACACGCTCTTGATGGCCTATGCCGCGAAATATGCATCGGCCTTTTATGGTCCGTTCCGCGACGCGGTGGGCTCGGCCAAAGCGCTGACCGGCGACAAGCGCACCTACCAGATGGATCCGGCCAATAGCGACGAGGCGTTGCGTGAAGTGGCGCTCGATATCGCCGAAGGCGCCGACATGGTGATGGTCAAACCGGGCATGCCCTATCTCGATATCGTGCGGCGGGTGAAAGACGAATTCGCCATGCCGACCTATGCCTACCAAGTCTCCGGCGAGTATTCGATGCTGATGGCCGCCATTGAGCGCGGCTTCCTCGACCGCAATCGCGTCATCATCGAAGCCCTGATGGGTTTTAAGCGCGCCGGGGCCGACGGAGTCCTGACCTATTTCGCGTTGGAAGCAGCAAGGCTTTTGCGCGCCGGTTGAGAACTCGCAGGGGGATAATGATGAGCACGAGACGGAACTGTTTGATCGGGTTGGCCGCTTTGGCGGCGAGCGCAGCCGCGGTGGAAGCCGACACCCTGTACAAAGTCTTGAAGGCTGGACCGCGGCCCAAGCTAATCCCCGGCAATCCAGCGAAAGTCGATTTCGGCCATGGCTTGCTGGTGCCCATGAGCAAGGCCGCCTTTCACACCCTATGGGAAGGCGACGACCGCTGGATCACCTATGGCCACGGTTTCGGCAAATTTAAGGGTGCGGCCATGGGCCAAGCCGAGGAAGCCGCGCTGGGTACCATGAAGCTTTATCTTTTGACCCTGGCCTTCGCGCCGGACCGGCTGGCGCGGATCGATGGCGGTGGCTGGGTGCTGAAATCTGGCAATCTCGCCGATCTGGTCAAAGGCGAAATTGCCCTTCCCGGCCGCCCGTTGATGCCGACGACCGACAGTCTGTATGGCTATACCCAAGGCGCGAGCGGCGACGACGATAACACTAGCGGCGACGTCACCCACGCCACCACCGGCTGGTTGGTCTGGAAAAACGAGGTCAATATCGATTACGTGCGCAGCCACGCGCAACTGCTGTAGAGAGTAATGATGTCCAATCCCCGCCTGTTCGCCGGCCGCCTGAAATACGCCGTGCTGGCCCTGCTAATCCTGATCACCGCCGGCTATGGCTATTATCTGTTCCGCACCTATTGGCCGGTAGCGGAAGCGGAGAAATACGCGGTGCCCGTGGCCGTGATGGTGGATGGCACGATACGGATCGACGGCGCACTGTTCGACAGCACCGAGCGGCTGAAAGTCAAAGTGGCGCAAATCCAGAGCGAGCATCCGGACGCCGGTTTCAGCATCCGCGCGCCGCGCGGCGAGACCATGGAAGCCGTCGCCAAAGCCGTCGTGCTGCTGCGCAACAGCGGTGCCAAGACGATTTGGGTGATCAACGAGCCGGTTCCCACAGGCGACAGCAAATAGCGCTGACAGCGCCGACGTTTTCTTAATCCCTCATGGCCGGTTCAAGCCCGGCCATGACGATGAGTAAGTTTGGTTTAATCCGTCGGCACCGAAAAGAGGCTGCGCAGCAGGATTTCGGCGCGGGACGGCAGGACATCGAGGCCGGAGCGGCGTTGGCCAAGATCGATGACGTTCTCGAGCACTAGCATGGCGAGGCCATGCACGGCGGCCCAGACGGCGAGCCCTAGGGCGGAGTTATGCAAGGCTTTGCCGATTTCCTCACCAATACCATCTGCGGATTGGGCCAAAACCGGAAAATTTTCGCGGTTGGGCAATTGCGGCCCGAACATCAGCCGCGCCAAAGCCGGACGGCGCGCCACGAAACGCATATAAGCGGCACCAATGGCGGCGATACGATCGGCCTCTTCGCCAGGCAGCGCGGCGGCTTCTACAATCTCGGTCCGCAGTTCCGTAAAGCCTTCGGATGCCAGCTCGACCAGCAAAGCCTCGTGATTGGGAAAATGTCGGTAAGGCGCGGCATGGCTGACGCCAGCCTTGCGCGCCACCGCCCGTAAACTGAGCGCTGCCAAGGACTCTTCTTCGAGGATCGTGCGCGCCGCATCAAGCAAAGCGTTGCGCAAATCTCCGTGGTGATAGGGCCGTTTCGGGCCAGCAGTTTCAACATCCATGATGTAATTGCCTTTGCCTCTTGCCATTTTAATGGGCGAACAGGCTTGCTAGTTCCCTTGGCATCGCCACGGACCGTGGATCGAGCGCTTGGCACTGGGCCAAATTATGGCTGGACCACGATCCCAACCATAACACAGAAACCGTCTTCATGCCCGCGATTGCTGCGGCTTCTACTCCACAGCGGCAGCTGGTGGGCGGCTTGCGGTCGTGAAAGACGGACGTTTCATCAGCCATATCAGAGGATACATTATCAGCGTGAGATAGAACATGAAGAGAAAATCATTTGCATAAGCAGCAATTGCTGCCCGCAAGCTAATCAGACCGTTAAAGCCAGCTTGCCCGAAGGGAAGCTGTAGATTGTAGTAAAGCGACTCCGCATTGACACCGAGACTGCGGTTGAAAAGAGATGCTTTGCCAACCAAGTCGGAGCGAATGGCCTGCATGCTGTTGGTCAGAATGGTGGTGCTAACCGAAACGCCGATGGCACTGCCGACGTTGCGCACGAGATTCATGAAAGCGCTGCCATCGGTGCGATAATGCCCCGGCAAGGTAGCGAAGGCGACCAGATTGAGCGGCACGAAGACCATGCCGAAACCAAAACCCTGCACGATCGAAACATAGAGCAATTCCCAGAAATCAATCGAGGGCGACCACTGCGCCATCTGCCAAAGCGACCAAGCCACGCAGGTGACGCCGATGGTCATCAGCACGCGCGGATCCGTTCTGTTGGCGATGCGCCCCACCAGTGCCATCGCCGCAATGGTGCCGAAACCACGTGGTCCGAGCAGCAAACCCGTTTGCAATACCGAATAACCGCCGAGTGTCTGCAGATAGGGCGGCATCAGTGCCGATGATGCCAGCAGCACCGCGCCGACCACGAACATCACGATTTGCGCCGAAGAGAAATTGCGGTCGGCAAACATCTTGCGTGGCAGGAACGGCGCCTTGCCCATGAAGAGATGGATCAGGAAAAGGTAGAGTCCCAGCACGGTCAGGACCGCGTAGGTGATGATTTCGAGCGATGAGAACCAGTCTTTGGTTTCACCGCGGTCGAGCATCAGCTGCAACGAGCCCATCGCCACAGCCATGAACGTAAAGCCGGACCAGTCGAATTTCAGGCCTTCATTGCGGCTGGTATCTTTGAACACCACCCACAAGCCCAGCGTCGCCGCAATACCGAAGGGAACGTTGACGTAAAACACCCAGCGCCAGCTATAGGCATCGGTGAGGTAACCACCCAGGGTCGGGCCCAAGATCGGGCCCAGCATGATGCCGATGCCCCAGATCGCCATCACCTGGGCGCGCTTCTCGATCGGATAAAGATCGATCATCACCGATTGCGACAGCGGTGCCAGAGCGGCGCCGAAGACGCCTTGCAAAAGACGGAAGAGAACAATTTCGGTGAGGTCAGTGGCGGCGCCGCACAGCATCGAAGCGACGGTGAAGCCGACCATCGACGCCAGCAGCACGTTCTTCTTGCCAAAACGATTGGCAAGCCAACCCACCGGCGCCGTCATGATGGCGGCCGCCACGATATAGGAGGTCAGAACCCAGGTTATCTGATCCTGCGAAGCCGAGAGGCTGCCGCGCATATAAGGCAGCGCCACATTGGCAATCGTGGTGTCGAGGGCCTGCATCAAGGTGCCGGCCATCGAGCACATCACCACGATGATCAGCTGGGCTTTGGTGTAGTGCTCGTGACTGGTACCGTGACGCACGGGTGCTGGGGACATGGCGGTTTACTGGCCCGCCAGGATGCGGCTCCAACGGCGCATGCCCGTATCGATGCTAACCACAGCGCTCATACCGGCGCGCAGCGGCGGATCGGAGGGCTTGGTATCGCAGACCACGCGCAGCGGAATACGCTGGACAACCTTGACCCAATTGCTCGACGCGTTTTCCGACGGCAGGGCCGAGAAGGCGCTGGCCGAAGCCCGGCTGATGGCATCGACATGGCACTTCCAAGTCTGGTCCGGATAAGTATCGACCGTGACATCGACCGGCTGGCCGACACGCACATGGGTGAGATCGGTTTCCTTCATATTGGCTTCGATCCACAAATTGCTGTTCGAAACCAAGCCCACCGCACTGGTGGTCGAGAAGGAGGACAGGGCTGAGATCACCAGCGTGCCAGGCTGCAACGAATCCACCTCGGCGACGTCGCCCTCAAAAGGCGCACGGACGACGGTGTGACTAAGCTGGCGCTGGGCTTCGTCGTAAGCGGCTTTGGCCTGCATATAGGCCGGGGCGCGCTCGGGCGGCAGGTTTGGATTGCCCAAGATCTTGTCGAGTTGGGTGGTGGCGTTCTGCTGCACCGCGGCCAAATTCGCCTGCGCCGAGGTCAAGGTCATATGCGCTTGATCCAAGGTCTGAGGTGCGATGGCATTGGAATGCGCTAGCGCCAGATAGCGGTTGTAAGTGCTTTGCGCCAGTTTGACTTGGCTCTGCTGCGCCGCCACTTGGGCCACAAGGCTTTGATACGCGGATTCCGATGACAAGACGTCCAGACGCGCGGCATCCAGCGCGGCTTTGGTGTTGGCCACGGCAATCTCGAAGGGGTGCGGGTCGATGGTGAAGAGCACCTGCCCCTGCTTCACATGCTGGCCTTCGTGGACATCAACCGTCTTGACCAGCCCGGAGATATCCGGGGAGACCATCAGCTTGGCGGCGCGGACATAGGAATCGTCGGTGCCGACATAACGTCCGGCACTCAGCCAGGCGCTGAGAGCGACAACAGCAACCACAGCGACACCGCCGATCATCAAGACGCGGCGAAAGCGCTGTTTGTCCTCCCACAGGGCGGAGAGCCAAGCACGGCTGCGGGGGGCTGCATAATAACCTGCGGTCGATTGGGCGCGAACATCCATGGTCTACTCTCCTGACGCCGTACCGAGACCCTCGGTCACCAGCGTTTCCTTAATCTGAAGAAGAACGCGCAAGGCGGTCGCCCAGTCATCCGGGGCAACGGCCTCGCGGAGCTGGGCCACACCGGCCTCACGATATTTGTCGATTTCCGCCAGGATCGGCGTCGATGCCGGCAAAAGATGGAGGCGGTGCATGCGCCGGTCGGTGGCATCGGGGCGCCGCTCGACCATTCCGCTGGCTTCCAGCCGATCAATTAGGCGGGCGACCGTGATGGGTTCGACCTCCAAAATTGCCGCCAGCTCGGTCTGCGACAGGCCAGGGCGGCACTCCAGCTTGATCAGGGTAACGCATTGAGCTCGCGTCATGCCCCAGTCGCGGGCGCGCTGGTCGAAGCGGTTACGCATCAGCCGCGCCACGTCGTGGAGCACAAAAGGCAAGTCGTTATTGAGGGTTTTGTCCATGATCATCCGTCCTGCGGAACAGATAAGCATGCTTATAATAACATTCAAGATGATAACGGCAGAGATCGTAAGCTGCCTTGATGATTCCTTACTTGGGACCGAAAAAAGGCAGATTACGCAACGAGAGCAAGGTGTAAGCACTTATTACTGTTGACGAATGAGCAACCCCTCTGTTCCAAACGCAGGAGTGGCCAGGTCGAGCCCAAGCATGACGATTGGGTTGGCGCTGGACGACTCCCACGGTCCAGTAGATCCAAAACGCAGAAGGGGCGGCCCGCAGACCGCCCCTCCGTACTACCCCCCGCTGTGGAGTGTTACTTTACCTGGATCTGACCCCAGCTGGCTTCGATCGCCTGGGTGGCAACCGCCGGCAGCGGGACATAGTCGAGGCTGAGCGCGGCGGGACCGCCATTGGCATAGGCCCACTTGAAGAACTTCAAGGTCTCGGCCGTACCGGCGATGTCTGTCGGTTTCTTGTAGACGAGGATGTAGGTCGTCGCCGTGATCGGCCAGGCATTGGCGCCGGGCTGGTCCACGAGGATGATGTAGAAGCCATTGTTGGCAGCGCCAGCCCAATCGGCCTTGTCCGCAGCGGCCTTGAAGGTGTCGGAAGAGGGTGAAACCGTCTTGCCGTCCTTGTTGAGCATGCGGGTGTGCTTGAGGTGGTTCTGTTTGGCATAGGCATATTCGACATAACCGATGGCGCCCGAAGTCTGGGCCACGTTACCGGCGACGCCTTCATTGCCCTTGGCGCCGATACCGACCGGCCAATCAACGGCGGTGGCAGCACCGACGCTCTTGGACCATTCGGCGCTGACGCGCGACAGGTAGGTGGTGAACACAAAGCTGGTGCCCGAAGCGTCGGCGCGATGGACAACCGAAATCGCCTTGGACGGCAGCGCCAGACCGGGGTTCAGCGCCTTAATGGCCGGATCGTCCCAACGGGCGATGGTGCCCTGGAAGATGTCGGCGAGGACCTTACCGTCCAGGATCAGCTGGCCAGGAGCAACACCCGGCACGTTCACGACAGGCACAACGCCGCCGATCACGGTGGGGAACTGGGCCAGACCGAACTTGTCGAGGTCAGCCTTCTTCAGCGGCGCATCGGTGGCACCGAAGGTTACGGTCTTGGCTTTGATCTGGGCGATACCGCCGCCAGAGCCGATCGAATTGTAGTTCAGGCCCGTGCCGCTGACGCCCTGATAGGCGCCGGCCCACTTGGAGTAGATCGGATAGGGGAAGGAGGCGCCGGCGCCATTAATATTGGCGGCAAGCGCACCGGTCGCAATCACCGCTACCGACGCAAGGCCGGCAATCGCGGTCATCACAGACTTCAGAGAGACGTTCATATTGGTTCCTCTCGTGGAAATTAATTGGAGAACTGGAGGCGGATGCCGACGATGTTCAGATCCTGACCGATTTGCGTCACACCGGCTGCAGCATTCAGCTTGTTGACGTGCACGATGGAGTCATGGAGCTGAATCTTCACTTCGTTGTTCAGATACCAGTTCAAGCCGAGGTCGACGATACCTTCACGGCCGCCAGCAACGCCATAGGTGGCAGTACCACGGTTCCAATCAAGATTGGTGAAGCTGTAACGAGCCACCAATTCGAAGGCACCCCAGGAGTCGCCTGCCAGCGAGAACGGCGAGGCAACCTTCGGTGAGCCGTAGCCACCGATTTCGTTATTGGTCGCGTTCACAGAATAGCCCTTGGTCTCGCCCGTGAGAATCCACGAACCTTCGACCATGTAACCCGAGAATTGGGGATGATCAAAAACCAGTGTCGTGGCGTTGTAACGGTCATCGCGGAAGTTGGTGTATTCGGCACCGAGATAGAAGTTCTCGATGTTACCCGCCGCATGGGCCGACAGCATAGTGGCATGGCAAGAAATGAAGCCCGAGGTCGCGTTCTTGCAGCCAAGCGATTCATTGGTACCCAGCGTGGCACCAATCAAACGGGTACCGTCAACGCGGATTTCCGGACGATCCTGGAAGGCGATCGAGGTAACCGTGCCGCCGGTGAAGAGGGCGGTCGAGTAATCGAAGCCAACGAGGGCGTTCGACGCGCCGTCGCTCCAGAAGCGATAGGACAGATGGCTGAGGAACTGAGATTGTTCGTCGCCGCCATTGCCGTGACCGGTGGCACTCGCGCCAGCAGCCGTCGTCTTGGCGCCAGTGTAAGCCGCCGTCCAGATGAAGTTGTCGCCCGGCAGGACCATGTTGTCATACTGGAACGCGACTTCGATACCGCGACGGGCATCAGCCGCGCCGAAGGAGTCGAGGGCAATGTTTTCGATCTCAGGGCGCTCGAGGAACATGAGCTGGCCTGAAGAGGTCGTGCCTTCCAACATCAACGCGGGTTCGATCACGCCGAGGTTGATACGGAAATGGGGAATGCCGGTATAGGCAACGCGGGCGATCGAGACCAACGGATCACCAGCTTCGGCACCACCGCCGCCACCGCCATTATAACGGAATTCATACCAGAAATCGTTGAAGGCTTTGCCTTCGACGCCAAAGAAGGCGCGACGGACGGCAGCGCCGTTCGACAGATCCTTGAACTGCGCGGTGTTGGTCGCAGCGCGCGGATCGTCCTGCAGGAACGACGCATAGTCGGCCTGGAAGCGAACGCGGAAGGCCATGGAGAAACGGCCGTCGCCGCTGTTCACAACCGGGCGGCCGTTATCGAACGTCCAGGTCGTGTAGTTGAAATTCTGTTCCAGAGTCGACAGGCGAGTATGTTCGCCTTGCGCCTTGGATTCGTCCGTCTGCAGCGCGTCTTCCAGCGCCTGGATGCGGGCCGCGAGTTCCGCGTTGGTCGGGCCAGCCGGTGTCGCCGCAGTGGTGGCGGGCGTGTCGGACGTGGCGTCGGACGTTTTCTTCGCTGCATAACCGGCCTGAGCGCTCGCAATCAGTGCGATCGCGGCCACGCCTGCCAATAAGGCTGACTTCCCCTTCATAGGAACCCTCTCAAAATTAATCCCAGGGAAAAAGCCCGCGTCGCAGCAATACCCCGCCCGGCGGCTCCTTTGCCCGGGCGGAGAAATTACAGGGGGGGACGACAGGTCGGTGACGACTGAGTGAAGTAAATGTGACAGCGCCTGTTCGGCAGCGTTTCGTTGCCGCCAAGGCACAGCGAAGGCGCTTATTTTACGCGGCTCTGTTGATAACCCGCACTCTCGCGCTAGGCTCTACTGATGATGAGACTGGTACGCAGCGGGGGAATGTGGGCCTTTATTGCTGGCCTTGTCTGTCTCTTCGCGTTTGGCGCGATGCACGCGGCCGATTCCAGTCTCTACGTCATCCACAATGATCATTGGACGGACGACGACGAGCACGGCTACCAGACCTTCATCACGGCGCTGGGCGAATCGGATTGCGCTTCGCTCAATGAATGCCTGCACAGCGCCGCCAATCCCTATTCCGCCAGCGAACCCGTCGCACGCCATTTTGAAGCTGACTGCGCCGAGCTGCCCTATGTGCTGCGCTTCTATTATGCCTGGAAACGCGGCTTGCCGTTTTCTTATGTCGATGCGGTGGCACCGCGTGACGGCAGTGGCGACGACATCCGCTACTCGCATAGTGGCAACCGCCCTACGTCACGGCGTGATGTGCCGGGAGGACGCTTCTCCGGGATGCAGGTGATCGCCCAAATTCGCAGCGCGGTCTCGTCAGCCAGCTATCGCATCCACCCCGACATCGACGGACCGCTCGCCCCCGATTTCTATAGTCCTGCCATCGCCCCCGCTTCGATCCACCCTGAAACCATGGTGTATGATCCCGCAGGGCATGTTGCTATCGTCTACAAAATTGATCCAGACGGGCAAATCCATTCCTTCGACGCCCATACCGATTTCAGCCTGACCACCATCACCTTCGATGTGCGCTTCGCCCGGACGAGGCCTTCGCAAGGAGCGGGGTTCAAGAATTGGCGGCCGTTGCGCCTCGTCCATGGCGAAAAACAAGCCGATGGGACGTGGCGCGGCGGCGTGATTGTGCCCGCCCGCAACAGTGAAATCGCCGATTTCTCGCGCGAGCAATTTTACGGCACGGGCAAAGCGCCAAAGGAAGAAAACTGGGCCAGCGGGGCTTTCAACATTGGCGGCGAGACGCTGGATTATTATGACTTCGTGCGAGCGCGGCTGGCGGGCGGCAAGCTGATCTTCGATCCTCTCAAAGACGTTGAGGAGATGACGCGATCCGTTTGTTCCGACCTGCAATATCGCGCCGCCGCCGTGGCCCTGGCGCAACCGCTCGCAGGGCGGGCGCACCCTGCCCGGCTCCCGCGCAATATCTACGGCAGCGAAGGCGATTGGGAGTTCTATTCCACGCCCTCGCGCGATGCCCGTTTGAAGACTGAATTCAAACATTTGCGCGACACTGTTCAGCGCTTTGTCGAACTGCAGGCAGCGCACGACACGCGCCATCTGCACTATCAGGGCGAGGATCTGGCGGGTGACATCAGCAAAATCTATCGCCGCAATAGCGAAAGCTGCTCTGTCGCTTATCGCAAAAGCGACGGCAGCATGATGCGCTTGTCTTTCGAGGACGTGCGGCAGCGGCTGTTTGCGCTGTCCTTTGATCCTTATCATTGCCCCGAACGGCGCTGGGGCGCCAGCGATGCGGAGCTTTCCATCTGCAAAGACGATGCGGTGAAAGCGAACTGGTATGCGGCGGAACAGCCCCTGCGCAATCAGATCGAGCGCCGCTACGACGCGCGAATGGACTTTTCCCTCGACGAGATGGGCCGCAGCAGCATCGGTGTGCCCGTGGCGCCGGATACGGACGTGCTGGGATATTTGAGCGGATTGCAGAAGCAGGCGGAGAATTAAAGTGCGTTCTAACCTCCCCACAAGGGGAGGCTAGATATATTCACCCCATCAGCGCGCCATAGCGGCCGCGGAAGTAGACGAGCGGGGCGCCGTCTTCGCGGCTGGTGAAGCGCAGGACGCTGGCCAGGATGATGATGTGGTCGCCCGCGTCGTGGATCGTCTCGCGTTGGCATTCCAAGATGGTCAGGGCACCAGCGATGCCTGGCGCACCATTCTGCATTTCCACGAGCGGCAAGCCGGTCAGCGAACAGTCTGGACCGCTGGCGAGCTGGGTTGAGATGGCGCGTTCGGCCTCACTCAGAATGCTGATGGTGAAATCGACGGGTTTGGTAAATATCTCGTAACGGCTCGAATTCTTGCCCAAGCACCACAGCACCAAAGGCGGCTTGAGCGACACCGAGGTGAAGGAATTGACTGTAATTCCTTTGGCCTCTGCCCCCTCGCCCGCCGTCACGACGGCGATGCCCGTGGGAAAACAACCCAAGGCTTTGCGGAAAGATACGGTATCGAAATCCATGAAGTGCCCGCGATGAAAGCTTCGGTTAATGCGCCTAAGGCATGCTGCAAGACGTTAGGCGAGGTTCGAGGCGGCGCAAAGGCCGAATATCAGACCCGGCCGGGTAATTGGGTTTTCTAAGGGGACAGACATTGGCAGACCAGCCGATCGTCATCAAACGCATCAAGAAAATTGAGGCCGGCCACCATGGCGGCGCCTGGAAAGTGGCCTACGCGGACTTCGTGACCGCGATGATGGCCTTCTTTCTCTTAATGTGGCTGATCAATACAACAACCCCAGAACAAAAGCGCGGTATCGCTGACTATTTCGCGCCCCAGAGCATTGCCCAGACCGTCAGCGGTTCAGGCGGCGTGCTCGGCGGCAAGGTCATGGGTCAGGAATCGGCACGTGCTGGTGGTGCCGCCTCGATGTTCCAAAAGAACAGCCCGGCCTCCAAGAACACGACCGAAAAATCCACCCAGAACGGTGTCAGCCAAGGCGGCGCGACCAATTCCGACGGCAGCAGCAGCGACGCTCAAGCCAACAATCCCGACGGCCAGAACGCCAGTACCTCGACGCAAAATGGCGATTTCGCCCATGCCGCGGAAGCCATTCATCAAGCGATTGCCGACAATCCCGACATCTCCGCGCTGTCCAAACAAGTGGTCGTCGATCAAACACCGGAAGGCATGCGCATCCAACTCGTCGACCAAGATGGACGGCCGATGTTCCAGCAAGGAACGGCGGCGCCGATGCCCTATACCCGCAAACTTCTTGAGACCATTGCCAAGGTGATCGACCGCCTGCCTAACCGCGTCTCCATCGCCGGACATACCGAGGGCAAGTCCTTCTCTGGTCCCAACGGCATGACCAATTGGGAACTCTCGGCCCAGCGCGCCAATGCTGGCCGCGCCATTCTGGCTGCCGCGGGCCTCAGTTCCGACCGCGTTTATGAGGTCGCTGGGAAGGCCGGGGCCGAACCCCTGCTGCCTGAAGACCCCAACGCCTCGGCCAATCGGCGCCTGTCCATCACCTTGATGCGCGAAGCCCCGCCCGCCCCCATCGGTGGGCACCTGTAAGGCTGGCCCGTCCGCGAAGAATTTAACCAGCGGTGGATTTATCGTGCCGTAAGACTGGCGCGCGAGCCGGTTGGCCTGTCATAGTCTGGTTGCACAGGCCGGGTGACGGACGGTGACTGACCAAAAAACAGCGCGCGTACCACAGTTTTTTCTAACGCCGGGGGGGCCATGCCCATATTTGCCCGGCAAGACCGAGCGTAAGGTTTTCGCGCGGCTGAGCGGTGGCTTGGCCCAACCCCTGAATGAAGCGCTGACCCATTCCGGCTTCCGCCGCAGCCAAACCATCGCCTATCGCCCCGCTTGCGATGCCTGTACGGCCTGTGTGTCCGTGCGCATCATTGCTGAGGAATTCGCCATCTCGCGCAATCAGCGCCGCGTGCAGCGCCGCAATGGCGATCTGATCCGCAGCGTGGTGCCGCCCGAAGCCACACGCGAGCAATTTGCCCTGCTGCGCACCTATCTCGATTCTCGCCACTCCGGCGGCGGCATGTCGGATATGGGGCTATTCGATTATGTGGCGATGGTCGAGGAAACCCCGGTCGATACCCATATCATCGAATACCGCGAGCCCGACGGCTCCGAACACGGGCGTCTGGTGGCCTGTGCCTTGACCGATGGCCTGCGTGACGGCCTGTCGATGGTTTACAGCTTTTTCCATCCCGGCGAAGAGTCCCGCAGCCTGGGAACCTTCATGATCCTCGATCACATCGAAGAGACGCGCCGCCGCGCCCTGCCCCATGTTTATCTCGGCTATTGGGTCCGTGGCAGCAGCAAAATGGGCTACAAATCCCGCTTCCGCCCGATGGAAGCGCTGACGCGCGAAGGCTGGGAGCGGTTGGCGGCAGAATAGGGCTGTGCAAAAGCCATTCAAAGCCAAAGCACGCCGACTGCAATAGTGCTATTGATGAGACTCGCGAAATCGGATGTCCGACGCGGGGACTTTGCCATGAGCTTTACCGATTTTTTTGCCGCGATCTCGGCTGAGCCGCTGAAGGCCGTCGCCAATCACTGGCAGGAAGCGCGCGGGCAAAAGCCGATGCCGTCGTGGCACGACATCCAGCCCTCCCACATCGCCGCCCAACTCAAACTGGTCTGGGTCTACAAATACGATCCGGTTACGGAGCTTTTCACCGGCAGGCTGGCGGGCAATGTCATCGAAGCCGTGTTCGGCAAGAGCTTTCGCGGCACGCCTATGAAAGAGCTCTATCCTGGCCACGATTATGACCGGCTCTATTCCAGGGCGCGGCGTGTGATTGCGGAACCCGCGCTCTATCGCGGCGACGGCAAAGTGTTTGAACATTTCGAACGCATCGGTTCTGGTGAACGCATCATCCTGCCGCTGGCTAATGACGGTGCGCACGGCGATGGCATTCTGGGCGCCACAATCTATGAGATGGCCACAGGCGTGGCCTCCGATGATACCGGGGAAAACGAGCGCTGGTTCGGGGTCTAGGACGGGGTTGCCGAGCGCCGCAACCTTCCCGTTTTCCCGTCACGGCCACCCCACGTAACGGCCCTCCATGTCACCGTTTGAACAGACTGCGTCACGTCATGGCCGGGTCTAGCCCGGCCATGACGAGGTGGGGTAATGCGAAACCGCATACGGAGGTGAGCTTTTAGCCCACGTCCTCGCCGCCGAAGCGGGTTTTCCAATCTGCGAGTTGCTCTTCGGTGATCTTGGCGAAGAGCACTTCCGGGGGATGGATCTCGTGGCCCGCTTCGAGTTGATCAAGGAACTGCGCCATAGGTTGATCCGGCCACGGAATAATGTCGGGGGCCGTCATGATCGCTTCATGCACCGCCTTGGCGGAGGCCGGGATCACTGGCCAGGACAAATGGCCGAACAGATGCACCAAGTTTAGCCCCATGCGAACGCCGACCGCCGCTTTGACGCGATCGGTCTTCACATGCGTCCAGGGCGCGGCCTTGGTGAGGTATTCATTGCCCGCCACCCAAATGGCGCGCAACTCAGCGAGGGCTTTGCGGAACTCGATCTCTTCGAGATAGCCGGCATAGGCCGCGATGCGCTTATCAAGCTCGGCGATCAGCGCCTTTTCTTCCTCGCCATATTCGCCCTCGCCCGGCACTTTGCCATCAAAGCGCGCCACAGTGAATTTGGTGACGCGGTTGACGAAATTGCCTAGTACGTCGGCCATGTCCTTGTTCACTACCGAAGCGAAATGCTCCCAGGTGAAGGAGCTATCGGCGCCTTCCGGCGCATTGGCCATCAGCCACCAGCGCCAATAATCGGCAGGCACCAGCTCCAGCGCCTTATCCATGAAGATGCCGCGCTTTTGCGAAGTGGAGAACTTGCCGCCGTAATAGGTCAGCCAGTTAAAGCCTTTGATGCGGTCGACCAGCTTCCAATTCTCGCCCGAGCCCATGATGGTGATGGGAAAGCCGACGGTGTGGAACGGCACATTGTCTTTCGCCATGAACTCGACATAGCTGACGTCCGTCTGTTTTTCCGGCCGCCACCATTTCTGCCATTCGCTGTCGGGCTTGCCTGCCGCATCGGACCATTCCTTGGTAGCACCGATATATTCGATGGGGGCATCGAACCAAACATAGAAGACTTTGCCCTTCATCAGCCCGTCGCCGATATCGTCCGGCACCGGCACGCCCCATTCGAGATCGCGGGTGATGCCACGGTCGTTCAGCCCCTCATCCAGCCATTTGCGGGCGATGGAGAGTACGAGGTTCGGCCAATCTTTTTCGTGGCTGTCGATCCAGGCACGCAAGGGCTCGACGAAGGTTGATTGCTTGAGGAAGAGATGGGCGCTGTCGCGGATTTCGATCTCGCTGGAGCCGGAAAGCGCCGAGCGCGGCTTGATCAGATCAGTGGGGTCGAGCACGCGGGTGCAATTCTCGCACTGGTCGCCACGAGCACGGTCATAACCGCAATGCGGACAGGTGCCGATGACGTAACGGTCGGGCAGGAAGCGTTTCTCGGCGTGGGAATAGACCTGCTTGGTGGTGCGGACCTCCAAGTGGCCATTGGCCCATAACACCCGCGCCAGGTGTTGGGTGAGATCGCGATTCTGAGGGCTGGAGGAGCGACCAAAGTAATCCCAAGAGAGGTTGAAGCCCTCGCCCAGGGCCCGCTGGACCTCATGCTGCTCGGCACAATAGGTGGCGACATCCTGTCCGGCATCCAGCGCGGCGAGCTCGGCCGGGGTGCCATGCTCGTCGGTGGCGCAGATGAAGAGCGTCTCGTCGCCCTTGGCGCGGCGGTAGCGGGCATAGAGATCGGCCGGCAACATGGAGCCGACGAGATTACCTAAGTGCTTGACGCCATTGATATAAGGAAGCGCACTGGTGATGAGATAGCGTGTCATGTCTGCCGCTTGAATGGACCGGAGGGAAAGAGAGCCCCTACATAAGCCATCGCTTGGCGAGATTACAGGCCCCGCCGCGACACAGCGTGCCCAGAGCCGCACCCTGCCCCGGCCAGCCCGCCTCTGACCGCCCCCAAAATCACGCGCACAGCCCCGTTGCACCCGCCGCCCAAGCGTCGTATTGCGGGGCCCCGTTTTTCGGAATCCCGCCGGCTTAGCTCAGTTGGTAGAGCACCTGATTTGTAATCAGGGGGTCACAGGTTCGAGTCCTGTAGTCGGCACCAATACTTTCAATGACTTATGGAAAAATAGAGCAAGGCTCAATTTCCCGGGGCTCTGCGGGGGCTCAGATTTCAACTCACGCAGATTCGCTGCCTAGGTGCGGAGCTACGGCAGTACCTGGAGCCTTACGCCAGATGAAGATGAAGGCTGAGGAATCGATTAGCCACATCAGCTGCGGGTCAAAGGGGCGGCGCGGCAGCTGACGCTGTTCGACCAAAACGAGTCGGCGTCTATCCGCTCGCTAGACCGGCCGATCTCAATGTTTTTGAAGAGGGCAGGATACGTCGACTATGAAGAACGGCCTGACTGCAATGCAGCTATACGGCAATTGCCACTGCCCATTTGCCTTAGCTCTGTTCATTTTTGAACGATAGCATTGCGTGCGGGCGCTACGTTTAGCCGTGAGCGATTTACCGGCACCCTTTGACGGCGATGTTGACTTTGGCAGGAAGATTGAGCTGCGTTGATTCACGCGGCGCGTTGTTGCGGGAAGAGGTTTTCGGCCCAGGTCCATGGCAGAAGCTCGTCGAGACGGTTGTTT
>JARLIR010000042.1 GCA_031291635.1 Rhizomicrobium sp. | reverse complement strand
GCGACCAGTCCATTCAGCTGCTTATAGAAGACGCCGAGCGACAGCACCGACTGCGGCGCAAAATACCATTCCGCCCCGAGATCCACATTGGTGGCACGCAAGGGCCGCAGACCCGGATTGCCCGAATTGGCATTCTTGTTGAAGGCGTTCGGAATGGTCGTGCCGCCCGCGATTGAGGTGAGGGACGGGCGCGTAATGGTCTTGCCAACCGAGGCACGGAGCACGACGTCATCGGTGGGCTCGTAGGACAAATTCAGCGACGGCAGTAGGTCGTTATAGCCGCTATGAATTTTCATCTGCGTGGTCTTGTAGTAGTTAAAGCCATACAGGTTGGTCTTGGCGAAACGCAGGCCAGTGTTGATGCGGAACGGCCGCCCCAGCACTTCGCCGTCAGTGGAGACTTCAAGATAGGCGCTCTTCACCGCTTCGGTTACACCAAACAAGCCGCCGAGAACCGAGGCAGTCGAGGCGGAAACACCGTTCGGGTTGAGCGAGTACATGAAGGCGCGCGGCACCGTCAGCCAGTTGGTCGGCATGCCCGCATTGTTCTGATCGCAGAACAAACAGTTCGACTGGGTGATGTGGTTGACCGTGTACATCCCAATCGGCATCTGCGCCAGCTTGTAGCCATTGGCAAAGACCGTGTTGCTGAAGGCCGAATCTGCCGTCTTCTGGTCATTGCCCTTCTGCTGGCTCTCGAAGGCCGCCCCCAGCTTGGCGTCGATCTTGTTGATGAAGCCGAGACCGACATCGGTGGTGTATTCGCTACCCAAGCGGAAGTTGAGGCCGCGATCGGATTCCTTGCGATAACCGATATTGGCGCTGGGATTGGAGAAGCTCGACGCCTTGGTCATATCGGTCGTCGTGGTGATGACCGGCAACTTAAGATTGGGACGACGGTCAAAGGTAACCGTGTTGCCGTAAGATTGCAGCACGATGCGGTTGTCCGAGATGAAGCCAAAGCTGCCCGAGGCCGCGACCGTCGCGTTGAACTTGAGATTGTCGCTATAGTCGTACTTGGCCGCCAGCCAATCGGCGATGAAGCGTTCGCGCGCGTCGTAGAAGCGGTTCTCGTTGTAGTACGACATGTTGCCGAACGTGCCGTAGAGGTTGTTGTTGTTCGGATCGATACCGACATTGATCGGCACAATGCCGCTGTCCGCACCCTGCCCGACTTTGGTCGGATCGAGCTGCGCCGCCGCGTAACCAGCTGC
>JARLIR010000254.1 GCA_031291635.1 Rhizomicrobium sp. | reverse complement strand
TTCGTCTTCCTGCGCAACCTCTCCGCCACTTTCATCCCGTCGCTCTCGGTGCCGCTTTCCATCGTCGGCAGTTTTGCCGCGATGTATCTCTTCGGGTATTCGCTCAACAACCTGTCGCTGATGGCGCTGACTATCGCCTCCGGCTTCGTCGTCGACGACGCCATTGTGATGATCGAGAACATCTCGCGTTATCTCGAGCAGGGCGATTCGCCTTACGACGCCGCCATGAAGGGCTCGGGCGAAATCGGCTTCACCATCGTGTCGCTGACGATTTCGCTGATCGCGGTGCTGATTCCGCTGCTCTTCATGCAGGAAGTGGTGGGGCGGCTGTTCCGCGAATTTGCCATGACGCTGGCCATCACCATCCTGATTTCGGCGGTGGTGTCTTTGACCCTGGTGCCGATGCTCTGCGCCAAGTTGTTGCGCCATCGCCATGAAGCGCGTGAGATGGGCCTCGTCGCCCGTAAATCGGAAGCTTATTACAACAAGCTGGTCAGCGCCTATGACCGCGGCCTGCTGTTTGTCCTCGACCACCAGAAGGCAACGCTGCTGGTGGCCGTGGGCACCCTGGTCCTCACCATCTTCATGTATGCGGTGATCTCCAAAGGCTTCTTCCCCTTGCAGGATACCGGGCTGGTGCAGGGCATCAGTCAGGCGGGGCCCACCGTCTCCTTCCCCGAAATGAGCAAGCGTCAGACGGCACTGGCGACGGAGATTCTGAAAGACCCCGACGTGGCGGGTCTGTCCTCCTTTATCGGCGTCGATGGCACCAACACCACACTCAACAGCGGCCGCTTCCTGATCAATCTGAAGCCCAAGAGTGATCGTGGTTCGAGCTTCGCTGTGATCTTGGCGCGCCTCGCCGAGGCCAGCAAACGCGTTACCGGCGTCTCGCTTTATCTGCAGCCGGTGCAAGACCTCACGATCGATGCCACGGTCAGCCGGGCGCAGTATCAATTCGTGCTCGAGGATGCTTCCACTGCGGTGCTCAATCAGTGGGTGCCGCGACTGATCAGCGAGCTGCAGAAGCAGCCTGAGATCACCAATGTCTCGACCAGCTTCCTGGATAAGGGCTTGTCCGCTTACATAACGGTCGATCGCGACACCGCGGCGCGTTTCGGCATCACCTCAGCCACTATCGACAACGCGCTTTATGATGCTTTCGGCCAGCGCATTATTTCGACCATCTTCACCCAATCGAACCAGTATCGCGTCATTCTGGAATCGGGCGGGCCGGAACAGAAATCCTTGTCGGCGCTAAGCGGCATCTATCTGCCCTCCTCCGGCGGCGGCCAGGTACCATTGTCGGCCCTGGCGCGAGTGGAAGAACGTCTGGCGCCGCTGGAAAATGATCATCTCGGGCAGTTTCCCGCCTCGAGCCTGTCCTTCGATCTGGCGCCGGGCGCATCGCTCGGTTCTGCAGTCGAGGCGGTCAAGCGGGCGCAAGTCGATGCCGGCCTGCCCGCCAGCATCAACACAAGTTTCCAGGGTTCGGCGCTGGCCTTCCAATCGACTCTGGGCAACGAAATCCTGCTCATCTTCGCGGCCATCGTCACCGTCTATATCGTGCTCGGTGTCCTCTATGAGAGCTTCATCCACCCGGTAACGATCCTCTCGACCCTGCCATCGGCAGGTATCGGCGCCTTGCTGGCATTGATGATCACCGGCAACGATCTCAACATCGTCTCGATCATCGGCATCATTCTTCTGATCGGCATCGTCAAGAAGAACGCCATCATGATGATCGACTTTGCCCTCGAAGCCGAACGCCATGAGGGTAAGACCGCGCGCGAAGCGATCTATCAAGCCGCGTTGCTGCGCTTCCGCCCCATCATGATGACGACGGTGGCGGCCATGTTTGGCGCGCTGCCTTTGATGATCGGCTCGGGCACCGGTTCCGAACTGCGCCATCCGCTTGGCCTTGCCATCGTTGGCGGCCTGATGGTCAGTCAGATGCTGACGCTCTTCACCACACCGGTCATCTACATCTATTTCGATGAAACGGTGCAGCGGGTGCGGCGCTGGCGCGGCAAGGCGGAGCCTGGAGCGGTCCAGTCATGAATCTGAGCCGCCCCTTTATCGAGCGCCCGGTCGCCACCACGCTCCTCACCATGGGGTTGGCGCTGGCGGGGGCGGTGGCGTATTTCCTGCTCGCGGTAGCACCGCTGCCTAGCGTGGATATGCCGGTCATTTTCGTTTCGGCGAGCATGCCTGGGGCCAGCCCCGAAATCATGTCGACCAGCGTGGCGACGCCCTTGGAACGCCATCTCGGCACCATCGCGGGCGTTAACGAGATGACCTCGTCGAGTTCGACGGGCACCTCGCGCGTCACCTTGCAATTCGATATGAGCCGCGACATCGATGGTGCCGCGCGTGACGTGCAGGCCGCTATCGTGGCCGCCCGCGTCGATCTTCCCGCGGCGCTACGCTCCAATCCGACTTATCGCAAGATCAATCCGGCGGACCAGCCGGTGATGATTCTGGCGCTGACCTCCGACACCCTGACACCGGGTCAGATTTACGATTCAGCCTCCACCATCCTGTCGCAAAAACTGTCTCAGGTGGGCGGCATTGGCCAAGTCCAGATCAGCGGCTCGTCGCTGCCGGCGGTGCGCGTGGACATCAATCCGCGGGCGCTGTTCAAATATGGTATCGGGCTCGAGACCGTGCGCGCCGCCTTGAGTGCGGCCAACGCCAATGCGCCCAAAGGCTCGCTGGAAGACGGGGTCAAGCGCTATCAAGTTTATGTCAATGACCAAGCCCGCAAAGCCGATGATTTCCGCAGCTTGATCGTGGCCTATCGCAATGGCGCGGCGGTTCGCGTCGGCGATATTGCTGATGTCAGCGACGGCGTCGAAGATGTGCGCAATCTCGGCATGGCCAATGGCAAACCGGCGGTGCTGGTGATCCTGACGCGCCAGCCTGGCGCCAACATCATCGAGACGGTCGATAATGTGAAAGCGGTCTTGCCCCAGCTGCAAGCTTCGCTACCGCCAGCCATTCACCTCGATATCGCCAATGACCGCACCACCTCCATCCGCGCTTCGGTGACGGATGTGCAGATCACCATGGGCATCGCCGTGCTCTTGGTGATGCTGGTGGTCTACTTATTCTTGCGCAACGGACGGGCGACCATCATTCCCTCTGTGGCGGTGCCGCTGTCGATCCTTGGTACCTTTGGCGTTATGTACCTCTGCCACTACACCCTCGATGTGCTGTCGCTGATGGCGCTCACCGTCGCCACCGGTTTCGTTGTGGATGACGCCATCGTGGTGCTGGAAAACGTCACCCGCCATATCGAGGCGGGCATGCCGCGGATGCAGGCGGCGCTGACCGGCACAGCCGAAGTGGGCTTCACCGTTCTGTCCATGAGCCTGTCGCTGATTGCCGTCTTCATCCCGATTCTGTTCATGGGCGGGCCGATTGGCAGTCTGTTCCAGGAATTCGCGGTGGTGCTGGCGGCGTCGGTGGCGATTTCGCTGGTGATTTCGCTCACCACCACGGCCATGTTGTGCGGTCATCTCGATCTCAAGCGCGGCGCCGGACGGCAGAATTGGCTGTTGCGGCAGTCCGAGCGCGCCTTCAACGGGATGCAGGCCTTCTACACGCGCTCGCTCACCAGCGCGCTGCGCCATCCCCTGATTTTGGTGCTGGCCTTCTTTGCGACCGTGGTGCTCACCGCATTCTTTTATACGCAGATGCCGTTCGGGCTGATTCCTGCCGAAGATACCGGCCAGATTCAGGGCAACATCCGCGCCGATCAATCGATTTCCTTCCAGCTGATGGAGCAGAAGTTCAAGAGCTTCGTCGTCATCATCGCCAAAGACCCCTCGGTGCAGAGCGTGGTCGGTTTCACCGGTGGCGGCGGCGGTGGACCGCGCGGCGGCAGCGTCAACTCGGCCAACGTCTTCATCCAACTGAAGCCGCTCAACCAGCGCCTCAATCATATGCAGACCGACGCGGTCGTCGATGTGTTGCGCAAGAAACTGACCGGCATTGCCGGGGCGCGCATCAGTTTGAATGGCGCCCGCACCTTCCGCACTGGCGGCCGCTCCAGCGATTCCTTTTATCAATACTCGCTGCTCGGCGATAACATTGCCGATCTCGACAAATGGGCGCCGAAGATTGTCGATGCGCTGACCAACGAGCCCGAATTCGAGGACGTCAATTCGGACCGTCAGGATGCGGGGCTCGAAGTCCAGGTTCAGATCGACCGCGCCACCGCTTCGCGCCTCGGCGTTTCCACCAGCCAAATTTCCTCGACCCTGTACGATGCCTTCGGTCAGCGCCAAGTCTCGACCATATATGAGGACATGAACCAGTATCATGTCGTGATGGGCGTGGCGCCCGCCTTCTGGCAGAGCCCGGAGACGCTGAAAGACATCTATGTCTCGACCTCGGGCGGCGCAGTGTCGGGCAGCCAGTCCACGGCAGCAGTTGCCAGCACGGTGTCCAGCACGGCGGCGTCGACCGCGGCCGGCACCGCGACCGCCACCAGTGATGCCTCCAGCGATTCGCGCCGCAATCAGCAGCTTAACGCGCTGGTCTCCACGGTGGGCGGTTCGGCCTCTACGGCGTCATCGCTCTCCACCTCCAAGGAGACGATGGTGCCACTGTCGACCTTCACCAGCTTTGGTCCTGGCCTGACGCCGCTTTCCATCGCCCATCAAGGTCCCTTCGTTGCCACCACGATTTCGTTCAACCTGGCCAAGGGCAAAACCTTGGGCGAAGCGGTCGCCGCCATCAACCGCACCATGGCCGACATCAATGTGCCCGCCACGGTCCATGGTGAGTTCGGCGGCAATGCCCGTTTGTTCCAACAGAATTTCTCGAATGAACCGCTTCTGGTCCTGGCCGCGGTCATCACGGTCTTTATCGTGCTTGGCGTGCTCTATGAGAGTCTGATCCATCCGCTGACGATTATCTCGACCTTGCCTTCGGCCGGGCTGGGCGCCTTGATCGCCATTCTCTTCGCGCGCAAATTCGATGATACCATCGACCTCAACATCATATCCTTCATCGGCATCATTCTCTTGATCGGCATCGTGAAGAAAAACGCCATCATGATGGTCGATTTCGCCCTCGATGCGGAACGCCGCCGCGGGCTGTCGCCACACGACGCGATTTTTGAAGCCTGTCTCTTGCGTTTCCGCCCGATCATGATGACGACCTTCGCCGCCATTCTGGGCGCTCTGCCGCTCGCTTTCGGCTTTGGTACGGGTTCGGAGATGCGCCAGCCGCTCGGCATTGCCATCGTCGGTGGGTTGCTCGTCAGCCAAGTGCTGACGCTGTACACGACGCCGGTGATCTATCTCTACATGGATGGCTTTAGGCTCTGGGCCAGCAAGCGCTGGAACCGCTTCTATGCGCGGCTCTTGGGCGATCCCATTCCGGATGCTGCGGAATAGACTAACAAAAAGGCCCGCGCGAGCGGGCCTTTGTTCCTTGCACGCTGTCTCGCTCAAAAATCCGGCGTATCGCTGTCGTCGGTGCTGGGCTTGCCGTTGTTGATCTCGGAATTGCGGTATTGACGGTAGAGGCTGCGCGTCGAGCCGTACATATCGATCGAGGAGCGTTCGATCTGCTCCAGCGTGTCGACATTGCGGGCTCGCAGATCGAGCACCGAAACACCAGAGCGCACGGCATACCAAGTGTCAGAGCCGTGGAAGGTGATGTAGGTGGTGGGGTCCATGAAAATGTCCACCACATTGCCGAAGAGATCACGCGGCGGATTGGGGCCCATGAATGGCACCACCAGATACGGGCCTTCGCCGACGCCATAAGTTCCGAGCGTCTGGCCAAAATCTTCGTCGTGTTCGGGAATGCCAATCATGCTCGCCACATCGACAAGACCGCCGATGCCGAGCGTGGTGTTGACGGTAAAGCGATAAACCGTCTGCCCGGCCCGTTCGACTTCACCCTGCAGAAGATCGTTGCCGAAGGTCACCGGCTTGCCGAGATTGGTGAGAAAATTGTGCACACCCGTGCGGGCGTTTTGCGGAACCGCGTGGTTGTAAAATTTCGCGATCGGCTTGGCGACGGCATTGTCGATCTTGGTGTTGAGGTTGAATATCGCGCGGTTGGTGGGCTCATAAGGATCGTTCTGGGCGATAGCCTCCGGATCCTTGCTTGTCGTGCACCCGGCCGCCAGCACAGCCAACATCATCACGCTGAAAAATTGCTGCCGCATTGCCCGGTCCCGCTCCGCTACGCTGCCGAAGATCGTAACGGTGCAGCGTCACCCCGAATATCGGGTTTCACCCCCCGACCTTCAAGGGGTAAGCGCATGAGAATCCGCGATAGTCGCGATAAGCTGTGTCTTCTCAGTCGCCCTAGCAAGGTTAGGGGCCGCCAAAGCCGTGCCAAAACGAGCCCGATCCTGTTGAAGTGTTTGGCTATTTTGTAATACGAGGGATTCCGCTATTGCCGATTGCCGGGGCTTTGCAGGCGCTGCGCTGCTTGGCGTTCAGTAAGCGGCGACGCAATTGCTGTTAAAAAGAATCTGTCATGAAAGAAGCACATATCAGCTTTGGCGTTTCAGCCTGCACTCGAGCGGCTGGTCAGTAATACCAACGGCTCATTGCGGGACAGGTGGGCCCAGGTATCCCTGTCGTTTGCCTAGGGTGAGCGCGGCGGACATTTTGCGCCAAAATTCTGCCGTTGCGGCAGAGTAGATGTCTGAAATTGCAGGCCGCTCGGCCCGCGAAGCAATCCGGTGCTCACAGGGGCGCCATGCGACAACCGCACGCCCTGCGAGGGCCCTGACTGGCGTATAAGCCAAGGGGAACAACGTTCGCCGCACGAATCGGTCCATGCACCTTCAATCTGCCCCTGATGGTAGCAGCCTTTCGCGCACAACGCGAAGCGCATTGGCGTTTCGCCCGATAGACATTCTCAGTGCGGGCTGATTACGTTACAGCTCCAGACCCCCAGGAAATCTCCATGTCAAAGCCTCTGCTTCCGCATCCCGATCGCTTCTTCCAGGCCGATAAAGATACCGGTAACATTGCTCGCCGCCTGTTTGAGACGGTCGAAAAGCTCCCGATTATCTCGCCGCACGGCCACACCGATCCGTCCTGGTTCGCCAATGACGCCCCCTTCGAGGACGCCACCTCCCTTTTCCTGTGGCCGGACCATTACGTCCTGCGCATGCTCTACAGCCAGGGCATCTCTTTTGCCCAATTGGGCATGGCAGCGAAGGGCGGCACGGCCGAGCCTGACCGCCGCAAAGCGTGGAAGCTGTTCGCTGAGCATTATTACCTGTTTCGCGGCACGCCTTCGCGCACCTGGCTCGATCACGCTTTCTCGACGGTGTTCGGCATCGAGGTCCGCCTCGAGGCGGAGACCGCCGATCACTATTACGATGTGATCAAGGAAAAGCTGGCCCAGCCGGAGTTCAAGCCGCGCGCCTTGTTTAAGCGCTTCAACATTGAACTATTGGCGACCACCGAAGGGGCGAATGATCCCCTCGTGCATCATCAGAAGATCAAGCAGGAGTGGGACGGCCGCGTCATCACCACCTTCCGCCCCGATGGCGTCGTCAATCCCGAGGCCGATGGCTTTGCCGCAAATATGGCCGAGCTTGCCGAGCTGACCCATGAAAACGTGGCGAGTTGGAAGGGCTACCTCAGCGCGCTCCAGGCCCGCCGCAAATATTTCCGCGAAATGGGCGGGGCCACGGCCACCGATCATGGTCATCCCACGCCGCTGACGGCGGATTTGTCGACAGTCGAATGCCAAGCCCTGCTCGATAAGGCATTAAAGGGCAGCATGACGTCGGCAGAGGCCGAACTCTTCCGCGGCCAGATGCTGACCGAGATGGCGCTGATGTCCTGCGAAGATGGCATGACCATGCAGATTCACCCTGGCTCCTTCCGCAATCACAACGCGCAACTTTATGCCGGTTATGGTCTCGACCGGGGCGCTGATATTCCCCAGCGTGTCTCCTATGTGGACAGCTTGAAGCCCTTGCTCGACAAGGTCGGTAACCGCAAAGACCTCACCATCCTGCTCTTCACGCTGGATGAATCGAACTACGCTCGTGAATTGGCGCCGCTGGCGGGTCACTATCCCTGCCTGACGCTGGGACCGGCGTGGTGGTTCCACGATTCGCCAGAAGGCATGATGCGCTTCCGCCGCAACTGCACGGAAACTGCCGGCTTCTACAACACCGCCGGCTTCAACGATGATACGCGCGCCTTCCTGTCGATTCCGGCCCGTCACGATGTCGCCCGCCGTATGGATTGCGTCTATCTGGCCGAACTGGTCGCCACCAAGCGCCTCGATGAAGAAGAAGCGGCAGAACTTGCCGTGGAGCTCGCCTATGAGCTGCCGAAGAAGGCTTACAAGCTCTAAGCCTCGCCGCACGCAAGCCCCAAAAAAGCCCTCGCCGAAAGGCGAGGGCTTTTCGTTTGAATCAAGAAACGCAGCCTATTTCTTCGCTTTGGCCTCGGCAGCGGCTTTGGCGTCAGCGGCGGCTTGGGCTTCGGCGAGCTTGTCCTTGAGGAACTGCCGTGTCGGATCGAGTGTGACGGCATCCTGCAGCTTGAGCGCCGCGCCAGCCGGATCGTCCTTCAGCAACATCTGCGCCTGGGCTACATCCAGGTTGATTTTGGCGGCTTTGTTATCGGCTTGCAGCGCCAGAACCTCGGAGAACTTGGCGGCGGCGTTGGGAAAATCACCGCTCTTGAGCAGTTTGACGCCCTCGATGTTGAGCGACACCACTTTGATCAGCGCGAGATTTTCTTTGGCCTGCTTGAAGCTCGGCACCAACACCAGCGCTTCTTCGAGATAAGCAATAGCCGTTTTGTCATCGTTGGCATCATGTTTGGCGATGGCGGCGGAGTTCAGCGTCCGCGCGGCGTTTTCTTTGAAAGCCTTGCTGTTCGGCACCAGCTTGAGGGCTTCGCGATGTTTGACGATGGCATCGTCGAGCTTGCCTTGAGCCTCGAGGTCGAGAGCGGCAATTTCTGCTTCATCGCCCATCTCGTGTGGCGAGGCCGCCCATGCACTATTCTGCACGCTAGGCCCTGCCACAACGAAAGCTGCTACCAAGGCCAAAATGGTCAATCGGGAAACCCGCATGATTTACTCCCCCTGTTTCGACGTTCTTTGTGACCGTTCCCTGACGTGGAATTTTAGTGCAGTGTAGCAAGTAAGGCCAAGCCGGTGACGAATTTGTCGCACGGGCGGCCGGACCGTACACAGGACTGGCGCAGTTCGGTGGCACAGTGCGAGCCCGTCCGCTTAGGACCGGCGCCCACATTCCCTGCGCATCCAGCTCTCGGTGCGGCAAAGACAAGATCAAGGTGACCCATGCATATTCAATCTGTCTTTCTTTTCGATCTCGACGGCACGCTGGTCGATAGCGTCTACCAGCACGTTCTGGCCTGGGCCGAGGCGCTCGATGGCGAGGGTGTTGACCTGTCGGTCTGGCGCATTCACCGCAAGATCGGCATGAGCGGCGGGCTTTTCGTGGATCAGTTCCTGCGGGAAACCGGGCTTTCGATTACCCCGGAACTGCTAAGTCGCCTGCGCGAGCGCCATGCCGCCGCCTATAACCGTATCGTTCACATGGTTAAACCCCTGCCGGGCGCCAAGGATCTGCTGGCGGCGCTGACCGATGCCGGTATCCCTTGGGCGATTGCCACCTCTGGGCGGCTGGAGACGGCCAAACCCAATCTCGACGCCCTCGGCATCGACATGGAAAAGAATGTCGTCATCACCCGCGATATGGTGCGGTACGCCAAACCTGATCCCGATCTTTTCCTGACCGCGGCCGAAAAGCTTGGTCAGCCGATCGAGAATTGCATCGTCGTCGGTGATTCGATCTGGGACATGCTGGCCTCCCGCCGCTGCCGCGCGCTCGGCGTGGGCTTGCTCTCTGGCGGCTATGGTCAAGACGAGCTGGAACGCTCCGGCGCTGTGCGCGTCTACGAAGACCCCAAGGACCTGCTCAAGCACCTCGATGAGGTCGGTGGCCGACGCTAAGGCGTTTGTTAAGAGGGGCGCCAGGCTGGCGCCCCTACAGGGCTATCTGGGCGCCCATTTCCACGACGCGGTTGGCTGGCAGGCGATAGAAGCGCGCTGGCGCCAGGGCGCTCATGGACAGCCACGTGTAAAGCCACAGCCGGGCTTTGCCCAAGACCGGATTGTCCGCTTCGACGATGGTATCGCGGCCGAGGAAATAGCTGGTGGTTTCCGGCTCCACGGCGAGGCCGAACTTGCGTGCCTCCTGCAAAGCCTTGGGCAGGTCGGGGGCCTCGAAAAAGCCGTGGCGGATCTGCACGCCGTAAAAGCCTTTGCCGAGCTTTTCGACTGTCAGCCGCTTTTCGGGCGCCACCACCGGGACCTCGGCGACCTGCACAGTGACAATCAAGATGCGTTCATGCAGCACTTTGTTGTGCTTCAGATTATGCAGCAGGGCCCCCGGCACCGAATCTGGCCGCGGTGTCAGGAAGACGCCAGTGCCTTGCACGCGGACCGGAATGCGGTCGACGTTGAGCAGGAAGCTCGACAGCGGCACCGCCAAATCGCGATGGCGATCGGCTTGGGCGCGTTTGCCCCGCCGCCAGGTATCCATCACGGCAAAGACGCAAAAGGCCATGAACAGCGGCAGCCAGCCGCCATCGAAAATCTTCAACGCATTGGAAGCCAAAAAGGCCAAATCGACCAGCGCCAAGAGACCGAACAGCGGAATCACGAGCTTCGGCGACCAATGCCATTGCTTGATGGCGACAATGCCCACCAGCACGGTGGAAAGTCCCATCACACCGGTAACCGCGATGCCGTAAGCCGCTGCCAGCGCGTTGGAGGTGCGGAAGATCAGCACGACCAGCACCACGCCAATGCACAGATAGGTGTTCATGCGCGGCACATAGATCTGGCCGGATTCCCGCGCCGAGGTGTGGCGCACTTCCATGCGCGGCAACTGGCCAAGCTGCACCGCTTGGCGGGTGATCGAATAGACGCCCGAGATCACCGCCTGCGAGGCGATGATGGTGGCGACGGTGGCCAGCGCCACCAATGGATAATGGGCCCAATGCGGTGCCACCGAATAAAAGGCGATGGGGGCATTGGCCGGATCGCGCAAAATGGCGGCGCCTTGGCCAAAATAGGTCAGCACCAGCGCCGGAAAGACGAAGCAGAGCCAAGCGAAGCGGATGGGGCCTTTGCCGAAATGGCCCATATCGGCATAAAGCGTTTCACAGCCCGTGACCGCCAGCACCACCGAGCCTAGCGATACGAAGGCCGTCCACGGCTCTTCGACGAACAGCATCAGCCCGTAAGCGGGATTGATTGCCCACAGCACTTGCGGCGTTGCCATGATCGAGGTGAAGCCGAGGATCGCCAGCACCAAAAACCACACCACCATGACCGGCCCGAACAGCTTGCCGACCACTTCGGTGCCGCGAGATTGGAAGACGAAAAGCCCGATCAGAATGATGAGCGCGAGCGGTAGGATGAAAGGCTCAAAGCCTTTGCTCTCGACACTGAGGCCTTCCAAGGCGCTCAGCACCGAGATGGCTGGTGTTAAAATGCCGTCGCCGAAAAAGAGTGCGAGGCCGAAAATCGCCGCCATGCCGATGGCTTGCTTGGCCCTGCGGCTCATGCGGTGACAGCGATGCGCCAGCGAGGCCAGGGCCAGAATGCCGCCTTCACCATCATTGTCGGCGCGCATGATGAGAAAGACGTATTTCAGCGTCACCACAACAATAAGAGCCCAGATGATGAGCGAGGTAACGCCCATGATCGCATCGTGCCGCGAAGCGTGATGACTTGCTGCCAGCGCGGACTCGCGCAGAGCGTAGAGGGGGCTGGTGCCGATATCGCCATAGACGATGCCCAGCGCGCCAATGGTCAGCATCGCATTGCGCTTGAATTTGGCGGAGGCGGGGCGTCCAGCAAGTTCGGCCGGAGAGGAGGCGACGTATGCGCTCACGAAATCGGTGACGAGACGGGCTCGCTCCCAGTTGTATTGCTGCGGTCTCCCGGCGGGGAACCGCAAGGGCCGCGGAACATAATCACGCCTTGGCGCAACGCAAGCGGCAAAGTGCGCCGCCGCCCGCCATAAGCGCAAAATGCCTGCAAAAAAGGCAGTTTTTACGCGTAGCTCCTATGCGGAACCGGTAGGGCTCGGGCGCGTTTGCCACACGCCTGCTTTGAGTGCTTACTCTCTTATGGATATTGTTACAGTTCGCCACCTGACGCGCTACCGCTACGCCCGGCCGGTCGCTTTCGGTGAGCACCGCATCATGTTTCGCCCGCGTGCGAGTTTTGATCAGCACGTCTTGGAATATAAGCTCACCATCTCACCCGCGCCGGACGATCTGCGCTACGTTCACGATGTTTTCGGCAATTGTATTGGTATCGCTCGGTTTTCGGAGCAGGCCAGCAGCTTGTCGTTTGAATCGGCCGTGCGTTTGGAACACACGCCGGAATGCTCGCTGGATTTTCCCTTTTCGCCAGATGTGGCGCGCAATTCCTATCCTTTTGCCTATCAGGAATCCGATCTTCCGGATCTTTATTCCTCGATGCTGCGGACACATGGCGATGAGGGCAAGGCGCTGGCCTCCTGGGCGCGCCGCTTCCTAGACAATGTGACCCGGGCCGATGCTCCCCATGTGTTGGCAGCGATGACACGCGCCATTCACAAGGAATTTGATTATCTTCCCCGCCTCAAAGGGCCAGCCCAATCACCACTCGAAACCTTGCGTCTCGGCAAAGGCACCTGCCGCGACTTTGCCCTGTTGATGGTGGAGGCAGCGCGTGAGCTGGGTTTGGCGGCACGCTTTGTCTCTGGCTATCTTTACGTCCCCGGGCATAATTTTTCTGGCACGACGCGCCAAGGCGGCGGGAACACGCATGCCTGGGTACGCGTATTCCTCCCGCACGGGGGCTGGGCCGAATACGATCCCACCAATGGTCTGGTCGGCAATCGCGATCTCATCCGTGTGGCGGTGGTGCGCGATCCAGCCCAGGCTGTACCCCTGTCAGGGTCATTCATTGGACGGCATGAGGATTATCTCGGTATGGATGTGGATGTGAATGTCAGTGTCGAAACACCGGCTGCGATGGAGACTTGGCAATGATCATTCGCGCGGGTTATTCGATTTCGTTTTCCTGCACCGCACCGACACCGATGCTGTTGCTGCTGCATATCAGGCCTGAGCGACAAGGCGATCTGGCCACGCCCGACATCTTGACCGTTTCTCCTTACGTGCCGGTCCGTACCTATTACGACCGCTTCAACAATTGCTGCACGCGCCTGTTGCTGCCGCCTGGCCAGACCAATCTGTCGGCCGACTTCAGCATTTACGACAGTGGCGTTGCCGATCAGCTGCCCATCGGTCTTTACCAGCATCCGGTGGAAGAATTGCCTGATGACGTGCTGATGTTTTTGCTCGGCAGCCGCTATTGCGATACCCAGCGCCTGATGGCGATCGCGTGGGATCTCTTTGGTCAGTACGCACCAGGTTGGCCGCGCCTCGAAGCCATTTTAAATTACACCCATGAGCGCATCAGCTTTGGCTATGGCTTTGCCCGCAATGACCGCACGGCTTTTGAAGCTTATGAAGAGCGTGTCGGGGTGTGCCGCGATTATGCCCATCTGGCCGTCACCTTCTGTCGCTGCATGAATATTCCGGCGCGCTATTGCACGGGCTATCTCGGCGATATTGGGGTGCCGCTCGATCCCAACCCGATGGATTTTTCGGCTTGGTTCGAAGTCTATTTGGATGGAAGCTGGCACACGGTGGATGCCCGTCACAACCGTCCGCGTATTGGCCGTATCTTGATGGCCCGCGGCATGGATGCCACCGACGCCGCGATCAGCACCGCTTTCGGCTTTGCCCAGCTGGTCGCGTTTCAAGTGACGACACTAGAGGTGGGCGATCAGCGCCCATACCAAAGTTCCTTCAATGCGGCTTCCACCGCCTGAGGGCTTTCGAGCTGGCACAGCCGCGCCTTGGCGGCTCGCCGTTCTTCCGGCGATTCCGGCAGCGGCGCCTGTTCGATGTAAGCGGCCAGGTGCTTGCGGAACAATTTGAGGCCGAAGCCGTCGCCATAAAAGCGCAGCGTGTCCGCCAAATGCTCCAGCACAATGGCAAGGCGCTCGCCCAGTGCCGGTTCCGCCATGGGCGTGTTGCTGCTTAAAGCCTGTTCGATAGACGCGGCAATCCAAGGCCGCCCGCAAGCCGCGCGCCCAATCATCACCGCGTCAGCACCCGATTGGCTCTGGGCTTCGCGGGCCGAAACCGCATCAATGATGTCGCCGTTGACGATGACGGGAAGGGTGGTAGCGCTTTTCACCGCGCGCACGGCGTGCCAATCGCAAATGCCTTTGTAGAATTGATTGCGCGTGCGGGCGTGGACAGTGAGGGCTTTGACGCCGGCATTTTGCGCCCGTACTGCCAGTTCTGGGGCATTGCGGCTGTCATCGTCCCAGCCGAGGCGCATTTTGAGCGTCACGGGCCGTGTGGTGGCTGCCACCGCCGCATCGATCAAGCGCTCGGCCTGATCGAGGTTGCGCATCAGGGCGGCACCGCACAAAACACCGGTCACCTCGCGCGAGGGGCAGCCCATGTTGATATCGATAATATCGGCGCCTGCTTCTTCGGCCATCTTGGCGCCAAGTCCGATCCAGCGTGCTTCACGCCCGACCAGCTGCACCACGGTCAGCCCTAAGCCCTCCACAGCGGCGCGGCGCACCACATCCGGCCGTCCGCTCGCCAAGGCATCTGCCGCCACCATTTCGGTCACGACATAGCGTGCCCCCGCCCGCGCCGCCGCCAGACGGAACGGCAGATCCGACACGCCGCTCATCGGCGCGATCAGGGCGCGCATACCGATGGAGACGCCGCCGATGGTGAAATCTGAGCCGGACATCGCCCTCCTGTGACAGAGCGCGCCGCCCGGGGCAAGTCCGTCAATTTACGCTAGCGCAAGGCGTCAGAGCCCTCGATATGGGAGGCGATGGCGTCGATGAAGAGTTTGCCGAAATCGCGCAGCTTCGAGGTGCCGACGCCACTGATGGTAGCGAAGGCATCCAAATCGCGTGGCGCCTGGCGGGCCATCTCCTGCAAGGTCTTATCGGAGAAAATCAGATAAGCCGGCACGTGGCGGCGGGCGGCGATGCTAAGGCGAAGACGTTTGAGCACAGCCAGAAGATCGCCTTCTTCATGGCTGAGCGTGGTGGCCGTTGCCCGCTCTTTGCGGCTCGAGCGCGCATGTTGGCGCACCAGAAAGGTCTTTCCACCGTTCAACAGGGCCCTGCCGTCGGCGGAAAGCGAAAGCCCGCCAAAGCCGCCGACATCGTGAATCAGAACCCCACCGGCCACCAACTGACGGATCAAAGAGCGCCATTCGTCTTTCTTGCGTCCGCTGCCTGTGCCGTGCGCTGGCAGTTTGTTGTGCCCGCATTGCACGATCTTTTCGGTTTCGGCGCCGCGCAGCACATCGACGATATGGGCCGCGCCAAAGCGCTCGCCGGTTTGTTGCACAAGGCCTAGAATTTGCCGCGCCGCGTCAGTGCCA
>JARLIR010000253.1 GCA_031291635.1 Rhizomicrobium sp. | reverse complement strand
GTTTTCAGTCTAAGTGCGCTTATGCGCAGTGTGCTTACCCGCGTGATGCCCGCTCTCGCGGCGCTTATCTTGCTGTTTGCGGCGGCGAAGGCTGCCGATCCGCAGATCTATACGCTGTCCAATCCGGACACGGGCGACGACGAGCTTGACGAAGCCCTGCGCGATGCCTCGCTGCTGATCAGCTTGCGCTCCAAGACCCCAACGGCACCTTTTGCCCTGATCGACCGGGCGCGTGGCGATGCCAGCCGTTTCCAGACCGTGCTGGAGAGTTTGGGCTATTACAAAGGCAAGCTCAGCATCACCATTGCCGGTCATGACATTGCCGACAAGACGCTGCCCGATCTGTTGGAGAAGGTCCCGCAAGGTCAGACCGTCGAGGTCAAAACCACGGTGGCCCGCGGCCCGCTCTACAGTCTGCGCCAGATTTCCTATGAAGGTGAAATTCCACCCGGCTTTCAGCCTGCCGAATTCGTCGGTGTGGCCGCTGGCGATCCTGCGGTGGCGGGCGATGTTCTGAACGGGCAGGCGGCCTTGCTCTCGGCTTTGCAAGAACATGGCTATGCTTTCGCCAATGTCGCCGAGCCCGTCGCTTTCGCCGATGACGCCGCCAACGCGGTCGACATCAGCTACCGCCTGAAAGCAGGGCCGCGCGAAACCATCGGCGCCCTCTCGTTTCAGGGCCTTGGCCGCGTCAACGAAAGCTTCGTGCGCGAATCCCTCACCATCCGTCCTGGCGATCTCTATCAACCCAGTGCCATCGAAGCGGCGCGCGGCAAGCTGGTCAGCCTCGGTGTCTTCTCTTCGGTCTCGGTGCGCGCGGCCGACAAAGCGGGTACGGACAATACCGTGCCCGTGGTTTTCGAACTGCAGGAACGGCCGCGCCACGCCGTGGCCTTTTCCGGCGCCTATTCCACCGACCTTGGCGGTAGCGTCTCAGCCTCGTGGTCGCATCGCAATCTTCTCGGCAGTGCCGAGCAGTTGAATATCACAGCATCGACCATTGGGCTGGGCGGCACTGCGACCTCGGGGCTCGGCTATAGCCTCGGCGTGCAATTCATCAAGCCGCGCTTTCTCAGCGATGATCAGGATCTCGAAACCGATCTCAATGCCATCAAGCAACATCTGGATGCTTACGCCCAGACGGCCGAGACCTTCGGCATCTTCCTGCGCAAACGCTTGAACCCACAATGGAGCGCCTCGGCTGGTGTCAGCGTGACGCACGATCTGGTCTCGCAGGAAAGCACCGAGCGCACCTATGAACTGATAGCCGGACCACTTAGCAGCACCTTCGATTACACCGGCCTCAAAGACCCCCTCAGTGATCCCACCAGCGGTGCGCGCGCGGCGGTCTCCTTCACGCCCACGCTATCGCGCGGCAAGACCACTGCCTTCTTCGCGGTGCTGCAAGCCTCCGGCTCGGTCTATGTCGATCTGTCCGATAACGGCCGCTCGGTGATCGCCGCCCGCGGCCTTATCGGCTCGATCCAAGGCGGCTCCAATTTCGATCTGCCGCCGGACCAAAGGCTTTATGCCGGTGGCAGCGGCACCGTGCGCGGCTTTCGCTATCAATCCATTGGGCCGCATTTTGCGGATGGTAATCCCACCGGCGCTTCCTCGATCGATGCGGTGTCGCTCGAATATCGCCAGCGCGTGTTGCGCAGTTACGGCGTAGCGGCATTCGTCGATGCTGGGCAGGCCAGCGCCGATAGCCTGCCATTCAGCGGCAGCATCCAGGTCGGCGCTGGCGTGGGCGCGCGCTATTACACCGCCATCGGCGCCATCCGCGCCGATATCGCGGTGCCGGTCACGCGCGTTCCCAAGGGCGACGCTTTCGAGGTTTATATCTCTATCGGTCAGGCATTCTGATGGGCGCGTGGTGGCAATCCTGGGGGCAGCGCACGGCGGTGATCGTCGCCGCCATTCTTGGCGCCTTCTTTGTCTTCCTGGTGTTTTGCCTCTTTACCCCTGCCGGTCATGGCGTGGTCGAGGCCTTGATCGAGCCGCTCTCGGGCGGACGTATCGCGGTCAGTGGTTTGTCGGGCGATTTACCCAATCACCTCAATGCCCGCCGCGTAACCTTGCGCGATGCGGCGGGTGCTTGGCTTGTCATCGAAGACGTCAGCCTCGATTGGGATGCAGTCTCGGCGCTCGGCGATCACATCGCGATCACGCGTGTCAGCGCTGCCAACGTGATCATGGCGCGCCGCAAGATTCCACACCCATCGCCTTCCACCTCGACAACCACCATCGATATCGGGGCGTTGCACATTGACCGCCTGGAATTGAAGGCGCCCGCGCTGGGGCATGCGGCGGTGCTGACAGCCACTGGCTCTTTGCACTACACCTCACGCCACGATGTCGCCGCCGAGCTTGTCGTGCAGCGCTTGGATTCTACTGGCCGC
Organism: Rhizomicrobium sp.; assembly: GCA_031291635.1. Lineage (GTDB taxonomy): Bacteria > Pseudomonadota > Alphaproteobacteria > Micropepsales > Micropepsaceae > Rhizomicrobium. The sequence continues at coordinate 36,428 of JARLIR010000253.1, read as the reverse complement.
TACGACATTCATGCCGCAATCGCGAACGATATTCTGACGGGCACGATTTCGATTGCGGAAACCGGCAGGGGTCTGGCGGGTGGTGCCATCGGCCTGCCTGATCTTGGCTCGGTAGCGCTAGAGCTGCGCGCCACCGCGGAAGGCACGCGCAACAGTGTGCAGCTCAAATTCCAAGCCAATCACATGGATGTGTCCGGCAACGGCACGATGGACATCGCGGCAGAACAGGCCGACATCGCGTTTTCCGCGCGCGCCCAAGAAATGCATCCGAGCAAAGACCTCTCTTGGTCGTCGATCGCAGCGCAAGGCCGTGTCCAAGGCTCGTTTTCGGCCCCCAACATTGCGGCCACCTTGCGCATCGGCGATCTCGCGGCCAATGGCGTGCGCATGGCGGCGCTGAGTGGCACGCTGGAAGGTGCAGGGGGGCAGGTCAATCTGCGCCTCTCGGTTGAGGGTTTGACCTTGCCGGGCGAGAAGGCCGGTCTCTTCGCTACCGCACCGCTTGCCGTCAGCGCCAAGATGGCTTTGAACACGCCGCCCCGCACTGTCACCTTTGCCCTCGATCATCCGCTGCTGCATCTTACGGGCACCAGCGCGACGCGGGGTGTCATCAGTGGACGGATCACCGCCGCCGTACCGGCTCTGGATCGCTTCTCGCCACTTACCGGCAGCAAGACACCGGGCAATGCCAGCGCCACGCTGGACTTCGCCCGCAATGCTACGGGTCTCGATCTCACCGCCAAGGGCACGGTCTCGGTCACGGGCACCAGCGCCATCGCCAAGCTGTTGGGCAAGACCGTGCTGGAGGCCACTGCGCATCTGGGCGCCGAGGGCGCGCTTGCCCTGCGCACCAACCTTAAGGGCGCTGCCATCCGCGCTGAGATTTCGGGTTCGCAGCGCAATGGCCGTCGCGACTTCACCGGTGATGTCGGCATCACTGATCTCTCGCGTCTCAGCGCCACAATCGCGGGCAGTTTTTCCTTACGCGGTAGCCTGCAAGGGCCCGTCGACAATGCCAAACTGACGCTCAACGGCACGGCCGCCGCCGCTACCAAAGGCATGGCGCGTCAAACCATCACCATCGCTGCCGAAGCAAGCGGTCTGCCCAAGCTGAAGGCCGCCACGTTGCGGCTCGCAGGTAGTTTCGATGGCGCCCCTGTCAAGCTCAACAGCGACATCGCGCCAGCGGGTGCTGATGCTTGGAAACTGTCGATAGCGGAAGGCTCGTGGCGCAGTGCGCGTCTGGGCGGAGCGGTGACGCTTGCCGGTACTGCGCTGCGCGGCAGCTTGCAACTGGCGGTCGCGAACCTTGCCGATATCGCCGCCTTGGCTGGCGTGCCCCTCAGCGGCACCATCGCCGCAGATACGGAGCTGCAGCCCGGCCTCGCCACGGTTCATCTCGTTGGCAACGCCATCGTTTCGGGCACGGCCACGTTGGGCCATGTTGAACTCGGCGGCACGATCCACGATCCCCTCGGCAGTCCGGTGCTGGCCTTGACGCTGAACATCCCGCAGCTGACGACCAGCGCGGTATCGGGTTCAGCCGCTTTGCGTCTCAACGGTCCGCCGAATGCGCTCAGCGCCAATCTCACCACCGCGCTCACCTTGACCGATGGTCATCACTTCAGTGTGGACGCGGATGCTTCGGCCGACACCTCTGCCAAACATCTAACGGTCACCCATCTGCAGGGCTTATGGCGCGATCAGATCATCACCCTCGCTGCGCCCGCCACCATCGATTTCGCCAATGGCCTCAGTTTCGCGGCCCATTTCATCGATGGCAAAGCGGCGGATCTAACCCTGACCGGCAACATCCCGCCCGCGCCACATGCCATGACTCTGCATGCGGTGGGCAAAGCTGATCTGGCCGTGCTCACCTCGGAACTGGCCGCGGCGGGGCAGGTCATCCGCGGCACCCTCACCGTTGATCTCACCGCCACCGGCACACTGGCCAAGCCCAATGTTACGGGCGGGGTGACATTGCGGGGCGCGCAAGTTCAAGATTATCCGCGTGGCATCAACCTCACCGAAGTTTCGGCGCAAGCCGAGGCCCAAGGTAGCGCCCTGCGCTTCACCAAATTCACCGGCAAAGCCGGGCCGGGCAGCATCAGCGGCAGTGGCAGCATCGATCTCGCGGGGGCAGGCATGCCGGTGGATATGAGCTTCACCGCCCGCAATGCCAGGGCCGTCACCAGCGATCTGATCACGGCCAATGTCGATGCCGATTTGAAGCTGACGGGTCACTTGTCAGAGCGCTTACTCCTCAGCGGCCGCATCGCGGCGCAGCGCGGCACCATCAATATCCCGGAGAAATTTCCTCGCGAGATCGCCACCCTCAACATCTCGCGTTCGCGCAACGTCGCACCACCGCCGCCACCGCCATCTTCGGCGCTTGTCGCTCTGGATCTCACGCTCGCTTCCGAGGGCCAGATCTTCGTGCGGGGTCGCGGCCTGGAAGCAGAATTCGAAGGCGATTTGAAGATTGGCGGCAGCAGCGCGTACCCGCAGGTCGATGGCGCGCTGACGATGCGGCGCGGCACGTTCAGTCTCGCCGGGACGAACCTCACTTTCCAATCCGGCCAGATCAGCTTCAACGGTCAGGCGCTGCGCCATCGCCTCGACCCCACCCTTGATCTGGTGGCGCAAAGCCAGGCCAATGGCATCACCGCCACGCTGAAGATCACCGGCACCGCCTCGCAGCCCAGGATCGCGCTGTCCAGTTCACCACCTTTGCCGCAAGATGAGGTCCTCGCCCAATTGCTGTTCCAGCAGAGCGCCAAGACCCTCTCGGCCTTGCAGCTCGCCAGCGTCGCCCAAGCGGCGGCCTCGCTCAGCGGCGGCCCGGGCTTTGATCCGGTCGGCATCATGCGCAGCAGCTTGGGTCTCGATCGCCTCGCGGTGGGCAGCACGCAGGATGCCAGTGGTGGCGCGGGTTCCACCACCATCGAGGCGGGTAAATATGTCTTCCGCAATGTCTATGTTGGCGCCCGTCAGGACCTTTCCGGCGGCACGCGCGCCCTGGTCCAAGTCGATATTACCAAGCATTTGAAGGCCCAGGCGCAGGTCATCACCGGTCCGCGTGCCGTTACCACCACCACCTCGACACCCTTGACGGACAATGGCGACAGCATTGGCTTGTCCTATCAGTTCGAGTATTGACGGTCCGCTATTTTGGGCGCAGCGATGAAGAATCCGGCTGTTTTGTTCGTTTGTCTTGGCAATATCTGCCGTTCGCCCTTGGCCGAAGCGGCCTTTCGCACGGAAGCCGCTGCCTTGGGCCTGACGGTTCAAGTGGATTCGGCGGGCGTTGGCGGCTGGCATGCGGGCGAGCCGCCGGATCGTCGGGCGCAAGCTGTCGCGCGGCGTCACGGGGTCGACATCTCCGCCTATCGGGCGCGCCAAGTGTGCGAAGAGGATTTCTATCGCTTTACTCATGTCATCGCGTTGGACCACGAAAATCTCGCGGCCTTGCGCGACCTGCGCCCCGAAGATGCCACGGCGGAGATCAGCCTTCTGCTCGATCACGTCAAAGGTCGCGAGGGCCAAGCCGTCGCTGATCCCTGGTATGGCTCGCAGTCCGGCTTTGAAGTGACCTGGTCAGATGTCACCGCGGGAGCCAAGGCGCTGGCGCTAGAATTGGTGGAGACGCCGTGAACGCTTTGGCCGAACAAGGCGCCGCGCTCATGGGAGGAGCGCTGCGTCATGTCCAGCCGCTTGGCGGCGGCTCGCTTTCGGCCTTGGTGCGGATCGTGCTGGAAGATGGCCGCGAGGCCATCGTCAAGACCGGCCCGGCGCCGCTCGCCGAAGCCCGCATGTTGAAGGCGCTGCACGACGCCGGTGTTCCGGCTCCGGAAGTCTATGCCGTGAACCGCGAGGCGCTGGTTCTCGCCGAACTGCCCTCGGAAGGTGGTGTCGGCACCGTCTGGCCCGATCTGGGCGCCGTCTTGCGCAAACTCCATGCGAGCCACGGCACGCGCTATGGCTGGGAAGAGGATTACGCCTTCGGCCCCGTCGCTATCGCCAATCGCTGGTCAGAGGATTGGCCTTTGTTTTGGGCCGAGCATCGTCTTCTCTGCCATTTGCGCAGCGTCGGCACCAGTTTGGCGCGGCGTTTGGAGCATTTGTGCAGTGATCTTTATAGCCGTCTGCCGCAAAGGCCCGTGCCCGCTTTGCTGCATGGCGATTTGTGGGGTGGCAATGTCCTGGTGCGCGGCGAGGAAGTCAGCGGCCTGATCGATCCAGCCTGCTATTATGGCCATAGCGAGGTCGATATCGCCATGCTCGAGATGTTCGACCATCCCGGTGCGGCCTTTTTCTCTGCCTACGGAGCATTAGAGCCCGGCCACGAGGAACGCTTAGCGATTTATCGCCTGTGGCCAGCTCTGGTGCATTTGCGCCTCTTCGGCAGCGGTTACCGCCCTTTGGTCGAGCGATTTCTGACGGAGTTGGGCGTTTAAGCCAGATTGTCATCCCCGGCTGAGCAGGCGCGCGAAAGCGCGGATGCGAAGGGAAGGGGATCCAGGTAGCAACGCACGCACTCTGTACAATGTCGTGCGCAATTCATGCTGGGCCTAGATTACTGTCTTGCGGTGACCACCTGGATCCCCTTCCCCTCGCATCCACCGCGCTAAGCGCGGTGGATGGTCGGCCGGGGATGACAACCTAGGCTGATCTCGACAACGCGTTTCTACAGCGACAGCTGGAACCGCATCGCCACGGTGCTCAGCTTCTGCCCGCCATTGAGCGTCGCCAGGACCGGAGTGGCGGCAGTGGTGACGGTAGCAGGCGTCTGCAAGCGCGAGACATCGATATACTGATAGTCCGCCGAAATGCGCACCGCTGCGTTGGGATACCAGTTGACGGCCAGGGTCACGATCTTCTGATCACCGCCCCGCACCGTGTTATAATAAGTGTAGGTGCGCGACGCCGCCGTCCAAGCAGTGACGACATTGCTGGCGTCATCCTTGTGGCTATTCAGATTGAGATCGCTGAAGCGTGCCGCAAACTCGAGCGCGCCCCAAGTGCCATCCTTCAACGACAGGGGCTTGCTGACCTTCGGCCCCGTGAACGAGGCTGTGGCCGGGTTGTAGATGCGGTTTTCACCCGTGATGATCCAGCTGCCTTGCACGTACCAGCCGCTGAAGCTGTTGTTCGAGGGTTGCACCGGCGCTGGCGCAAACGTGCCCACCGCGGAATAGATATTGTAGGCGATCGGCGTGCGATGGACAGCGTAGCCGGTATAGCCGGCCTGACCATAAAAGTTCTGGTAATTGGCGGCCGTCTCAACACCCCAGCTCGTCACATGGCTGGCAGCGAGCGCCCCGGTGCTGACCAGCGAGATGCCGTTGGAGTCCACAGAAAATTCCGGCAGATCGGCAAAGCTGTACGTGCCCTTCGCGGTGGCGCCCGGAACCGTCGCCAGAGAGGCGGCGCCATTGGGCACCAGATTGGGCAGGCTGAAGACGTCCAGCCCGTTTACACCCACGATCCAATGCGCGTCATCCGTCGCTACCGGCAAATACGCCAGGCGACCTGAGACAGCAGATTGTTCGTCGTAATTGGGCACGGCGGTGCCGCCCATCGCGCCATAGGCTTTGGCGCCATCTGCAATTTTGTTACCGGTCAGCGACAGCGCTCCATAGATGCGCTCGCCGGTATAAAGAACGCTGATGCCGTCGCGCCCTTCGGCACCTGCGATATTGCGCTGCAGGTTCGATGAAGAATTGCGCTCGAAGAACATCAGATCGGCGGAGGCCGTCGAATCTTCGAGATTGATCGGTGCGGGATAGGCGCCGACGCGGAACGACCACGGCGCCAGCCCGTCATACTGCAGATAGGCATAAAGAATGTGGCCGGGGGTTTCGACCGAGGAGCCGCCGAAATCATAGAGGAAATAGTAGTTCCAATCGCCGAACACCTTGCCTTGCAGGCCGAGAAAGACACGGCGCAGATTGGTGCCGCTGGACAGATCGGGGCCATAAGCTGTCGGCAGGCTCGTGGCGCTGCCTTGCTGCATGTAATAGCCGCTATCGACCTGAAGCAGGCCGCGCACGGCGGCGGTGAAATTGCCGTCAGCCGAAGCCACGGCCAAACGCCCATTGGTGACAGAGGCTTTGGCCGTTGTGGTTTGCTGTTTTTTGTATTCCGCTTGCTGCGCCACCGCGTCGGCTTGGCTCTTCTTAAGCGCCTCCTGCTGGGCTTGGACAGCTTGCTGCTGCTGGGCGGCATCTGCCTTCAGATCCTGAAGCTGTTTGGCGAGCGACTGAATCTGGTCTTCAAGCGACTGAATGCGGGCGTCGGGCGTAGCAGCCAAAGCGGCGCTGGACGTGCCTGCCAGCAAAACAGCGGCAAAGATCGTGGTGATGGCTTTCATAGCTATTCCTTGCTTCGAACCTGCAACGGCAAAGGAGCCGCTGCTCGTGGGGCGCGCAGCCAAGCTAGGAAGAAGAGGGTTAAGTAGCGTTTTACATAAAAACGAATGTCGCGTTTGACGCATAAGTATTGTCGGCAATGTCGCAGGCAAAAGCGCAGCGTGAATTTTCGCGCGCTCAGACAGGTTGCGCTGATTGTCGAGGTTTCGCCGCGATATAAGGGCGCAATGGCGGCCTACGCACATCTTTGAGTTGTTCTAAGTCACTCAATTTAAATCAAATTTTTCCCATCCGGTCGCAGCCATTTACACCGATTGTAAATCAGATTTGACGCACTTTGGTTCTCGCGCGGTGGGGACCCGCGAAGCATGCGTATTCAGATTGCGGCCGATCACTCGGCGAAAAAACAAGGGGCAGCAATGCACGACGTGGCCGGAAGTCTTCCCGATTTTGATATCGAGCGCCGCCTGCGCTACGCCGGTATTACCAATGCAACGGGGCGGAGTTTGCGCGGCTTCTGGCATATCGCCAAGCTTGCGCTGCCGGGCATTCTCGACGATTTCTATCGTCACGTGGAATCCGAGCCGCATCTGGCCAGGCTGACCGGCGCCAACAAAGCGCGACTGAAAAGCGCGCAGTCGTCTCATTGGGAGCGCTTGTTCTCCGGCCGCTTCGATCAATCCTATGTCCAAGGTGTCTATCGCGTCGGTCTGGCACACAAGAAGATCGACCTCGAACCACGCTGGTACATCGCGGGCTACCAATTCGTGCTCAATCGCCTCGTGCGCTTGGCGATCATCACCGGCTTCTGGAATCCCATCGGTCTGTGGTTCACGCTGTCCGCGCTCAACAAGGCGGTCTTGCTCGATATGGAGCTGGCCATCTACGCCTATCAGAATGCAATCGAGGCGGAGAAATTGCAGCAGGAAGCGTTGATCGTCGCCAGCATTGGTGTTGGCCTCAACGCGCTGGCGCAAGGCGATCTCACCCATCGCATAACGACCGAACTCACGGGTTCGCTGAGCAAGCTCAAGGACGATTTCAACGAGGCAGCGCCCAAGTTGCAGCAAACCCTCTCGGCGGTGGTAGCCAGCATCGACACCATTTCGACAGGCGCCCTGCAAATCGAGCGGGCTTCGGACGATCTTTCGCATCGCACCGAAAGTCAGGCAGCCAGCCTGGAAGAAACAGCCGCGGCCTTTGAAGAAATTACCGTGACCTTGAAGGCCACGGCCCAGAACGCCAGCCGCGCCAGTGCTGTCGTCGCGAAGACCCGGACAGCGGCTCAGGCCAGCGGCGAGGTCGTCGGCGCCACGATTTCGGCCATGGGCGAAATCGAGCAGTCATCAAAACAGATCACCGACATCATCGGGGTCATCGACGAGATCGCCTTCCAGACCAATCTCCTCGCCCTCAATGCGGGCGTTGAGGCGGCGCGGGCGGGTGATGCTGGCAAAGGCTTTGCGGTGGTGGCGAGCGAAGTGCGCGCCCTGGCGCAGCGTTCCAGTCAGGCCGCCAAAGAGATCAAGTCGCTGATCAACGCTTCCAGCGCCCATGTCGGCTCGGGCGTCAAATTTGTCGGTCAGTCCGGCGAAGCGCTGAAAGAGATCGTCGCTGAGATTGTGGAAATCAGTGAACTGGTCGCCGAAATTGCGCAGGCCACCAGGCAGCAATCGACCGGCATCGAAGAGGTCAACATGGCCATCAATCAGATGGACCAGATGACGCAGCAAAATGCCGCAATGGTCGAAGAGAGCACCGCTGCCTCGCACGCGCTGGCCGCCGAAGCCAAGGGTCTTGCCGCGCTCGTGCAGAATTTTGAGGTCGGCAGCGGCCGCACGTCGCTTGGAGCACGTTCCGCCCCGGCAAGGACAAAATCGCCTGCTCCGGCTTTGCGTCCGCGCCGCGCGGCCTCTGGTTCGCTGGCCCACAAGATGCCGGCTTCGGACTGGGATGAATTCTAGGGTTTCGCGGGCGAGGGCGTAGGGGCCATGAGGTGCAGCAAACAGCATGCGGTCTCTGCCGTATTTTGTACCCTGTTGCCGGTCTTTTCCGAGGCCCAAAATCGTCAATACAAAGCTTTAGGTACAAATACCAACGGTCCGCGCACAGACGAACATCGGACGGCTCTAGTTAGGCACTGCAGTGGTGGTTTCAACAGTCGGAAAACATTGGTGAAATCGCGCGGTGGTAAGGTTTTGGTAAGCGTTATTTTCGGCTCCAAAAAGGGCCAACAAACGCGACGAATTTCCCGCTTTGCCAGCATTTTGGCTGGCGGTCGTACATTCATTAATGGCTTGGTATCAGAAATAGCGCACTCTTAAGCACACGCAACGGCTTGTGGCGCAATACCCGGGCCGGTGGGAGGGGTTTTGAAATTGGTGCAGCAACAGATCTACGCAGCCCGTCCTATCGCATTGGGATCATGGCATTTGTCGCTGGCATCGCGGTTCGTCTGCCACCACGGCGCATGCGCATTTGAGCAGCGGATGTGAACCGGATGGATAAAATTTTGACGATTTTGAGCGAGGATCAGCGGTGGATGAAAGAGGGGCACAAATGGACGAGCAAGTGACACTCCCAGCTGTCGCAGACCTGACCTATGCCGGTCCGCTTAAGGAGCAGCTGATGCAGTCATTCACAGCAGGAACGAGCGTCACGGTTGATGCTTCGTCGGTGCAGCGGCTGTCCTCTCCCTGCCTGCAAGTGCTTGTTGCGGGCAAGCAATCTTTTGCGAAGGCTGGCGGCGCCTCGTTGGTGATCGCCAATCCTTCGGTAGCCTTTCGCGAGACCGTTTCGGTCCTTGGGTTGATGGACGCTTTAGAGTTGGGCAAATAACATGGGCAAGACGATCCTCACCGTCGACGACTCGCGCACGATGCGCGATATGCTGCGGCTCGCGCTGAGTGGCGCGGGACATACCGTTATTCAGGCTGATGATGGCGTGCATGGCGTGGAGGTCCTGGAAAATGCCGGGCTCGTCGACGTCATCATCACCGACATCAATATGCCGCGTATGGACGGCTACGGCTTCATCGAGCATGTGCGCCGCGGCTCTGCCAACAAGATGACGCCGATCCTGGTGCTGACGACGGAAAGCGAGCCGGCCAAAAAGACCCGCGCGCGTGATGCCGGTGCCACGGGCTGGATCGTCAAACCGTTCGATCCCGAAAAACTGCTGGCCGCGATCCGTCGGGTCTCACCATAGGACGTATGCCAATGGATCCGATGGAAGCCATTAAACAGACATTCTTCCAAGAATGTGATGAGCTGCTTCTCGCAATGGAAGAAGGCCTCATCGCCATGGAGAATGGCGAAGCCGATTCCGAAATGATCAATGCCGTGTTCCGCGCGGTACATTCGATCAAAGGTGGCGGCGGCGCCTTCGGTTTTGAAGTTCTCGTTGGGTTTGCCCACATCTTTGAAAACGTGATGGACTTGATCCGTTCGGACAAGCTCAATCCGACGCCCGACGTCGTGAAGGTGCTATTGCGCGCCGGGGACAAATTGTCCGATCACGTCGCCTTGGCCCGCGATGGCGGTGCCGACGTTCAGGATGCTGAAGTCAAGGAAGAGCTGAATAAGCTGGCTGGCCACAGCGGTGAAGACGAAGACGAAATCGGCGGCGAAGCCGCGCCATCGGATTTCGACGGTCTTGCTTTCTTTCCGGTTCAAATCGACATCGGTGATGAAGCCCCTGCATTCCTATCGCTGGAGCCGGAGCTGCCGTCTTGGCGCATCCGCTTTACGCCCCATGCCGGTCTCTATGCTAAGGCCAATGAACCTTACCTCTTGATCCGTGAGCTCGGCATGCTCGGCGCGATCGAGGTGACGCCTGATCTGTCCGCCATCCCCGAATTGATCGCCTTGGAGTCCGAGCAAGCCTATTTCACCTGGAATGTCGTGCTGCACAATTGTGCCGACAGAACGAAGATTGAAGAGGTTTTTGAATTCGTCTCCGGCGATTGCGATCTCGACATCAGCGAAATCGTGCCGGACGCTGTTGTGGTCGAAGATGTGGTGGAAGAGGTGCCGGACGCGCCAACCTCCGCCGTCATCGTCGATTTGGCCACCGCTGCTGAGAAAAAGCCTGCCGCCGCCGCTGCTACGACCGCTGTCGAAGTGGTCAAGAGCACGATCCGCGTCGATCTCGATAAAGTGGACCGTCTCGTCAATCTGGTCGGTGAGCTCGTCATCACCCAGGCGATGCTGAGCCAGCGCATCCTGGAAACCACCTCGGCCCAAAGCACCATCGGCACCGGCCTTGGCGAATTGGAACATCTGCTGCGCGAGTTGCAGGAAGCCGTTATGGCGATCCGCACTCAGCCGGTGAAATCGGTGTTCCAGCGCATGCCGCGCTTGGTCCGCGAAACTGCGGCCCAGACCGGCAAAGAAGCTCACCTCGAGATCGAAGGCGAAGCGACCGAGGTCGATAAGACCGTGATCGAACGCTTGGGCGAGCCGCTCACCCACATGATCCGGAACGCCATCGACCATGGCTTGGAATCGCCGGAAGACCGCATCGCTGCCGGCAAACCGGCCGAAGGCACGGTCAAACTCTCCGCCGAACATCGCGGCGGGCGCATTGTCATCGAAGTCTCTGACGATGGCCGCGGCATCAATCGCGCCAAGGTCCGTGAGAAGGCTGTCGAACGCGGTGTCATCGCTGCCAACGCCAATCTCTCGGACGAGGAAATCGACAATCTGATTTTCCTGCCGGGCTTCTCCACCGCCAGCCAGGTCTCGAACATCTCGGGCCGCGGCGTCGGCTTGGACGTTGTCCGCCGCAACATCAATGATCTCGGTGGCCGCATCACCATCAGCTCGGTGCTTGGCAAAGGCAGCAAATTCAGCCTGACCTTGCCGCTCACCCTGGCCGTGCTCGATGGCATGATCGTCGCCGTCGGCGATCAGACCTTCGTCCTGCCGCTGTCGCATATCGTCGAAAGCCTGCTGCCCAAGCAATCGGACATCAACGCCTTCGGCTCGACTGGCATGCTGCTCAATGTGCGCGGGGTCTATGTGCCGCTGATCAGTGTTGGCCGTCTGCTCAATGTGCGCGGCGCCAATTACGACGTCACCAGCAGTGTCGTCATCCTGGTGGAGAGCGAAGGCATCGGCCGCATGGCGCTCGCTGTGGATGGCATCATCGGGCAGCGCCAGGTCGTGATCAAGAGCTTCGAATCCAATATCGGCCACATCGATGGCATCGCCGCCGCCACCATCCTCGGCGATGGCCGTGTGGCCCTCATTCTCGACATTGATGGTCTTGTGGCTGGCTGCCGCGAAGGTGTGGCCCGGCCAATCGAATATCAACAGGCAGCAGGAGCATAGCCAATGAGCATCAGCGATAAGGATACGGCCCAGGAACGCCGTCAGTACATCACGTTCCTTGCCACCGGGCAGGAATTTGCCGCGGACATCATGACCATTCGCGAAATCCGCGGCTGGACCGATACCACGGCACTGCCGCACGTTCCCGATTATGTGCGCGGCGTGATCAATCTGCGCGGCATGGTGTTGCCGGTGATCGATCTCAAGGCTCGTCTCGGCCTTGGTCTCACCGATGCCACTGCCAAGCACGTCATCATCGTGGTCAATTCCGGTGATCGCACGATCGGTCTTCTGGTCGATGCGGTGTCCGACATTCTCACGGTGGCGCGTCAGGAAATTCAGTCGGTTCCGGATGTCATGCGCGAATCGCAGAATGATTACGTCGAAGGCATTGCTGTGCTTGATGGACGGATGGTCACCTTGCTTGGCATGACCAAGCTGACCTCTTCCTTCGGTGGCATGGACGGCCTTGTCGAACACGCGGCCTGACGGAGAATAGTCTTGGCGACTGGCACAAATCCTCGCGATATAGCCGTACCCGACGGCGAGTTTCCGTTTACCTGGCACGATTTCCGCCAGATTGCGGAACTCGTCCATTCGGAAGCGGGTATTGTGCTGACCGAAACCAAGGTCAATCTCGTCTATTCGCGCCTCGCCAAACGCTTGCGGGCCATCGGTCTTCGGAATTTCCGCGATTACTGCGCGCTGGTTCAGGGTGTCGATGGCATCGATGAGCGTCAGGCGATGATCTCGGCCATGACGACCAACGTCACGCGCTTCTTCCGCGAAAACCACCATTTCGATTATCTGCGTACAGAGGTTCTGCCTGACCTTCTGGACGCGGCCCGAAAAGGCGGTAAAATTCGCATCTGGTCGGCGGGTTCGTCTTCCGGCGAAGAAGCCTACTCCATCGCGCTGACCATCTTAGGGATGGATCCGAATGCCGCCGAGCGCGACATCCGCATCCTCGCCTCCGACATCGACCCCGAGATGCTGCGTCGCGGCAGCAACGGCGTCTATCCGGTGGCACAGATGGGCGACATTCCGCTGGAGCTGCGCCGCAAGTGGTTCAAGCCTGTGCCCGGCAGCGTCTCAGAGCTCGAAGTCGGGCCGGAAATGCACGAACTGGTGCGTTTTCGCGAACTGAATTTGCTGCGCGAATGGCCGATGAAGGGCCGTTTTGAAATCATTTTTTGCAGAAACGTCATGATCTATTTCGACGACGAAACCCAAAGCACGGTGTGGGACCGCTTTGCCGGTCTGCTGCGTCCGGGCGGAACGCTTTGTATCGGTCATTCTGAGCGCATTATCCTCGGCAGCCATCCCTATGATTTGGTTGGCCAAACCATTTACCGCCGGCATGGAGCAAGATGATGAAACGTGTTCGCGTTTTGATTGTCGATGACTCAGCCACGATCCGGCGTTTGCTGGCGGCTGTGTTGTCGCGCGATGAGACCATCGAAGTGGTTGGCGGCGCCCCTGATGCGGCGGCTGCGCGCCAGATGATCAAGGATTTGAATCCCGACGTCATCACCCTCGACGTCGAGATGCCCAATATGAACGGGCTGGAGTTCCTCGAAAAGATCATGCGTCTGCGGCCGATGCCGGTGGTGATGGTCTCGACCCTGACCCAGCGCGGCGCCGACGTTACGGTTTCGGCTCTCGAAATCGGTGCGGTGGATTACTTCGCCAAGCCAACAGACAATGTGGGCGCCCATCTTGAAGAATGCGCCCGCGAACTCTGTGAAAAAGTTCGCACGGCTGCGGGAGCCCGGGTTCGTCCCTTCGTCCGCCGCGAGCCCTCGACGGCGCCCGCTGCAGCCAGTTTCGACCCGGCCAATATGGTGGTGGCAATCGGCTCATCCACCGGCGGTGTCGAAGCCCTGATCGAAGTGCTGTCGCATTTTCCCAAGAATTGTCCGGCCACCGTTATCACCCAGCATATGCCGCCGCATTTCACCACCAGCTTTGCGGATCGCTTGAACCGGCTCTGTCAGCCGAGTGTCAGTGAAGCGCGTGACGGGGCGGTCTTGGCGCCCGGTCAGATTTATCTGGCGCCCGGTGGCGAGGCCCATTTGGAAGTCCACGGCAAAGGCACGTTGCGTTGCCGTCTCAGCAAGACCACGGCGGTCAACGGCCATAGGCCCTCTGTGGACGTTCTCTTTCATTCTGTGGCCAAAGTGGCGGGCATCAGTGCCATAGGCGTTATTCTTACCGGCATGGGCCGGGACGGCGCCGATGGTCTCCTGGCAATGCGCAAAGCGGGCGCCTCGACAATCGGCCAGGACGAAGCATCTTCCGTCGTTTACGGCATGCCACGCGTCGCCTTGGAAGTCGGAGCTGTGGAAAAGCAAGTCGCTCTCCATCAGATCGGACGCGAAGTTCTCAATATCTGCGAAGCACGTAGTCAGAAGGCAGGTCGCCATGCCGTCACCCTCTAAAATCAAAGCTATCGTGGTCGACGACCAACTCACCATGCGCACGCTGGTTCGCTCCTGCTTGCAGCAGATTGGCCTCACCGACATTCGTGAATTTCCCAAAGCGCCAGAAGCTTTGGCAGCCCTGAAGGCGCAGCCGGCGCACATCATCTTTTCCGATTTCAATATGCCGGAGATGGATGGTCTCGAATTCCTGCGGGCGGTGCGGGCCGATCCCACCATCAAATCGACGGGGTTCATTCTTTTGACCGGCAGAGCTGATGCCGATCTGGTCAAGCGTGCGGCGCAGTTCGGCGCCAACAACTATCTCGTCAAGCCGTTCACCGTCGCGGTGTTGAAACAGAAACTCGAACAGATATTTGGTGTGCTTTCGTGAACATACCGAGCAGAAGACCAAAGCAGAGTGACGAGCGGACATTGCGGAAATTCCGCAATCCGCGCGATGGTCTTGTGCATGTGCAACTGACCCTCGGCGACACTTACGTCACCGCGGATCCGGAAGAAGTGCTGACGACGATATTAGGCTCCTGCATCTCAGCCTGCATTCGTGATTCCTCGGCCGGTATCGGAGGGATGAATCACTTTCTGTTGCCGGATGGCAATTCGGGTGACCGGGCGGCACGCTGCTATGGCATCAACGCCATGGAGCTTTTGATCAACGATATTCTCAAACATGGCGGCGACCGTCGCCGGCTCGAGGCCAAACTCTTTGGCGGGGCCAATGTTGTGGCCGCGCTGACGGATGTGGGCTCGCGAAATATTGCATTTGCGCGGCAGTTTCTTAACGACGAAGGCATTAGCATCGTCGGTGGAGATGTCGGCGGTGATCTTGCTCGACGGATTCAGTTTGCACCGGCGTCCGGGCGAGCGCGTCAAGCAGTTGTAAAGGGTGCCGAGCCGCGGCTGGTGGAAGAGGAACTTACCGCTCTTCACAAAAAGACGCAGACGGCAGCAGCAGTGGATGTGGAGTTCTTTTGATGGCCCATGTACCCGCAAACGCCTCGACCACGATGCGCCTGCTAATGGCCGTGGCTGGCGAACTGCGGGAGCTGGCCCACGACACCGCTCGCTTCGGCGAAAACCTCACCGACCACGGCAAGATTGTCGGCAGCGATGAATCGATTCGCTTGTTGCAGAAATTCGATCTGTTTTCGCAAAGCCTACAGGCGCACGCCGTCCTGATTGACGCGCTTTCGGGCCGCATCAACAATGGCACGATCGAATCGGTGGAACTGAACGAGCTTCTGCACCATGTCCCCTTCTTCAGCGTCCGCGAGCGGTTGCGGGCGATGGTGACGGGAGAAGACAACACCCACAAAGAAGAAGAGCCGTCTGAAGACTTCTGGTTTCTGAACGAATAGCGCGGAATATTGCCTTGGTCGAACGGCTAAATTTTACGCAAATTGAGGCGCTGGTCGTCGACGCGGATCAGTATTCGACCCAGATTCTGGGTCAGATTCTGCGCGGCTTCGGGCTATCGCGGCAGATCGTTATTGAATCCGGCGAAGAAGCAAAGCGGCGGTTGGGCGCGGGGCATTTCGATCTGCTCATTTGCGATGCTATTCTGCCCGACACCCATGCCAGCGATCTCATCAAATGGATCCGGCGGCAGCCCGCGTTGAACATCAAATACATGCCGATCGTGGTGCTGACCGGCTATACCCAGTTTTCCAATGTTGTGACGTTGCGGGATTCCGGTGCCAATATCGTCGTGCGCAAGCCCGTCTCTCCCAACGTGCTGTTCGATCACATCGCCTGGTCGGCGCGCACCGAACGCCCGTTTATCGAAACGGACAATTTCATCGGGCCGGATCGGCGTTTCAAGAATACCGGCCCGCCGGATGGCGCGGGGCGGCGCAAGACGGATATGACTGCCGATATCGGTGCGGCCCTGGAACCGAATATGTCTCAGGATGAAATCGATAACCTCCTAAAACCGACGAAAGTAGAAATCGAATGAGCGGGTGTAAGATCATTCGCGTCAAGAATATCTTGGGCGAGCTCTTGTCGATGCCGGGTGGTGTCAGTCGCGAAGAAGCGGTCCAGGAAGCCCAGACCTTGATCGAAGAGTTGCGGGAAGAGTGCGAGAAGGCGGTGCCGGTGGAAATCACCCGGCTCGAACAACTTGTGGCTTCGGCAGGCCCGCAGATCAGCGATGCTGAGCTGGGCGAAATCCTCGATCAGGTCGACCCGCTTCTGACGCTATCGGGAACCTTCGGATCGGAAACGCTCGACGCGGTGGTGAAGAAGTTCTGCGATCTGACCTTCGGCATGAAGGACAAGGCGATCACGACAACGGCGCCGCTGAAAGTGCATTTGAGCGCCATGCGTCTCGTCTTTAAGGCCGATCTCAGCGACGACGATGCTGTGGCGATTTTGGCTGAGTTGTCGCGCATTCACGACCATTACGGCATCAATGCCCATGTTCCGGAGCCGCCGGAATTCGTCCCGGCGCCGCCAGTTGCCGTGCGCTCAGCCAATAAAAAGTAGAGCTGGATGTTCCAGCAGCGCCTTTAGGCGCTTGACGAAGAGCGCTGCATCGCCGCCATCGACCACGCGGTGATCGAAGCTGGACGATAGATTCATCATCTTGCGAATGGCGACCTGGCCAGCCCGCACCACGGGCCGCTCGACAATGGCGTTGGGTCCGATAATCGCCACTTCCGGATGATTGATAATCGGTGTGGAGGCGATGCCGCCGAGCGCGCCGAGACTGGTGATGGTGATGGTCGAGCCGCTCAACTCATCGCGCTTGGCGCTGCCGTCGCGGGCTTTGGCCGCCATTGCTGCGACTGCAGCCGCGGCTTGCCACAAATCGAGGGCTTCGGCATGGCGGACAACGGGAACCATCAAGCCAGCATCGGTTTGGGTGGCAATCCCGATATGCACGGCCTGAAAGCGTTTGATCACGCCCGCCTCATCATCGAAATGAGCGTTGATCTGCGGAAAATCGGGCAGGGCGCGCACCAGCGCCAGCATGATAAAGGGCAGCACCGTCAGTTTGGGCTGACCGCCGCGCCGCGTCTCGTTGAGTTGGGCGCGCAGGCTTTCCATCTCGCTCATGTCGATTTCCTCGACATAAGCGAAATGCGGAATCCGCCTTTTCGCTTCCTGCATCTTTTCGGCGATCTTGCGGCGCAGCCCGATCAGCTTGATCTCTTCCACGCCGTCGCGCAGCGTTTGGCGAGGGGCCGATTTGCCGCCGCCGGCGAGAAAATCGTCGAGATCGCCATGGGTGACGCGACCACCGGGTCCGCTGCCGCGCAAGCGATGCAAATCGATCCCAAGATCGGCGGCGCGCAAGCGCACGGCAGGCGCGGCCAACACAATGCCGGGCGCCACGTCATTCGATACCGCTGCTGTCGCGATTTGGGGCGCGGCAGGCGTCTCGGCGACGGGCGATGCTGCGACGGCCGCCACCGTTTCCAATTCGAATTCCACCAGCGGGGCGCCCACGGTCGCCATTTCGCCGGGATTGGCCTTGAGCGCCACGACGGTTCCAGCCACGGGCGAGGTCATTTCCACCGTCGCTTTGTCGGTCATCACATCGACGAGCAGTTGGTCCTCGCGCACATGTTCGCCCACAGCGACATGCCAGGCTACGATTTCGGCTTCCGCCGTGCCTTCGCCGACATCCGGTAATTTGAAAATAAAACGTCCCATATCCGGCCCTCGCCAAAAGTGTCCTGTCAGCTTGCCAAGACGCGCCGCATGCCCTCGGCCACACGCGCGGGGCCGGGGAAGTAATCCCATTCGAAGGCATGCGGGTAGGGCGTATCCCATCCCGCCACCCGCTGCACCGGTGCTTCCAGATGATAGAAGCAATGCTCCTGCACCAAAGCGCTGAGCTCGGCGCCAAAGCCGCAGGTCATGGTGGCCTCATGCGCCACCACACAGCGTCCGGTCTTTTGCACGGAGCGCACGATGGTGCCTATGTCGAGCGGCATCAGGGTTCTGAGATCGACGATTTCCGCATCGATGCCCGACGCCTCTGCGGCGGCCAAGGCCACATGCACCATAGTGCCATAGCACAGCACTGTCAGCGCCGAACCTTCGCGCACCACCGCCGCTTCGCCCAGCGCTACCTTGTAATAGCCATCCGGGACTTCGCTCTGGGGGTGTTTGGACCAGGGCTGCACCGGACGGTCGTGATAGCCGTCGAAAGGCCCGCTATAAAGCCGCTTGGGTTCGAGGAACAGCACCGGATCATTGTCTTCGATGGCGCTGATAAGAAGACCTTTGGCATCGCGCGGATTGGAGGGGATCACGGTCTTCAGCCCGGTGACATGGGTGAACAGCGCTTCCGGGCTTTGGCTATGGGTTTGGCCGCCATAGATACCGCCGCCATAGGGCGTGCGGATGGTCAGCGGCACGTGGAAATCCCCGCCGGAGCGATAGCGGATGCGGGCGGCTTCCGAGACAATCTGGTCATAGGCAGGATATATGTAATCGGCGAACTGAATTTCGACCACCGGGCGCAGCCCATAAACGCTCATGCCGATGCCCACAGCCACCAGGCCGGATTCGGCAATCGGCGCATCGAAGCAGCGGGTTGGGCCGTGCCTTTTCTGCAAACCCTCGGTGGCCCGGAAAACGCCGCCGAAATAGCCGACATCCTGTCCGAAGACCAGCACATCGGGGTCCTTTGCCAGCATCACATCGAGCGCAGAATTCAGCGCTTGGATCATGTTCATTGCCGTCATGCGTCAGACCCCAGCTTCTTTCATCTGCGCCTGAAGGTGCCAGGGTATCTGCTCGAAAACGTCTTCAAACATGGTGGCTTTATCCGGGCGCGAACCGGTCGCCAGCGTGCCAATGCTTTCGGCTTCGCGCTGGGTTTCGCGCGTCAGAGTGGCGACCTCATCGCTGAGACTTTGGTGCTCTTCTTCGCTCCAGACGCCGACCTGAATCAGATGCTGCTTCAGCCGCGTGATGGGATCACCCAAAGGCCAGGCTTGCCACTCATCCGCGGGGCGATAGCGGTTGGGATCGTCGCTGGTGGAATGGCCGTCGGCGCGATAGGTGTAATGTTCGATCAGTGTGGCGCCGAGATTGGCGCGAGCCCGTTCCGCCGCCCATTGCAGCGCCGCATAGACCGCCAGAAAATCATTGCCGTCCACACGCAAGCCCGGCAAGCCATAGCCGATGGCGCGCGCGGCAAAGGTCGCTTCCTCATTGCAAGCAACGCCGTTGAAGCTCGATATGGCCCATTGGTTGTTGACGACATTGAGGATGACGGGCGCGCGGTAAACGGCGGCAAAATTGAGCGCGTGATGGAAATCGCCCTCGGCCGTGGTGCCATCACCGACAAAGCTGACGGCAATGCGGTCGTCGTTTTTGTAAGCCGAAGCCATGGCCCAGCCCACGGCTTGCGGAAATTGCGTCCCCAGATTGCCCGAGACGGTGAAGAAATTATACGCGTTGGCCGAATACATGATCGGCAGCTGGCGGCCCTTGATGGGATCGCGGACATTGTTGAAGCATTGGCACATCATATCGAGCAGGGGATAGCCGCGGGCGATCAGAAAGCCCTGCTGGCGATAGGCCGGAAAACACATATCGCTGGCTTCGAGGGCGAGAGCGGCAGCCACATTCACGGCTTCTTCGCCCGTCGATTTGACATAGAACGAAATCTTGCCCTGCCGCTGCACGCGATACATGTGTTCGTCGAAGGCGCGCGTCAGCATCATGTCGCGTAGGCCTTTTTTGAGCAGCTGCGGCTCCAGACGCGGGTTCCAGGCGCCCACAGCGCGTCCGTCTTCATCCAGGACGCGGATCAGCGTGTAGGCATAGGGCGCGAGCGCGCGCGCAGCGGTATCGATAGAGGGGCGTTCCAGGGCGCCTGCTGGCGGTATCTGGAGGCTGCTGAAGTCGGGCGCATCGCCCGGCCGGTTCTGGGGCTGAGGAATGTGCAGGCTGAGCGTGCCTCTGTTACGCAAGATGCGGGCTCCTGTTGCTGCGATGGAATTGCAATAGCACATCATGCGCGTCGTCGCGGCTTGTCACCCTCGCGCAACATTATTTTAGTGCGATTGTAGGGACCATAACAACCATCCGAATTGCAAGCTTCCGTAACGGCTTGGGCCTAAACCTTCCGCGTCGGCAGAAGATCGCGAGTTTTGCACACAGGCCCGTAGCTGCAACCAAGACTTAAACAGTTTACCCCCATTCTCGACCATGGCGATTTGTGCGGGCCTGCACGGGCGTGGCTAAGAAATTCAACTTCTCGGAGATTATGGCGCTCGTGGTCGATCACGACCGCTTTTCGACGGGCATTATCAGCCAGATTCTGCGCGGCTTCGGGCTCAACAACCACTTCATCGTCGGCACCGGCGAGGCAGCCAAGAAGCTCCTTCCCAGCGGGCGCTTCCACCTTCTGATCTGCGAGAGCGTGCTGCAGGATATGTCCTTGGCCGATCTGGTGCGCTGGCTCCGTCGTCGTAACGACACGAAGATCCGCTACATGCCGGTGGTGGTATTGACCGGTTACACCCAGTTTTCTCGCGTGACCCATGCCCGCGATGCGGGCGTGAGCAGCGTCGTGCGCAAACCGGTTTCTCCCGCCACTTTGTTCGATCATATCCTCTGGGCGGCACGGACCGAGCGCCCCTTTATTGACGCCGATGCCTTTGCGGGGCCAGATCGCCGCTTCTGGGCGAACAGTGCAGCCGTCGGGCTCAGCCGGCGCGCCTCAGATCACGGAACCGATGATTTGCCCCACCCCCCGGCGGTACCGTAATGGGCTCCAAATGCATCGTCACCGAAGTCCCCAATCGCTTGGGACAGCTTTTGCGCAAGCCTGGGGGCATCTCACGGGGGCTCGCGCTGAAGGCGGCCGACACGAATGTCGAAAGGTTGCGCGAGGAATTCGTCGCCGCCATTCCCGCTGAGATCGCCGCACTCGAGGCCATCCTCGCAGCCAGCGGCGGGCAGAGCATCGCTGTGTCCGACCTCGACGCCATGTTGGGCCGTGCTAGTCAAATTCTGACCCTGTCCGGCACCTACGACTTCGACCGTCTCGATACCGTCGTCAAACGCTTCTGCGATTTGGTGATCGGTATGATCGATAAAGGCATTCGTGATGTGGCGCCCGTCAGCGTATTTTTGCGGGCCATGCGCATGGTCGCTCCTGGGGCCGCAGAGATTTCAGAAACCGAACTCACGCACATTCTAGAGGGGCTCGCCTCGGTGCAAAACTATTACGGCATCGTCCGCAAGCCGATCGTTCAAGCCGGATGACTGCCGACAGCATGGGGCGGCAGTAGCCCATTGCGCTGCGGACCGGTTTCCAGGAACTCGGCGACAAAGGGCGTCTTGGGTGAGCGGCGCACGTCGGCGGGCGTGCCGTATTGTTCGATGCGGCCCTTATTCATAATCGCCACCAGATCCGCCAAGGCAAAGGCTTCTTCCTGATCATGGGTCACGAACACCGTGGTGATGCCCATCTTCTCATGCAACGCCCGTAACCAGACACGCAATTCCTTGCGCACTTTTGCATCAAGCGCCCCGAAAGGCTCGTCCAGCAGCAGCATACGCGGCTCGATGGCGAGCGCCCGGGCCAGCGCCACGCGCTGGCGCTGACCGCCGGAGAGTTGATTGGGATAACGCTTGCCCAAGCCTTCGAGCTGCACCAGCGCCAAA
Organism: Rhizomicrobium sp.; assembly: GCA_031291635.1. GTDB lineage: Bacteria > Pseudomonadota > Alphaproteobacteria > Micropepsales > Micropepsaceae > Rhizomicrobium. The sequence goes on along the minus strand of JARLIR010000253.1, from coordinate 14,644 downwards.
AGCTCTTCCACGCGACGGTGGATTTCCTTCTTGGCAGGCCGCTCGTGCCGTGGGCGCACCGTCAAGCCAAAGGCGATGTTCTTCTCCACCGTCATATGTTTGAACAGCGCATATTGCTGAAAGACAAATCCCGCCCGGCGCTGGCGCGCTGGCACCTCCAGCCAATTGATATCGGCAAAGCGCACCGTCCCGGAATCGGGAAATTCAAGTCCGCCCAAGATGCGCAGCAGCGTCGTCTTACCGGAACCCGAAGGGCCCACCAGCGCCAGGAAGGCGCCTTGCGGCACCGTCAAGCTGACGCCGTTCAGGGCGGGGAAGCGCTCGAAATTCTTGGCAACTGAATCAACCACCAAACTCATCACAAACTCCGTCAAATCTTTTTCCATCAGTGCCGATGGGTGGCGGCGATCTCGTCGGCGAAATGCCATTCCAGAAGCGATTTCAGGACCAGGGTGACGATGGCCAAGAGTGCCAGCACCGAGGCAATGGCGAAGGCACCGACATATTGGTAATCGTTGTAAAGCACTTCGACATGCAGCGGCATCGTATTGGTCAGGCCGCGGATATGGCCGCTCACCACCGAGACGGCGCCGAACTCACCCATGGCGCGCGCGTTGCAAAGCAGCACGCCGTAAAGCAGGCCCCATTTGATATTGGGCAGTGTCACGCGCAGAAAGGTCTGCCAGCCCGAGGCGCCGAGCGACGTTGCGGCTTCTTCCTCATCACGGCCCTGATCGACCATCAGCGGAATCAGCTCGCGCGCCACGAAGGGGAAGGTGACGAAGACGGTGGCGAGGACAATGCCGGGCAGGGCGAAGATGATTTTGATATTGGCATCGCGCAAGCTTTCGCCGAACCAACCCTGCAGCCCAAAAATCAGCACATAGATCAGGCCCGAAACCACTGGCGAAATCGAGAACGGCAGGTCGATCAGGGTGGTCAAAAATTGTTTGCCGCGAAAATCGAATTTGGCAATGGCCCAAGACGCGGCCACGCCGAAAACGGCATTCAGCGGCACCGCAATCGCCGCCACCAGCAACGTCAGCCAAATCGCCGAACGCGCGTCCGGCTCCTTTAACGCCTCCAGTGCCGCGACAACGCCCTTGGATAACGCCTGAGAAAAGACTGTGGCGAGCGGCAAGAGCAGGAAAAGTCCGATCACGCTCACTGCGATCACGGTCAAGAGCAGGCGCAACAAGGGATGATCTTGGGTCGGATACCGTCTTTTCATCGCCGTTCTCCGATCCAGTTCTGCAAGAGATTGAGGGCGAAGATCAGCACGAAGGATGCTCCCAGCATCAGCACGCCAATCGCTGAGGCCCCCGCATAATCATATTGTTCTAGCTTGATGATGATCAGCAGTGGCGCAATTTCCGACACGGCGGGAATATTGCCCGCAATGAAAATAACCGAACCGTATTCGCCCACGGCCCGTGCAAAGGCCAGCGTCGCACCGGTCAGCAGCGCGGGCATCAGCGACGGCAGCACCACCCGCGTCAGGGTTTGAAAACGCGAGGCCCCAAGCGTGGCGGCGGCTTCTTCCGGCTCCCGGCTGAGATCGGTCAGCACCGGCTGTATGGTCCGCACCACAAACGGTAGGCCGATGAAGGTTAGAGCCAACACGACACCCAGCGGGTTATACGCGACCCGGATGCCGAGATGGCTAAGCGGTTCGCCCAGCCAGCCATTGGTCGAATAAAGTGTCGACAAGGCGATACCGGCCACGGCCGTCGGCAAAGCGAAGGGCAGGTCGATCAGCGCATCCAGAATGCGTTTTCCCGGAAAGGAATAACGCACCAGCACCCAGGCAATGATCGGGCCGGTGATGGCGTTGATCAAAGCGGCAATCGCCGCGCCCCCGAAGGACAGCCGCAAGGCGGCCAGGACGCGGTGATCGCTCAGGACATGCCAAAAGCCGCTGAACCCCGCCGACCACGGCCGAATAATCAGCGCCGCGATCGGGATCAGAACGATGACCGAGAGATAGAAGAGCGTGAACCCGAGTGAGAGCCCAAAGCCGGGCAGGGCACTCGGGTTGCGCCAACGAGAGACCGCTACGTTCATTGGCCCGGCTTATAGATTTGATCGAACACGCCACCATCGGCGAAATGCGTCGCTTGCGCCTTGGTCCAGCCGCCGAATACGTCCTCAATATTGTAGAGGGTGATGGCGGGGAAGTTCTTGGCATAAGCCTTCAGCACCTCCTGATCACGCGGGCGGTAGAAGTTTTTGGCTTCGATTTCCTGCGCCTGCTTGGTGTAGAGGAATTGCAGATAGGCTTCGGCCACGGCGCGGGTCTTGTGGCGATCGACATTCTTGTCGAGCACCGCCACCGGCGGTTCGGCCAGGATGGAGACCTTGGGATAAACCACTTCAAACTTATCCGGGCCATATTCCTTCAGCGCCAGCTGGGCTTCGTTTTCCCATGAGAGCAGCACATCGCCGATGCCGCGCTGCACGAAGGTGGTGGTCGAACCGCGCGCGCCGGTGTCGAGTACCGGCACGTGCTTATAAAGCGCTTGCACGAAGGCCTTGGCTTTTTCCGGCGTGCCGCCCGGCGCTTTCTGTGCAAAGGCCCAGGCCGCGAGATAGGACCAGCGTGCCCCACCCGAGGTCTTCGGATTGGGTGTGATCACCTGAATGCCCGGTTTCACCAGATCGGACCATTCATGGATCTTCCACGGATTGCCCTTGCGTACCAGGAAGACGATGGTCGAGGTGTAGGGCGTGGAATTTTCCGCCAGCCGCTTCTGCCAGGTCGGCGGCAACAGCTTGGCCTTCGACGAAATCGCATCGATGTCATAGGCCAGCGCCAGCGTCACCACATCGGCGTCCAGGCCATCGATCACGGCGCGGGCTTGGGCGCCCGAACCGCCATGGCTCTGGTTGATGGTGACGGTGTCGCCGGTTTTGCTTTTCCACTGGGCCGCAAAAGCAGCGTTGACATCTTTGTAGAGTTCGCGCGTCGGATCGTAGCTGACATTGAGCAGCGTGACGTTCGCGGCATTCGCGGCGGTCATGGTCGCGGCGGCGAAGAGGGCAATCGCAAGTTTTTTCATGGTATGGCTCCTTGGCCGTCTGGTCAGAGCGAGAATTGCGCGCGTAAAGCGAAGGTATTGGCCGTCTGTCCGCCATTCAGAGTGCCCAGCGTGGGCGTCCCTGACGATATGGTAACCGTAGCAGGAGACTGCAACCGGCTGACGTCAATATACTGGTAATCGAAGGCAAAGCGGATAGCCGTGCTCACGTACCAATTCAGTCCTGCCGTAAATATCCGCTGATTGCCGCCTCGGACCGTGTTGGCGAAAGTATATGTCTGCGTCGAGGCACCGGTCCAATTGGTAATCAAGGCGGTGGAATCCAGCGCATGGCTGTTGAGATTGAGGTCGGAGAACCTAGCGGCAAGTTCCCAAGCGCCCCAGCCGCCATGGCCGACAGAGGTGGCGGGTTTCGGCGGTGAAAAGGCACCGTTAGCGGCATTATAGGTGCGTTCTTCGCCGGTCAGCGTCCAGGCGAGCTGCGCATACCAGCCGCTAAACGTGTTGTTGCTGGGCTGGAAGATCGTCGTGCTGCTGGCTGTAGCGCTGGTGTACGTTTTGTACGCCACCGGGGCACGATCGACGCCGAAGCTATAATAGCCGCCCTGCGCATAGAGACTTTGATAATTACCCGCGGCTTCCAAACCCCATTGCGTCAGGTGATTGGCCGGCAGAGAGCCGGTGTTGGCGAGGCGGATGCCGCCGGAATCCACCGTCAGCTCCGGCGGATCGGCCAGAGAGATGCTGGAGAGCGCGGTGGCGCCGGGTGTTGTGCCCAAATTGGCGGCACCATTCGGAACCGCATCGGGCAACTTGAAGATATGGGTGGCGTTGGCGCCGACGAGCAAATGCGTATCGCTGTCGGAGACCAAGAGATACGAGGCGCGGCCAACGAAAGCTTGCTGCTCATCGAACACCGCGGCGTCTTGGGCTTTGCCGCCGGTATAGGAGATGGCGCCGAACAACCGTTCGCCTGCATAAAGCACCGTCAAGGCATCGCGCCCGTCGCCACCGGCAAGGCCGCGCTGCAGGTTGGACGGCGAATTGCGTTCCAGGAAAATCGTATCGGGGGAGGAGGTGCCGTCTTCGATATTGGCGGGCGGGGGATAAGCGCCAACCCGGAATGCCCAAGGCGCAAAGCCGTCATATTGCAGGTAGACCGATTGGATATGACCGGGCGTTTCGGTGCCGCTGGAACCGCCGAAATCGAAATTGACATTATAAGACCAGTCGCCGAACAACTTGCCCTGCAAGCCGAGATAGACGCGGCGGAAATTGGAACCGCTGGAAAGGTCGGGGCCGTAGGCCGCCGGCAGCGACTTGGCGCCGCCACCTTGGGCATAATAGGCCCAATCGAACTGCACCAGGGTGCGAATGGCGGCGGTAAACTGGCCGTCGGCGGAGCTGAAGCTCGGCCGTCCATTGGCCAGCGAGACTTTTACCAAAGCGGCTTGCTGGTTCTGAACATCAGTATACTGATCGCCTGTGGAGCGCTTCAAATCCACGATCTGGTCCGAGAGGCCCTGGATCTGGTCTTGCAGTTCCTTGATCTTCTCATCGGTCGCCGCGGTGGGGGCGGCTATAGGCTGCGAGGTTCCCGTGCTGGCCGGTTTGGCGGCCAGTGCGGTGCTGCCGAACGCCATGACGGACACGCCTGCCAAGAGCACGGCGGTGAGCGCCTTCTTTGATGTCATTGTCATCCCCTTGAAGAACTGCCGGGGCAGCCCCGGAATGACAGGAACTTTATCTGTATACTCTATCTAGTCAATCGAGTTTATGGGCGAGCAGGTGATATGCCGAAGTGAGTTGTCCGTGAAAATTATGTGGATTACCCGCTTCCACGGGATTTTCCTGTTTTATATGGGGGACTTAGCGCAAGGCAGCGCCAAGCGTGCCCGCCGCGCCAGCGTGACCGAAAAAACACAGACTTCGGGAATGTATTATTCCGCGCGGCGGCGGCGCTTGGCACCGGCTTTGCGGTCGGCCAGGGCGTGGGCCAGCGTATGCGTTTCCAAAATGTCGGAGGTCGCATCGCGCACATGCAGCAGCACTTTGCGGATGGCACAGGTCACTTCGTCTTCGCAGTCATCGCAAGTGCGATGGGCGGTGCGGCTGGCGCAAGGGCTGAGTGCCAAGGGCCCGTCGATCAAGCGAATGACTTCGGCGAAGGAAATATCGTCCGGCTTACGCCCCAACGTATAGCCGCCGAACTTGCCGCGCATGCTGTGAACGATGCCGCGCCGTTTCATCTCGAGCAGGATCTGCTCCAGGAATTTGCGCGGCACATTCGCGGCTTCGGCGATGTCGGCGATCATGATGGGATCGTCGCCAGTGTGTTCGCCCAAGACGAAAAGCGCACGCAAGGCATAACGGGCTTTTTGGGAGAGCATGGCTTGTATCCGGATCAATACTACAGGCTATATCGTGTATTTGTTGCCAAAGATCAACACAAAAGGGATCGTCGCAGCTGTAATGCTGACTATGCCTGTTGCTGCTTCTGCGCCCGGCGAACGGCCACGGTATAGGCCAGAATGACCACGAAACACGGGGCGGGCAGCAGGGTCAGCGCCCGCGCATTGGATAAGTCCATAACGTGCTGGACCAACAAGGGCCCCAAGGCGGCACCTGCACCCGACGCCAGCACCAGCAAGCCCGAGCCGGACTTCGTCATGCTCCCCAAATCGCGGATCGCGCTACCAAAAATCGTGGCGTACATGGGCGACATGAAGAAGCTGGCACTGACCAGACATGCCAAACCAAGTGTTCCCCCAAGGCTCGCGGCGGCAAGGGTCACAATCAGGCTTATGGCCGTAAACCACACCAGCAGCCGGTTGGAATCGATGCGAACCATCAGAGCGGTACTGGCGAAGCGTCCGATGGTGAACAGGATGCACGACGCCAAGAAGACTTTCCCGGCAATCAGATAGGTGGCGTTCGGCAGCGCTTGCAGCACATAGCTGTAAGTGGCCCCCCAGGTTGCGCACTGGGCAATGGTCAAGGCGCACAGCGCAGCGGCACCGAGCCGGAATTCCGCCCGTGACAGCAAGGTGCGAAATTCCGCTTGAGCGCTTACGTTTTTGTCGGCGCGTTCGAGGCCGATGGGCGGAAATTTTATCTTGTCGATGAGAAACGCCAACAGCAGAACCGCGAGGCCGACCCAGACGAAGGGCCGTGCCACGGTCTGGACCATTTCGCCCACGGCGAGATGGAAGTTCGACTGAATGAGCCACTGGCAAGCAAAATAGCCAACGAGCAGACCCAAGGGATAAAAGGACTGGGCGAAGTTCAGTCTGCGCACAGCCGTTTCGCGCGCACCTTGTTCGACGATCAGCGGATTGATGCTGGTTTCGAGCCACGCCCAACCTGCGGCGATCACAATGATGGAGCCCAGGAAAAACAGAATGCCGTGCTGCGTGATCGACGGGTAAAGCAGGATCGGGCCGAGTGAAAAAATGCTCAGTGCAAAGATCACACCCAGCTTGTAACCGACCTTGCGGTGGCTCAGTGCTGCGGGCACGGCCAGGAGACAATAGGTGAGGTTCATCAGGACTTGGGTCGCGGTTGTTTGCGACGGGCTGAGCTGGAAGAATTGTGTGAATTGCGGTGCGATGGAGTTGTAAGTCCATTGCGCCAGTCCCCACACTGCGAACAAGCCAATGGTGGCGATATAGGCAAGTGCGTGGTTTTTCGGGGTGCTCTCAAGCGCGAGAGTCTGTGCCGCAACGGATCCAGTCATTGGCAGCTTTCGAAGCTCTAAATTGCCCGCTCCAGACGGTGATCCTCTCGGGTTAACGAGAGCCAAACGAAAGCCTGCAAAGCGGCCGGGCAGGTGCGCCAAGTTGACAGCGCATAATGCTACGTCCGGCTGCTAATGGATACAGCTGCACGGAATGGTGGTTGAAACAACGCAACGACTACAAAAGGGATAGTGTTACTTCCACAGCTTCTGCCGCCATAGCCCGGCGCCGCCTTTGATGCCGGAGATATTGGGCACGATGCGCGCGCCTTTGGGCAGCTCGATGCGCAGATGTTTGGCGTTGCCGCCGCTGACATACAGATGGTCGTAATGCAGCAGCGTGAATAGATAAGGCAACATGCGCGCGACGTGGCGGTTCCAAGCGGCGTTGCCGATCTTCTTGCGTTCCTTGTCGCCCAGGAATTCGTCAAAACTCTTGCCCTTATGCGCCGGCATATGGGCGATCTCCATATGAGGCATCAAGACGCCATCGCGAAACAGCGCCGAACCGAAGCCGGTGCCGAGCGTGATGACCATCTCCAGGCCTTTGCCTTTGACCACCGCAAAACCGTGCATGTCGGCATCGTTGGCAAGGCGGGCAGGCTTGCCGCCCAAGGCTTTGGAAAGTTTCCCTGCCAGATCGAAGCCTGCATAGGCTTCGGTGCCGAGATTGGGCGCCGTCAGCACGCGCGAACCGCAAACCACACCGGGAAAGCCGATCGCCACACGGTCATAGGCTTTGAACGGCGCCGCCAGCTCTTTCAGCATCTTGACCAGCAGCGCGGGCGGGCAGGGATGCGGCGTCAGAACCCGCACGGGATCGCTGACGAGCTCGCCTTTGGCGTTGAGCAAAGCGGCCTTCAGCCCTGTGCCGCCGATGTCGAAAGACAAAATGGCCGCCATGATGTTTCCGTTCCGATTCCGATGCTCAAAGCAGCTTTGCAGCTTGGCTATCCAATAGCCACACCAGTTCGCCTTGCGGCTTGAGGCGTCCACCGGGCAGAGACGCGTCACCAGCGCGCACTTTGGCGACCGCTTCAGCCTTATCGCCACCAGCGACCAGGAAGGCCGTCACGCGGCTCGATTCCACGCACGGGTAGGTGAGGGTCAGGCGCACTTCCGGCCGCCCAGTCGGCACCGCCGCTACCCAGCGGACGCGCTCCTCCAGAACAGGTGAGCCGGGAAACAGAGAACAGATATGGCCGTCGCCGCCCAGACCCAGCAGCACGAAATCAAACAGCGGCCGTGCCGGATCAAAAACCGCGGCGCCGTAATCGGCTTTCAGCAACGCCTCGTAAGCCCGCGCCGCAGTCTCGGGATCGCCGTCTGTCGGCATCGGACGGATATGCTCCGGCGCCACGTCAATCCGCGTCAACAGCGTCTCACGCGCCATACGCAGATTGCTGTCGGGATGATCCGGCGGCACGAAGCGCTCATCGATCCAATAGAAAACCACTTTGCTCCAATCGATGGCGCGCAATGACAGCTCGCCAAACAGCAGCCGTGGGGTCGAGCCGCCCGACAGCGCGATGCGGAAGGTCCCCTCATGGGCGGCAATCAGCCCCGCGATCCAATCGGCGGCATGCACCGCCAGAGCCTGGGCATCTGCAAAGATTTCGGTTCGGGGCGCGCTCACTTATCGGCCTTGGGTTCGACATGACCGCCGAATTTGGCGCGCATGGCCGACAACACCCGATTGGCGAAGCTGCCAGGGCGCCGCGAGGAAAAGCGTGAGTAGAGTGCCGCCGACAGCACATTGGCTGGTACCGCTTCTTCCAGCGCCGCTTCGATGGTCCAGCGGCCTTCGCCGGAATCCGCCACTACGCCGGTGTAATTGTCGAGGGCTGGCTTTTCCGCCAGCGCTTGCGCCGTGAGGTCGAGCAGCCAGGATGACACCACACTGCCGCGGCGCCACACTTCGGTGATATCGGTCAGGTCGAGATGAAAGCGCTGGGCTTCCGGCAGCTCGTTGCCGCCTTTTTCCTGCAAGATTTCGAAGCCCTCGGCATAGGCCTGCATCAGCCCGTATTCGATGCCGTTATGGACCATCTTGACGAAATGGCCCGAGCCCGCAGGTCCTGTATGCATATAGCCTTGCTCGACACGGCCATCGCGGCCGTCGCGGTCGGGGGTCTTGGGAATAGTGCCGATGCCCGGCGCCAGCGTGGCGAAAATGGGGTCGAGACGATCCACGGCGGTCTTGTCGCCGCCGATCATCATGCAATAGCCGCGCTCCAGCCCCCAGACGCCGCCTGAGGTGCCGACATCGATATAGGTGAGGGATTTTTCGCGCAGCGTGGCGGCGCGGCGAATGTCGTCTTTGTAAAAGGTGTTGCCGCCATCGATCACGGTGTCGCCCGCGGCGAGCAGGCTGGACAGTTCGGTGATGCAGTCTTCGGTGATCTTGCCAGCTGGCAGCATCACCCACACCGCGCGCGGGGGCGTCAATTGCCCCACCAGCTCCTTTAGAGAGCTGGCAGGCTTTGCCCCGTCGCGCGCTAGAGCCGCTACGGCGTCTGGACTGACGTCATAAGCGACGATCTCGTGACCACCTCGCATAAGCCTGCGCCCGATATTGGCGCCCATTCGGCCCAGTCCGATAATCGCGAGTTGCATGCCGGCTCCTTATTTCAACGCTGCCTCGACCGCTTTGCGCAGGGCCACGAGCCCTCCGTCCACATCGTCGAGGTGGACACGAATGGCCCGGCGGCCCCGTTCCGTCAGCACGGCCAGATCGCCTGCACCTTGTGCATCGATCACCGCACCGAAGCTGTAGCCACGGCCAGGCACTGCGACATCGTGTGCATGCTTGGCTGTAACTTGCAAGAACACTCCGCTGGCAGGCCCACCCTTATAGGCTTGACCGGTGGAATGCAGGAAGCGCGGACCGAAGCCCAGGCACACGGCGGCACCTGTCTTGTCGCGCAACGCGGCCCGCATGGCATCGAGCTCAGCCGCATGCGCGGCACTGCGTTCGATGAAGCCGAGCAGGGCAATATAATCGCCCGCGCCGACGCGCTTGAAATGTGCCGCAAGGCAATCTTCCAAGGTCTCGGCCCCAGCCATCGCTTTGGCATTGGCAGCATCGGCGTAAACCGAGATGCCGTGACGCGCGAAGACCGGCTTGTCGCTATCCTTGGCGCCGCCCGCTTCCATCAGGGCCTTGGTCTTGATCTTGGCCGCTTCCACATCGGGTTGGTCGAAGGGATTGATGCCGAGAAGAGAACCAGCAACCGCCGTGGCGATTTCGAAGACATAGAACAGACGCGCCAACTGATAAGGGCCGTCCACCTCGATCTCGATCACCGGCTGGCCAGCCGCCTTGAGCGCGCCAAGCAGAGCGTCATGGGCGTCTTCACCCTTGATGCGGAAAGCGACGAAAACGCGGTCCTTGCCATAGGAAGTCACCGCGCCGACCGGCTCGCCGTCGACAGGGATGATGCCCTTGCCGTGCTTGCCGGTGGATTCGGCCACCAGCTGTTCCAGCCAGGCGCCAAAGCTCGACAGACCTTTGGAAGCCAAGATGGTGATCTTGTCACGACCGCGGGTCGCCAGCGTGCCGAGCGTGATGCCGAGCTGGGCACCAGGATTGGTCGCGGGCGGGGAGAGCGGACCGCAAGCGGCTTCCGCGGCCAAGGCTTCGGCAACGAAGCTCTTCAGATCGGCGCCCATGGCGGCAGCCGCCACCAGACCGAAATTGGAGAGCACCGAATAACGTCCGCCGATGGACTTTTCGCCGGCGAAGATGGCGGCAAAGCCTTCGGCCTTGCTCGCGGCTTCGAGCGCCGAGCCCGGATCGGTAATGGCCACGAAATGGCTGCCAGCATCCTGGCCGACGGCCTTCACGGCCTGATCGAAATAGTAGTCCTTGAACAGGTTCGGTTCGAGGGTCGAGCCGGACTTGGAGGCGACGATGAACAGCGTCGTGGCAATCGCGATCTTCTTGTCGAGCGACAGCACTTCATCGGGATCGGTGGAGTCGAGGATGTGGAATTTCGGCGCGCCATTCGGCACCAGAACTTCGCGCAGCACTTCGGCGCCCAGACTCGAGCCGCCCATACCGAGCAGCACGACATCGGTCCACTTGTCGGCCTTCACCTTGGCGGCGAAAGCTTCCAGAGCGGCAAGCGCCGCCTTGGCTTTGGCGGGGGCATCGAGCCAGCCCAGCCACAGGTTTTCATCGCCATGGCTCCAGATGGTGGTGTCCTTCGCCCACAAAGCGCGGATTTTGCCAGCCTTGGTCCAGGCCTTTTGCGCCGCGGTCACCGCTTCTTCGGTGGCGCCGAGCGTATAGGTGATGCGCAGCTTTTTGCCGGTGATCTCATCGGCTTTGGCAGCGATAGCGCCGAACAGCTGGTCAGCGGCGACAGCAAACGAGTCCACGCCTTCTTCCACCAGCGTGGTGGTGATGGCGTCGAGATCGATGCCGAGGCCGGGCAGGGCGGCCAAGGTCTTTTCAGCGCCGTCCCAATCCAGTTTGATGGTGTCGGCAGCGGTGCCGTGATCGCGGAAGGCGGCGACCGTGCCCGGCGGCATGGTGTTGACGGTGTTGTCGCCGATCAAAGTGTCGACATACAGCGTGTCGGGATAGGCCTTGCTCTTGACGCCGGTGGAGGCCCACAGCAAACGCTGGGCGCGCGCGCCGCGCGCGGCGAGCTTTTCCCAACGCGGGCCAGAGAAGATTTCTTCGTACGCGCGATAGGCCATCTTGGCATTGGCGATGGCGGTCTTACCGGCCAGGGCTTCGATGCGGGCTTTCTCTTCGCCGCTGGCATCTTTGGCGCGCTTTTCGAGAAGCGCATCAACCTTGGCGTCGATGCGGCTGACGAAGAAGCTGGCAACACTGGAGACGCTGGACAGATCGTAATCGGCCGGCAAGCCTTCGAGGCCGGCGATATAAGCCTCGGCGACCTTGCGATACATGTCCGTGGCGAACAGCAGCGTGACGTTGACGTTGATGCCTTCCGACAACAAGGTCTGGATCGCTGGGATACCGGCATGGGTCGCCGGCACTTTGATCATCGCGTTGGGGCGGGCGATCTCTTTCCAGAGATGACGCGCTTCGACCAGCGTGGCCGCGGTGTCGTTGGCGAGATAGGGGTTGCATTCCATGCTGACGAAACCGTCACCCTTTTTGGTGGCGTCGTAGACACCGCGCAGCACATCACAGGCGGCCTGGATGTCGGCGATGGCCAGCGTGTTGAACATCAGACCGACTTCGGTCTTGCCCTCGGCGAGCAGAGAGGTGATCTCTTCGTCATACTCGTTGGAGTGGCCCATCGATTTTTCGAAAATGGCGGGATTGGAGGTCACCCCTTTGATGCCTTCTTCCTGCACCAGCTTGGCGAGCTCACCGCCACGCACCAGGCCGCGGCTGAGGTTGTCGAGCCAGGGGGCCTGACCGAATTTTTCGAGGTCTTTAAGGGGGTTCATTGCTTGCTCCGAACGAGAGACACGGGAAGAACGAAACGGGAATATTGCGTTCCGTCGAAAATCAGAGATGGTATCGGATAGTCGTCTATCTCTGTCTTATATGGACCTCAAGACAGCGTATTAAAAGGTGGGCCAAAGAATGAAACTCGTGACGTTTGCCACCGGTGGACAAGCGGCGATCGGCCGCGTTGAGGGCGACCAAATTGTGCCTTTGCCCCCGCATTTTGGCTCCATGATTGATCTGATAATCGGCTGGCCCGAGTGGGAAGCCCTCATTCGAGGCACCCACGCCGCGCCCATTGCCTTGAAAGACGCGCATCTGCTGCCGCCGGTTCCGCGGCCGGGAAAAATCCTCGCTATCGGCCTCAACTATGCCGATCACATTCGGGAGACCGGCGGAGAATTGCCGCAGCGTCAAATTTGGTTCTGCAAGCAACCGACTGCTGCCAACGGTCCTTATGATCCGATTATTCTGCCCAAGGTTGCGCAGCAAATCGATTACGAAGCCGAGTTGGTGGTGGTGATCGGCAAAGGCGGGCGTGCCATTTCCAAAGAAGATGCTCCTTCACATATCTTCGGTTATTGCGTCGGCAATGATGTCAGCGCCCGTGATTGGCAGATGGCGACCAGCCAATGGATGCTGGGCAAATCCTTCGATACCCACGCCCCTTTCGGCCCCTGGATCACCACCGCCGACGAGATCGGTGATCCCCATGGCCGGGGCGTGCGCGCTTTCGTCAATGGCGAGATACGTCAGGATTCCGACACCAGCAATCTGGTCTTCAACGTCTGGGACCAGATCGCTTACGTCTGCCAGGTGATGACACTAGAACCGGGCGATCTCATCTATACCGGCACACCGGGCGGCGTCGGTATGGCGATGAAACCACCCCGCTATCTGAAAGACGGCGATCTGGTCCGTATCGAAGTCGATCGCCTCGGCGCCTTGGAAGCGGTGTGCCGGGCGGAGGAATAACCTCACGTCATGGCCGGGCTCGACCCGGCCATCCATCTCTCCGTCTGGTCAAACTTCGTTACGGGATGGCCGCCTCGGCGGGCGGCCATGACGAAGATGATTGTGGGTAGTCCAATCAATGCCGGTCGAGATAATCGGTCAGCGTTAGGTCGAATTGCGACAGACCCTCTTCGAGGAAATCGCTGACCAAAGGAATGTCGGAGATAAAGCGGGGCACTTTCGCGCGCTCGATTTCCGCCGCCGCTTGCCGCGCCGCGTGCCATTCTTGGATGGTGAAATCGCCGCGCCCGACAAAAATCAAGGCCAGCAGATCCAGCATCTCATCATCATTGAGATCACGTATGGCGGAAAATAACTCGCGCTGAGTCTCATCGCCAGGAACGAATTCCAGCGCATCGACATCGCCGTCATCGCTCGGATTGGAGCCGCTATCGGGATCGCTCTCGGCCACTTTGACATCGAATTCACGGGCCTTGAGCAGGATCGCAAAAGCGCTATCGGGTGTAATGGTCAGAGTTGGCATGGTGGTCCCTCCAGAAGAAAAATGCGCAGACACAAGCATTGTTCCGACGGACACTAGGTACCGAAGCAGGGCTGCGGCAGCTTCAGCATATACTCATTTTGACATTCCGGCCTGGGTAGTTTCCGAGCCTGCGGGACGGGGGCGCCGCGCGCTAAGCTGCGGTTTCACCCGCTGCAAAGGACCATGCCATGAACAAACCCAGCAAAGTTGCCGTCATCACGGGCGCGGGGCAGGGCATTGGCCGGGCCATCGCCTTGCGTCTGGCCAGGGATGGCTTTGCCATCGGTTGTCTGGATTGCAATATCGCCACCGCCAAAGACGTCGCCGGTGAGATCAACGTCCGCGGTGGCAACGCCATTGCCGTGCCTGTCGATGTCGCCGAGCGTGAATCCGTTTTGGAAGCGGTGACGGCCGTGGTCGCCCATTACGGCCGCCTCGATGTCATGGTCAACAATGCCGGTCTTGGCCCCATCACCAAGATGGAAGCGATCACGCCCGAGATTTATCGCAAAGTCTTCGACGTCAATGTCGGCGGCACCTTTTGGGGCATTCAAGCGGCGCTGCAGCATTTCAGCGCCCGCAAGCCTGCCAAGCCCGGGGACATCATCGGCAAGATCATTAATGCCTCGTCGCAAGCCGGACAAACCGGCAATCCGGACCTCGCGGTGTATGGCGCTACAAAATTCGCCATCCGCGGCATTACGCAAACAGCGGCGAAAGATTTGGCTAAGCGCGGCATCACCGTCAACGCCTACTGCCCTGGTATTGTTCGCACACCGATGATGGAAGGCATTGCTGAAACCGTGGCCAAGGAAAATGGTCAGACTGTCGAATGGGGCCTGGAACAATGGGCCAAAACCGTCACGCTCGGCCGCATCTCTGAGCCCGAAGACGTCGCCGCTTGTGTCTCCTACCTCGCCGGCCCCGACTCCGACTAC
>JARLIR010000252.1 GCA_031291635.1 Rhizomicrobium sp. | reverse complement strand
TCGACCGACGCCTTCATGGGATCCGACACGCCCTTTGACGCCCGCATCCATGCCTTGCGCGGCCAGCCCGGCCAGATTGCCGTGGCGGCGATGCTGCGCGGCCTGATGCAAGGCAGCGAAATCCGCGAATCGCATCGCGCCCCGGGCGACGATGGCAAAGTGCAGGACCCTTACTCCTTCCGCTGCCAGCCGCAGGTGATGGGGGCCGTGCTCGATGTCATCCGCGCCGCGGCCCGCACCTTGCAAATCGAAGCCTCGGGCGTCACCGACAACCCGCTGGTGCTCGATGACGGCAGCGTAGTCTCGGGTGGCAATTTCCACGCCGAGCCAGTGGCGCTCGCCGCCGACCAGCTCGCCATCATCCTATGCGAGATCGGCAATATCTCCGAGCGGCGCACCGCCATTCTGGTGGATCCCAAGATGAGCGGCTTGCCCGCCTTTTTGGTCAAGGAATCAGGTCTCAACTCGGGCTTCATGATCGCTCAGGTGACAGCGGCGGCCCTGGTTGCGGAGAACCGCATGATGTCCCATCCGGCTTCAGTCGATACCGTGCCCACTAGTGCCAATCAGGAAGATCACGTCTCCATGGCTACCCATGGCGCGCGGCGTCTTTTGGAGATGAGCGAGAATGCTGCGACCGTGATTGCCATCGAACTTTTGGCTGCCGCCCAAGGTCTCGACTTCCGTCGCCCGCTGAAAAGCTCGGCGCCACTGGAACGGGCGGCCCAGGAGATTCGCGCTTTGGTGCGGCCCTATGATCGCGACCGATACTTCGCCCCCGACATCGCTGCCATCACCGCCTATGTGCGCTCTGGTGCTTGCCGCGGCTTGGTGGGGGAGATTTTTTGACTCAAAACGAAATGGCCGGGCGGTGAGGCCCGGCCATGGCGCGCGCTGCTACGGAACGAGCGCTTAGAACTTTTGGCTGACGGTAATGGAGAAGAAACGCGGCTTGGTCGGCAAGATGTAAGGCTGATAGCCGCAGATTTGCGTCGTACAATAAGCGTAGCGATAGACTTGGCCGCGCTCGTCGAAGAGATTTTGGGCGGAGAAATCCACCGCCCAGTTGTCATGCGCGATGCCGCCCGCGAGATCGAAGGTGGCGTAGCCCGGCATTTTACCCAGCACTTGGCGGATCGGAATTTCGGCGCCTGTAACGGGGCTCGGGGCCTGGACGCGCACGTCCGGATAAGCTCCGGTCTGATAGACCAACGCGCCCTGGAGATGGGCGTCGAGGCCTGCCACATCGAAAGTATAACGCCCCACCAAATTGCCTTTGAAGCGCGGCGTTGATGGCAGAACGGTGCCTTTTGGGGCGTCGGGCGGGTAGGGATAGGTGGCATTGGGGCAAGTGGTGTCGAGCGCACCGGTTACCGAATCAAGATCGCCGCAATAAACTTTGGTCAGCCGCGCGTAATTGTAGGCGCCAGCCCCGAACAGGGTGAAGGAATCGCTCACCTGCCAGGTCACATCGGATTCAACGCCTTGGATGCGTGCCGAACCGGCATTGGCGATCTGCGTCAGCGAATTCAGGCCAAGGAAGGCGAACTGGAACTTGTTCCAATCTTCCCAATAGGCCGCGCCGTTCCAGCGAAGCATGTTGCCAAACCAGCTCGTCTTCCAGCCGATTTCATAATTGTCGAGGCTGTCGGAGGCATAGTTCGGCAGCGAGGCGACGCGATTGATGCCGCCAGGACGGAAGCCCGTCGAATAGGTGGCATAGAGCATGTCTTCATCATCAACCTGCCACTGCAGGTTAAACTTATGGGTCTCGCCCCATTCATAAACGTGCTTGTTGACGTTGGTGCATGGCCCGCCGAAGCGCGATGGCACCAAAGGCACGGCGCAATTGGCGACACCTGTATGACTCGAGATGGTATCGGCAAGGCCGAAGAAGCCTTCGAGGCTGGTGGTGGCATCAAAGACGCGCAAGCCCGCGGTCAGCGACAGGTTGGGGAGAATGTCGTAAGTCACCTGACCGAAGGCAGCCAGATCGCGGTCGATGCGTTGCTGATCGGTCAGCCACAGCGTCTGAGGCCAGCCGGGAATCGCAAAATCGCTACCCAGCGCATTGACCTTATAGTCCTGCAGAATGTTGTGAACCTGGCGCTCATGGAAGAGGCCAACCACGAAACGCAATGGCTGATCGGTCGGTGAGGACAAGCGCACCTCATTCGACCACTTGGTGTACTGATCCTTGAACAGGATGTACTGCGAAGAATCGACAGCGTTGCCGGAATTGTCGGTGAAATAATAGCCCGCGAGCTTGTCGTACCAGAAGGTGTAATCGGTGTAGTCGGACTCACCGGAGCCGCGGCGGTCCATATAGGAGCCGGAATAGGTCAGATCGAGATTGCCGATCTTACCGGTAACGGTCAGTGCCGCTTGATACCAATGGTCTTTGACGAACTCCGGAAAATAGTGGGTCACCTTGAGGTCGCCCACCGCTGGATCAAACCCGCCGATGCCGTTCGACTTTTCAAGTTGTCCGATCAGCGTCGTGTTGATCGTCCAGGTATCGTCGAGATCGATGCCAAGGGCGAGGCGTGCGCCCAGCTTGTCGGTGGTGTTGTAGTCATTCTTGACCACCGCTGCGTTGTCGACAGTGAAGCCCGCGGTGGGATAGGTGCGCGTGCCGTGGACATTGTCGATATAGCCCGCATCATGTTCGTCCCACGCCACCAGACGGATGGCAGCATGATCGCTGACCGGAATGTTCACGAAGCCGCGCAAGCCATAACCAAAGCCGCCGTGATCGACGGTGTTGCCTTCAAGCTCGTAACCGGCGGAAAATTTCTCGGTATCCGGTTTGTTGGTGATGAGGCGAATAGTGCCGGCTTCGGAGCTAGCGCCGTAAAGCGTGCCTTGCGGCCCTGCCAGTGCCTCGACCCGTTCCAGATCGTAGGTGGGAACATCGAGCGTGCCGCCGATGGTTGTGATCGGCTGTTCGTCGAGATAGACGCCCACGGTCGGTAGCGGCCCGGAGTGGTTGCCATCGGCGCCATTGGTGACGCCGCGCATCGAAATCGTCGCTTGGCCGGGTCCGCCGCTGGCGCCCTGGCCGCCCGCGGTAAAGGAGACGCTCGGCAGGAAGCGGACAAAATCCCGAAAATCGCTGGCGTGCAGTTCTTCCAGCTTGCCGCCATCCAGCACGGTGATGCTGAGGGGAACCTTCTGCAAATCCTGCTCGCCTACTTTTTGGGCACTGACGGTGACTGTCTCCAGGCCGATGGCGCCAGTATCCTCTGCCGTGGCTGGAAGCCCACCGAGCACACTGGTCGCAAGCAGCGCCGACGCCAAATTGCGCGGCTTTATCAAGGTTTCCCAAAACATGGATCGAACACCCCCGTAAAAAGTTGTGGCGCTGCCGCAGCCACAATCACCCTTGCCACGGCAGCAAATTCGCTGATGCCCTGCAAGGTTGGGGCCGAATTTCCGGCCAAGGAATATTGCTGAACTGTAGGGGGAGTTATGGCGCGGTGCCGAGCGCTTTTCGCAAGGGTTCAAGCCATTTTTCGTAATGGCGCCAATGCTCAAGCGCGTCCGAGAAGATCGGCATACGAACTTGTTCGGAACTGGCGGTGCGCACAATCCGGTCATTCTGATAAAAACGCAGGCAATCTTCCTCGTACGCCAGTCCGCAATACGTAAGAAGCCGCCGCACATTGGATTCGAGATCGGCGACCAGATCTTCATATTGGATGTGATGGATGCGGCCCGGCAGCACGGCGTCGTAGTGGGCCATGAGCTCCACATAATCGGCATAATAGCGGCCAATATCGCTGAGGCTATAGGTGAAGCCCTGACCGCGCGCGAAATGCTGCTTGAAGCAAGAAAAGCCGCACGCCATGGGGTGGCGGCGCACATCGATGATCTTGGCCTTGGGTAAGATTTGGGCGATGAAGCCGATCTGCAAAAAATTGTTCGGCATCTTGTCGATAAAGTGAGCCCGCCCCAGTTTGCGATGGATGCGAGTGCGGGCGAGATATTCTTCACCCAATTGGCGGCGCTCTTCGGGTGTCATTGCTGCCAGCACGTCAGGATAAAATGGCTTGGCTGCCGCATCTTTCAGGCGCCCGACCATGGAAAAAATGTCGGGCAACTCCATGGTGCCTTCGATGCTGGAATGGCTGGCGAGAATTTGTTCCACCAAAGTCGAACCCGCCCGCGGCAGTCCGACGATGAAAATGGGATCTGACGCCTCACAGCCGCCATCGCGGCGGCTGGCGAAAAATTCCTCCGTCAGCACGCGCTTCAACGTGTCCTTGTGCTCGCTCACCTTATCAGCGTCGTAATCGAGCATGGTGCGGCGTAACGCATTGGCGCGTTCATAATGGGTGAAGGAGGTCTCGTATTCGAAGCGATCCTCGAACGCCTTGCCGAGGGCGAAATCAAGATGCAATCGGTCTTCGGCCGACAGATCTGCGCGGGCCAGAGCGTGCGTCATGGCCGCAACATCGTCATCACCGAAGCGAAAGGTTTTGAGATTGGCCAGACTCCACCACGCTTCACCCAGGCTCGGCTGTTGCCGCACGCTTTGGCGATAGGCCTCGACCGCCTCAGCGTGTTTGCCTGCTGTTTTCAGCGTGTGGCCAAAGCTCATCCAAATCTTGGGTTGGTTGGGAACGTCTTTGAGCACACCGCGATAAAGCTCCTCGGCCCGTGCCGACTCGCCGAGCCGCGCCAGCACCACCGCCTGTTGATTGCGGTAGCCGGCATGACCCGGATGCCGCTTGAGCAAAATGTCGATTTCGCTGAGCGCTTCAGCCGCTTTGTTTTGCCGGTGCAACACCGTGACGAAATTGGAGCGGGCGGCGTCGAAACTGGGCGCCAAGCTGAGGGCGCGGGCGAGCAGCCGCTCGGACTCGTCATAGCGTTCCAACCGCGCCGCGACCTCCGCTAACATGCGGATGGCTGCGATGTCGGTGGGAAAGGCTTTCAACTGGGTGCGCAGAGCGGCTTCGGCATCCGCCAGCTTGTTGTCATAAAGTGCCGCCGCCGCCTCAATCATGCGCCGGTCGCCTACCGCGGCATCGACATGATGGAGATAGGCGTAGTCCGCCCCGGCTAAATCCCCGAGCAAGATGTATTGATCGCCCATCAGCCGCCAAGCCGCGGGATGGTCAGCCGCCCGTTTCACCACGTGTTTAAGGGCTTCGATTGCCTCTTGAGGGTGGCCACCGCGGGCATAGGCAAGGGCGCGCTCGTAATCGAGTACGGCTTGATCGATGCGCAGGAGGGCGGGATTGTCGAGGATCTTGACGGCGTCGTCGAATTTGCCTTGGGCGCGCAACGCGGCGCTGAGGAGCAGCAGCGTCTTGGCTTCGCTGGGCACAACTTTCAGGATTTCCCGCGCCTGGGCTTCGGCCATCACTGGATTGGTGGCCAAGAGGCGCTCAAGATGAGCTATGGCGACGCCAAGATTGCCACGCTGATCCGTCACCCGTTGCCCCCTATACCTGTTTTGCCGTTATGAACCGGTCATTGGCGTAGGGCAATCGCCGCTTTACGGGCCCTTCTTGTCGGAATCACTCGAAAACCAGCTGCCCACATCATACCAGTGGTGGCTGGTTTGGTGCGTGTTCTCGGCGGGCGTTTCCTTGGCGGCCGGCTGTTCCTCAACCTTCTGCTCTGTCTCGGGTTTCTTAGCATCTTCCGGCTTGGCGGCGGCTTCGGCTGCATGTTTGTCGGCAGTGGCCAGGTTCCAGGTCACTTTGGCCTTCCAGTCAGCCTCGACGATCTGACCATCCTTCACCGCGGGCCGGTAATGCCAGTTGGCGACGCATTTCTGTGCCGCTTCGTCGAGACGATTCGAACCGCTGGAGGTGACGACGGTGATGGCGTCCACCGTGCCATCCATCAGAATCTTGAAGGCCAGTTTGGTGACGCCTTGCTCATCAGCGCGCCGAGCGTCTTCGGGGTAGAACTCCTCGCATTTGTGCGGTTTGCCGACAGTGGCGGGTTCCGATGTCTGGCCAGGCTGGACCACGGTCTGCTTGATGATCTTGGTGATCACCGCTGGTTCTTTTTCATGGCCCATCATCCTTTGCCCGAAATCATAGGCAAAAAGCAGTGACGAGCCGGTGGCGATGGCGCCCGCCACCACAACCGCCCAAATGTGGTTGCGGAAGCGCTCGCTGCAGAACAGCCCCGAGGAGACGACAAAAATAAGAAATTCCAGAATAATCATGCGAGCCACCCTGGCGTTAGCCTAACGCGGGGCACGCCGCCGCGACAGTCGCGCATTTTGCCTCCCCCGGGGCGGCAACGGCGCCCGGCTTCTTTTGGTCACGTCCAAGCAAGACGATTTCGTCGTCTAGCTTAGCACCGCAACTATGATTTTCTCGCGGCAGCAAAAAAAACGGCGGGCTTGAGGGCCCGCCGCGTTCTTATCTTTGGCACCGGCGGCCTTAAGCCGTCGCGAAATTTTCAATTTCGACCTGCGGCGCCAGCTGCGCCACCACGTCGGGTGAGGCAAGGCCGGTACCCGGCGAGAGCAGGGCGGCACAACCGCCCGCAATCGCCATACGGAAGGCATCCCGCAAGCTTTGGCGCTGGGCAAGGCCCAGGATGAGCAATGCCAGGAAGCTGTCGCCTGCACCCACCGTACCGCGCACCGTCACTGGCGGCGGCTTGGCGTAGATGGAGACGTCGCGCGAAATCAGCATGGCGCCTTCGGGACCCATGGTTAGAGCCACGATTTCGGCCTTGCCATTGATCACGAGCTGCTTGCCGGCATCGTGGCAAGCGGCGTGATCGGGCGAATCACCAAGAAATTCGGTGAATTCCGACAGGCTGGGCTTGACCAGATAGCAGCCGACATCCAGCGCATGCTTAAGCGGCGGACCGGAGGTGTCGAGCACTAGGCGGGCACCGCCAGAGACACGCAGATTGCGAGCCAAACGGGCATAAAAGTCATGCGGCACGCCGCGCGGCAAGCTTCCGCTCGCCACCGAAAAGCCGCTGGAAGAGGCCGCCGTGGTCAGACCAAGGCCTGCCGTCCATTCTTCTTCGCCCAGCGTCGGGCCAGGCAGAACGAAACGGAATTGCTGACCGGTGCTGATCTCATTGGCGGTGAAATTGGCGCGGCAATCGCGGGCGATCATAAAGGATTGATGGCGCACTTCTTCCGCCGCTACGAGACGCTCCAGCATATGGCCGGAGGGGCCTCCCATGGGGAAAATCGCCAAGGGATCGCTGCCGAATCGCTTCAGCACGCGCGCCACGTTGATGCCGCCGCCGCCAGGATCGCGCCGCGTTTTGAGACAGCGCATCTTGTGCTCTGTCATCATCTCTTTGACGGACACGCCCAGATCGATGGCCGGGTTCATCGTGAGAGTTACGATATTCTCTGTCTTCATTCCCGTCCTCGTACGGCCCGTGGTGCTCCGCCCCCACTGACAGCCCTGTCAGTCGATACCATATAGCTTCGGAACGGTGTATGCGGTCGAGCCCGTATTAGAGGGATGAATGGTCACAGCGCAAGCCACCGGGTGCGGGGATTAACCCGCGGTAAACGCTGTATGAC
>JARLIR010000041.1 GCA_031291635.1 Rhizomicrobium sp. | reverse complement strand
CCGGTGACCGGCGGGAAAAACGCCACTTCGTCAGCGTCCCTTACTGGTGCGTCGAAGCGGGCGTGGGTTTGATTGACCGCCGCGCGCAGACGGGCGGGATCAGAGAAGACCTCAGCGTAGTCGGGGCCCAGGGCTGCAAGATAGGTCGCGAGTGCCGCGACAGTAGCGACGCCTTCGGGTATCTGGCGCTCTTCTTCCCCTTTGCCGAGTTTCTGACGGACCCAAGCGAAATAGAGCAGCTTCACGCGGTCTTCTCGCGGCGGGTGTGTGCCAGGCCAGCGCGGAGATAGGCGTAACCGGTCGCTACCGTCAGCGCCGCAGCGACCCACAGCGCAATGTAGGCAAAGGCTTGGCCGCCCGGCAGGATGCGGTCGGCGATAGGGCCTAAGATCATGGCGCCAATGGCGATCATCTGGATGGTGGTCTTGATCTTGGCGAAGAAGGTGACGGGAACACTGACATCGGCACCGGCCAGGAACTCGCGCAGGCCGGAAACCAGGATCTCGCGGCTGAGAATGATCAACGCCGGAACCAACTTCAAAAGTCCGTGAAGACCCTCATCGGCGCTGAATTGATGGATGGTGCCTTCGGCGACCAGCATCATCAAGGCGACGCCGACCAGGATCTTGTCAGCAATGGGATCGAGCATGCGGCCGAATTCGCTGCCGGCATTCAGCTTGCGGGCGGCAAAGCCGTCCAGCGCATCGCTAATCCCGGCGATGGAGAAGACGGCAAAAGCCACCAGGCGGGCGGTATCGCCGGGCAGCACGAAGGCCACCGCGAAAACCGGCACCAAAATGATGCGAAAAACCGTGAGGATATTGGGCAAACGGACCATGGCGGCAGCTTAGATCATTTTGGGGGGCAAGGGGAAAGACTAACCTCAGCCGCCGGGGTGAAAGAAATCATAGACCTTCTTGGCCAGGGTGGAGGACAGCCCTCCCACGCTTTGTATATCCGCAAGGCTGGCTGAGGAAATTGCCTTGGCCGAGCCAAAATGCTGCAAAAGCGCACGCTTACGCGCCGCCCCCACACCCGCGATCTCATCCAGCGGATTGGTGCCGATGGCCTTGGAGCGCTTCTTCCTATGGGTGCCGATGGCGAAGCGATGCGCCTCGTCGCGCAACCTTTGCAGGTAATAGAGCACTGGGTTCTTCTGATCGAGGCGGAAAGGCGCCTTGCCGGGCAGATGGAAATGCTCGTAACCGGCATCTCGTTCGGCGCCTTTGGAGATGGCCGCCAGGGTGACGCCCTCGACCCCTAGATCGGCGAAAACCTGACAAGCGATGGCCAGCTGTCCTGGTCCGCCATCGATCAGCGCCAGATCAGGCCGCTTGGCCTTGGCGTCGGCATCATCCTCTTTGACCATGCGGGCAAAGCGGCGGGTCAGCACTTCCTTCATCATGCCGTAATCGTCGCCCGGCGTGAGCTCGGTCGATTTGATGTTGAATTTTCGGTATTCGCCTTTTTCAAAGCCTTCCGGCCCGGCCACGATCATGCCGCCCACCGCATGGCTGCCGGAGACATGAGAGTTGTCATAAACTTCAATGCGGCGGATGGATTCCAGCCCGAAGAGATCGGCCACCCCTTCCAGAAGTTCGCGCTGGGCGGAATTCTCTGCCGTACGCCGCGCCAACTGCTCGCGGGCGTTGGTGCGCGCCATCTCGACCAGCTCGTGCTTTTCGCCGCGCTCCGGCACCGCGATCTGCACCTTGCGCTCCCCGCGTAGCGACAGGGCATCAGCCACCAGCTCGCGATTGGGGATCTCGTCCGAGAGCAGCAGCAGCGCCGGCGCCGGGCGCTCGTCATAGAATTGGCCGATGAAGGTTTCCAGCACCTCGCCCAGCGAAAGATCGGCAGTCTGGCGCGGGAAATAGGGCCGGTTGCCCCAGTTCTGCCCGGCGCGGAAAAAGAACACCTGAACGCAAACCTCGCTGCCTTGCGCGTAAGCGGCAAAGAGATCGGCCTCGGCAAAGCTGGAAGGGTTGATGCCTTGCGTTGCCTGGATATGGCTCATGGAGCGGATGCGGTCGCGATAGCGCGCGGCGCGCTCGAAATCGAGCGTCTCGGCAGCGGCTTGCATCTCCGTCACCAGCTTTTCCTGCACGGCGCGGCTTTTGCCATCGAGGAAGCGCTCGGCCTCATCCACCAGCTCGCGATAAGCCGCCTCATCGATGCGTCCGACACAAGGCGCGGCGCAGCGTTTGATCTGATGCAGCAGGCAAGGCCGCGTGCGGGTCTCGAACACCGAATCCGAACAGGAGCGCAACAGGAATGCGCGCTGCAGCGTGTTCAGGGTGCGATTGACCGCCCCGGCATTGGCGAAGGGGCCGAAATAATGCCCCTTGGTGGTCTTGGCGCCACGATGTTTCAGCAGCTGCGGAAAAGGATGGTCTTCGCGCAGCAGGATATGGGGAAAGGATTTGTCGTCGCGATAGGAAACGTTGTAGCGCGGCTTCAGCCGTTTGATCAGGTTGGATTCGAGCAGCAGGGCTTCGGTTTCCGAGGCCGTGCTGACGAACAGCATCTCGCAGGTCTCGGAGATCATGCGCGCGATGCGCTCGGTATGGCCGCCCGATTTGGCGTAAGAGGCGACGCGCTTCTTCAGGCTCTTGGCCTTGCCAACATAGAGCACGGTGCCGTCGGCGCCCAGCATGCGGTAGACGCCCGGCCCGTCCGGCAAGGTTTTGAGGTAGGCCTCGATGCGGGCAACGCCCTTGAGCGGGGTCTCGTCAGTCATAATCGGGTTGTGCGTTCTCGTTGGCCAATATCTCGTACCACCTTCATCCATTTCACAAAATCTTGATCTGTCGGTTTTCGGCAGGGGCCGGACCCTGTGCGCCTCATTCGCCCCAGGGCTATCGCTTTTGGCCTAAACCCTCTTTGTCATGGCCCGTTAAAACGGGCCCTCCAGGTGGTGTTGCTCCGCTGTCAGAGCGTTAGATCAAGCCTTTTGCGGAAGGAGCCACGCCGCGAGTGCTGGGTGGCCCGCTATTGCGAGCCATGACAAGGGGGCATGATACCCAAAAGCTTAGCCCTGCCATTCGCCCGGCTGTATTGGCTGGCGGTCTTGGGGTACCATGCTGCGGCGGGGGCCGCGCGCCAGAGTTTGAGCGGCTGGAATGGTGCGTGCCTAGCTCGCGGCGACTGCCCGGTGAAGGAAGCCCTCTTTGAACGCTCCGGATCGTAGCGATGGAAGCGGCCGCATGAAATTGATCGAGCTTATCCCCGTCGGCGAATTGCAGGCTCTGTGCGAGAGCTTCACATCGCTGACCGGCGCGGTGACAGCCGTACTCGACCTGGAGGGGCGGATACTGATCTCCACCGGCTGGCAGGATATTTGTACCCAGTTTCATCGAGCCCATCCGCAGACCGCCTTGCGCTGCTTGGAAAGCGATACCGCCCTCGCTGGGCAGTTGCGCAAGGGCGAGCGCTACAACGTCTATCGCTGCAAGAACGGGCTTGTCGATGTCGCCGTGCCGATCATCATTGGCGGCGAACATCTCGGCAATTTCTTTACCGGACAGTTTTTCCTCGAGGAGCCGGATCGCGCCCATTTCGCCCGTCAAGCCGAACAGTTCGGTTTCGACAAGAAGTGTTACACGCGGGCGCTCAACAATGTTCCGATCTTCAGCGAAGCCGAAGTGCGGGCGATGATGGATTTTTTCACCCGCTTGGCCCGCTTGATTGGAGAGATGGGCCTGGCGCGGGCCGGCCAGGAGGTGGCGAACCGGCAGCTGCGTGAGTCGCGGCATTTGCTGCAATCCATCATCGATACCGCCCCCATCCGAGTCTTTTGGAAAGACCTGAATCTGCGCTATCTGGGCTGCAACCCGGCTTTCGCAACTGACGCCGGTAAAGCGGGTCCGGATGCGGTGATCGGCCAGGACGACAGCCAGATGGCGTGGGCCGATCGGGCGGAGGCCTACCGCAACGATGACCGTAAGGTCATCACAACGGGGCTGGCCAAGACCTCTTTCGACGAACAGATCAGCGTCGCTGACGGCCACACGATTTGGGTTCGCACAGGCAAGGTGCCGCTGCGCAGTCAAGACGGCGACACCATTGGCGTGCTGGGCGTCTATGACGACATCACCAACCGCAAACAGGCCGAAGAGGATCTGCGGCGCTACAAAGACCAATTGGAAGAAACGGTGCGCCATCGCACCATTGAACTGGCCCAAGCGCGTGACGCCGCGGACGCGGCCAACAAAGCCAAGAGCACCTTCCTCGCCGCCGCATCCCACGATTTGCGCCAGCCCTTACAGGCTTCACTCGCCTATCTCTCTGTGCTGTCGCGCAAGGTCGGCCGCAAGGACTGCGAGGAACTGTGCGACAAGGCCCTCCAGCCGCTGAAGGCGATGGGCGACATTCTAGAGGTCTTGCTCGACATCTCGGATCTCGAAAGCGGGCATCTGAAGCCTCACAGACGAGACTTCGCGCTCAACGCGCTGCTTTTGCGCGTCATCGCCTGCGCCGAGCAGCAAGCCCAGTATAAGGGCCTCAGCCTGTCGAGCCTGCCGACCGATCTGATTGTGCACAGCGATCCCAAGCTGCTTGAGCGCGTGGTCTCGAACTTCGTCACCAACGCCATCCGCTATACCGACAAGGGCTGCATCGGCATCTATTGCGAAGAGGTGGGCGGCAAGGTCCGCATTTCCGTCACCGACACCGGCATCGGCATTCCCCCCGACGCGCTGAACACGGTGTTTGAAGACCATGTGCAGCTCGGCAATCCGGCGCGCGACCGCCGCAAGGGGCTGGGGCTGGGGCTGTCGATTGCCAAGCGTATCGCCGACACCCTGGGCCATCGCCTTTCGGTGCAGTCAAAACTGGGCTTGGGTTCGTCCTTCTCGATCGAACTGCCGCAAGCCCACGCCGCCGCCGCGCACAGCGAAGCGCCACGGCCTGCTCCCGAAAGAATGCAGGACCATCCCATCGTGTTGGTGATCGACGACGACCAGGATGTCGCCGAGGCGGTACAGTTGCTGCTGCAGTCTTATGACTTCGAGACCTACGTGGCGCACAGCCGCGTGGCGGTGCTGGCGATGCTGGAATCGGGCCTCAACCCTGGCGTGGTGTTGTGTGATTACCGCATGCCGGACATCAACGGCATCGAGCTGATCCGCCAGATACGCGCGCTGCTCAAAACGGAAATCCTGGCGGTGCTGATCACCGGCGATACGGGGCTCACCGCGTTACCAGACGATCTCACCCGATGCGCGCTGCTGCACAAGCCGGTTGATGCCGAGGCATTCCTCGCCGTGATCGGCAAGCTGGCGGACTGACAGCAGACAGCAGTGGCGAGCCTCGAAGCACGCCAGCACTCCTCACGCCACCGCGGCGATGGCCTGCGGGATCGCCAGGGAGCGTTCCATAGGGAAGCTGATGCTGACGGTGGTGCCTTCGCCGCGCGTCGAGGCGATGGCGAGCTTGGCGCCGTGGAGTTCCGCCAAACGCTGACAGATGGGAAGGCCAAGGCCGGCGCCCGATTCATTGTTGGTCAACGCTGTGGCGACGCGGCCAAAAGGTTGCAAGGCCTGTTCGATGTCGTCGCTTTCAATACCGATACCGGTGTCTTGGACGCTGAGAACAAGCGCGCCCGTCTTGTCACAGCACGCCGCCAAGGTAATGGCGCCGCCTGCGGGGCTGAATTTGATGGCGTTGTCGACGAGATTACGCAGCATCCGGCGCAGCTTGTCGCGATCAGCGTTGAGATGCGGCAGGTTATCGGCGATGCGCGTGGAAAGGTGCAGCCCTGCCTTGGCGGCGGCTTCGGTTTTGTGAGCGCAGAGCGCCACTATGATCTCGGCCACATCGACGCTTTCCTCGCGCAGCGTGAGGGTGCCGCTTTCCCCTTGGCTGAGCAACATCAACTCGTTGGTGAGGTTGAGCAGCCTGCTGCCGCTGGTGTGAATATGGCTGGCGTATTCCTTGTAGCGGCGGTTGCCGAGCGGCCCCATCACCTCTTCGCGCATGGCTTCGGAAAAGCCCATAATGGCGTTGAGCGGCGTGCGCAGTTCGTGGCTCAGCTGCGCCAGGGTCGACCATTTCTCGGTGCGGGCGCGATTGCGTTCGCGGCGGGTGGAACGCAAATTCTCGCGCAGGATTTCGTTGTCGACTTGCAGCTTGACGGTGTGATTCACGAAGCGGCTGGAATAGCGGCAGATCAGCGTCACGACGACAAAATAGAGCAGCACCAAGGCGCCATTGGCGGCGACGACATCGTCCTTGCTGAGCAGACTGACCACCGACAAAGGCAAGATGAAGGGCGTCGCATAAGCCAGATAAGCCGGCATATAGGGTGCGAAAGTCGCCAGCGCGCCCGCCGTCATGCCGGCGCAGACAAAGGTCAAGAGCACATAGCTGGCCGCCGAATGCCAAACGATGAGGCTGCCGCACAGCGTGCCCCAGATCATGCCTGAGGCGAAGGTGCCGATGGTGAAGCGTACCGCCCAGCAGCTGTTGCAGCGCTGACTCGAAGCCGCCTTCTGGAAGGCGCGATGCAGAAACAGCCGGGCGATGCCAACGCTCACCGTCGCGATCATCCAGCAAACCAGAAACCAAATGGGGTGGCTTTGGCGCAGCAACACAGCGACGACCAGCGCTACCAGCATGTTTCCAGGAACAGCCACATGGCCGCGGAAGAGCAGGTCCAGTTTTCCAGCCAGCACTCTTTCCTGGCGGTCACCGCCCGTCATGCTCTTCTCCCAGCTGGCGCAGAGGCGCCCGCGGAAAGTCTAGAGCCAAGGGTTTTAAGGTCTTGTAAATCCGCACCCGTATAAGGGAAATTGCGTACGGTGCAGCCCGGATCCCCGTTTCTGGGGGACTACCGCATGTGGGTTTTTGCCCCTTGTTGTCATGGCCCGCAAAAGCGGGCCACCCAGCTCTCGCGGCACTGCGCCTTCAGGAAGATGCTTGAACTAACACTCTTACAGCGGAGCAACACCACCTGGATGGCCCGTTGTGACGGGCCATGACAAATAGGGATTGCCGCCATATGCGATGCCCGCGTTTCAGGGTTGTTCGCGGGTGATCTCGACGCCGGCAGATTCGGCGCCGCGCAAGGCTTCGCGCTTCTCCACCATCACCCGAGCTTTTTTCACGCGCTTGTCTTCCAGGCAGAGGGCGGCGATGCGCTCGGCCAAGGTCTCGGCCAGATTGACATGACCAGCCCCGACCAAAGCGCGAATGCGTTTGGTGATAGCGCCGTAATCGACGACGTAATCGAGCTTGTCTTCCAGCACCGGATTGTCGTCCACCATCAGATCGACATTGAGGCGGATGGGCTGGGTCTTGCCTTGCTCGTGGCCGTGAATGCCGATTTCGGCAGCGAGCTCCAAATTGCGGATGAAGACGCGCCGCAGCGGGGTATTGCTCATCACTATTCCTTCACGGCGACATCCGGCGTCTGCCAAATCAGATGCTGCCCCCCATCCACGGCGATCATCTGCCCGGTGACGGCGGGGGCGGTCAACAGGTATCGCACGGCGGCGCAGACGTCTTGAGGCTCGGCGCCGCGGCCCAAAATCGTGGCTTCGCGCTGGCGGTCAAAATCGCTGTGGCTTTGGCGGGCATTGATCATGGTGGGGCCAGGGCCGACGGCATTGACCCGCACCTTGGGCGCCAAGGCTTGCGCCAGCGTCACCGTCAGCCAGTGCAGCCCGGCCTTGGACAGGCTGTAGGAGATGAATTGCGGCGTCGGCTTCAGCACGCGCTGGTCGATGATGTTGATGATAGCGCCTTGGCCATCACGCGGAATCTGCTGCGCAAAGGTTTGCGCCAGCACAAAAGGCGCCCGCAGATTGGTCTCCATATGGCGGTCCCAACTGTCGCGGCTGACGCTGTACCAATCATCGCTCTCGAAAACCGAGGCGCTGTTGATCAGAGCAGTGAGCGGGCCGAGTTCGGCGCGGGCGCGTTCCACCAGCGTGGCAGTGTCGGCCTCGCGAGCCAGATCGGCTTGCAGCAGCGCCACCTTCACGCCCTGGGTCTCAGCATCTGCCGCGGTGGCGCGGGCTTCGCGTTCCGAGGAATTGTAATGCAGGGCGATCTGATAGCCGTGGCGGGCGAGGTCGAGGACGATGGCGCGTCCCAGGCGTTTGGCGCCGCCCGTGACCAGCACGGTTCCGGCCGATGGAATGGGATTCGGGTTCATGGGGGCAAAGATAGAGCCTGATCCGTCGCGATAGAAGGGTCTCGCGCCATGGCGGGGGGGCGTGCGCAAGACCACAAGACGTAGGGGGCTACGTACCGCTGCGAATCAGGCTCTAATGGGGTTTGAAGACGCGACCAACATCCTTAAAAAGATAGTTACTCTTATTTTAATAATAGTCAAGGTTGTACAAATATAAATAACCCTACGGAACGCAGGGCAGCATTGTGCTTAATGTATGGCTCCTCAGGCCGAAAAGCCAACCAAACGCTTGACGTCTTTGAGGATGGGTTCGGCGATGGCACCGGCGCGCTCGGCCCCTGCGGCCAGGATGGCATCGATCTCGGCCGGGTCGGCCAAGAGGCGGCGCATCTCAGCCGCAATCGGAGTCAACTTGGCGACAGCGATCTCGGCCAGATCATTCTTAAAGCCGGAGAATTGCTGACCCGCATAACGGGTGATCAACTCGGCTTTGGGCACCTCTGCCAGCGCGGCGTAGATGTTGAACAGGTTCTCCGCTTCCGGGCGGCCCTCCAGGCCTTTGGCATCTTCCGGCAGCGGGTTGGGATCGGTGCGGGCCTTTTTGATCTTGGCGCTGATGGCTTCGGCATCGTCGGTGAGGTTGATGCGCGAATAATCGCTCTCATCGGATTTCGACATTTTCTTGGCGCCGTCGCGCAAGCTCATGACGCGCGTGGCCGTACCCAGGATCAACGGTTCGGGCTGGGGGAAGAAATCCGGCGCCGCATAGTCGTTGTTGAACTTCTGGGCGATGTCGCGCGCCAATTCCAGATGCTGCTTCTGATCTTCGCCGACCGGCACATGGGTGGCTTTGTAGACCAGAATGTCCGCTGCCATCAGCGTCGGATAGGTGTAGAGCCCGACCGAGGAACGCTCTTTGTGCTTGCCGCTTTTCTCTTTGAATTGCGTCATGCGGTCCATCCAGCCTAGCCGCGCCACGCAATTGAAGACCCAGGCCAGCTCGGCATGGGCGCCGACATCGGATTGCTTGAAGAGGATGGAACGCTTGGGATCGACCCCCGCCGCGATATAGGCCGCCGTCACTTCACGGCTGGCGGTGAGCAGTTCCTTAGGCTTGGCATAACCGGCATCGGCGGTGATGGCGTGCATGTCCACCACGCAATAGATGCAAGGCATGTCGTCCTGCAACTTCACCCAATTTCTCAGCGCGCCGAGATAATTGCCCAGATGCAGCGTGTTGGTGGGCTGCATGCCGGAAAAGACCAGGGGCTTATGCGCATCAGACATCGGTGAAATACCTCATTTCGTGCCCGGGGTTATGCCGCGAAGCGCGCGATGGGGCAAGGT
>JARLIR010000251.1 GCA_031291635.1 Rhizomicrobium sp. | reverse complement strand
GCGAAGAGAAGCGCCAGGATGGGGCTTGGCGGCAGGCGCACGTAAAACTTCTGCAGCGCCTGCACCGCAAAGGGATGGGTGAGATAGAGCGAATAGCTCGCATCGCCCACCAAGGTCGTGCGCGGGGCGATGCGGACGCCGCGATCCTGCAAAACCAAGGCAGCAATCAGCGCGATGGTCGCCGGCAGTGCCATCGGCAGGGCCATAGCGAGGAGTTTGGTGCCGTTGGGGGTAAGGGGGATCAGCACCAGCATGGCAATGGCGGCCGCCAATACCGCCTTTAAGACGAGATCGGAAATGCGCGCTCTGGTGAGAATATCCGCAATCTGCCGATGCACCAGCGCGATGGCCATGCCGATGCCGAACTCCAGCATCCTCGGTGAGGTGTAGAAATCGGCAAGATCGTTGCCAAAGGGCGCGAAAATGCTGAGCGCGCCGAGCACCACAAGCACTGCTCCCGTGAACAGAAGACCGTCGCGATAGCGCTTGAACATCAGGCCGACTGCAAAGAGGACGTAGAACAACATCTCGTAGTTGAGCGTCCAGCCGACAAACAGGGTCGGCTGCATCGGCCCGCCATTCTTGCGGAACGGGACGAACAGGAGCGAGCGCACGAGATCCATAAGAGAGGCGGAGGTGTGGCGGAACAGATTGGGCGCTGCGATCGCCAACGCGAACACCACCAGCGTCAGGAGGTAATAGACCGGCACAATCCTGGTAATGCGGTTGGCTAGGAATTTGGTGGGCGACACGCTTCGGCTCATGGTGGTGTAGACCATGATAAAGCCGCTGATCTCAAAGAAGAGGTCGACGCCGCCATACCCAAAGGGGACGAGCCCCAGCGTGGCTTCAACCATGTCCAAATGGACAAAGACCACCATGATCGCGGCAATGGCGCGCAGAACCTGAATATTGTCGAGCTTGCCGTCCCCCGCTCGCACCGTGCTTTGCCACATGCCCCCAAAAGCCCTTCAAGTCGTATGACAATAATTCACGTATCATGGCCTAGGGATTCTACCTAGGGGTGACAGGGCCTTTCCGCTTGGCCCATACTGTGACCGTAACCAAAAAAGCTTTAGGGATTCCTCGAAGTAGACAGAAACCTTATGGAAAGCGTTATATTCACGACAGTTAGACTGGTATTTGACGGGGGCAGGCGGACCCGCTCTTGAAACCCGTTATTGGGACGCCCATTTTGTATTCAGGAGTCGGCCCCTAACGGGCGACAAAAAGGGTTCCTGCGCCCATTTGGGGCGGGAGCGCTTCGCAACCGCCGGGAAACCCGGCGAGGAGACCATGATGTCAGATCCCAACGTCGCCAAGCCGGACAAGCCCGAAGCTTCGGGTACTCTCGTGCCGGTTCTTCCTTTGCGCGACATTGTTGTGTTCCCCCATATGATCGTGCCGCTGTTCGTCGGCCGCGAGAAGTCCGTCCGCGCCCTCGAAGAGGTGATGGCGGAAGAAAAACAGATCCTTTTGGTGACGCAGAAAAATGCTGCCGACGATGATCCATCGCCGGACGGCCTGCACAAAATCGGCACCATGGCGACGGTGCTGCAGCTGCTCAAACTCCCCGATCAGACGGTTCGCGTTCTGGTCGAAGGCAAGAGCCGCGCCCGCGTTTCCGGCTTCACCGGCCGCACCGATTTCTTCCAGGCGCAGATTGAGCCTGTGTTTGAATCGATCGGCGAGGGTCGCGAGACCGAAGCCTTGATGCGCACGGTCAAAACCAATTTCGAGCAGTACATCAAGCTGAACCGCAAGGTGCAGCCCGAGACCATGGCCGCCGTGGCGCAGATCGAAGAGCCCGCCAAGCTGGCCGATACCGTGGCCTCGCATCTGTCGGTGAAGATTGCTGACCGTCAGCAGCTCTTGGAGACGCTGGATACGGCGACGCGCCTGGAGAAGGTGCTGGCTTTGATCGAAGGCGAGATCGGTGTGCTCCAGGTCGAGCGCAAGATCAAAAGCCGCGTCAAGCGCCAGATGGAAAAGACCCAGCGCGAGTACTACCTCAACGAGCAGCTGAAAGCCATTCAGAAGGAATTGGGCGAAGGCGAGGAAGGCCGCGACGAGCTGAACGATCTCGAAGACCGCATCCGCAAGACCAAGCTGTCAAAGGAAGCGCGCGAGAAGGCGCAAGCCGAAATGCGCAAGCTCAGGCAAATGTCGCCGATGAGCGCGGAAGCCACCGTCGTGCGCAATTACCTCGACTGGATGCTGTCGCTGCCTTGGGGCAAGAAGTCCAAGATCAAGAAGGACATCCAGCTCGCCGAAGACATTCTCAACGAGGACCATTTCGGTCTGGAGAAGGTCAAGGAGCGCATCCTGGAATATTTGGCGGTGCAGCAACGCGCTGGCAAAATGAAAGGCCCGATCCTGTGTTTGGTCGGTCCTCCCGGCGTGGGCAAAACCTCGCTCGGCAAATCGATCGCGCGCGCCACGGGCCGCGAGTTCGTGCGCATGAGTTTGGGCGGCGTGCGGGATGAAGCGGAAATCCGCGGACACCGGCGCACCTATATCGGCTCGATGCCCGGCAAGGTCATTCAGTCGATGAAGAAGGCCAAATCCGCCAACCCGATGTTCCTCTTGGACGAGATCGATAAGCTCGGTGCCGATTGGCGCGGTGATCCGTCGTCCGCCCTTTTGGAGGTGTTGGATCCGGAGCAGAACGCCAGCTTCAACGATCATTATCTGGAAGTCGATTTCGATCTGTCGGATGTGATGTTCATCACCACGGCCAACACGCTGCGCATGCCGCAGCCGCTGATGGACCGTATGGAGATCATCCGCATCCCCGGTTACACCGAGGACGAAAAGGTCGAAATCGCCAAGCGCCATCTCATTCCCAAGCAGGTGAAGGCGCATGGGCTGAAGGCCGAGGAATGGTCGATCACCGATGCGGGCTTGCGCGATCTCATCCGCTATCACACCCGCGAAGCCGGTGTGCGTAGTCTGGAACGCGAGATCGCCAATCTGGCCCGTAAGGCCGTGAAGGAAATCGTCTCCAAAAAGGCGACCTCCATCATCGTCTCGAATGACAACCTCAACAGCTATGCCGGTGTGCGCCAGTTCCATTACGGCGAGATCGAAGGCGAAGATCAGGTCGGTGTCGTCACCGGTCTGGCCTGGACCGAAACCGGCGGTGACACGCTGCAGATCGAAGCGGTGCAGCTGCCCGGCAAAGGCCGTATGCAGACCACCGGCAAGCTCGGCGATGTGATGAAGGAATCGATCGATGCGGCGCGCTCTTACGTGCGCTCCAAATCGACCACCTTCGGCATCAAGCCGACCGTGTTCGAGAAGACCGACATCCATGTGCATGTGCCGGAAGGCGCGACGCCCAAGGATGGGCCTTCGGCGGGTGTGGCGATGAGTGTCGCCATCATCTCGGTGCTCACGGGCATTGCCGTGCGCCGCGATGTGGCGATGACGGGCGAGGTCACCTTGCGCGGCCGCGTTTTGCCGATTGGCGGCTTGAAGGAAAAGCTGCTGGCGGCACTGCGTTGCGGCATCAAGACGGTGATCATTCCGCAGGAGAATGAAAAGGACCTGGCCGAAATCCCGGACAACGTGAAAACCCACATGACGATCGTGCCGGTTTCTAACGTGACCGAGGTTCTCAAGGTCGCCCTGGTGCGGGAACCCGAAGCAATCGACTGGGTGGAGCCGGATGAGACACCGACGCCAAAACTGCCCGATTCCGACGCCGATTCTATCGTAACCCATTAATGTAACAGGGTTTTCCGGCTGGGCGCGTGGCCCGGCCGGGGCCCATTTCGCCACCGGACTGAGTGAAAAGGCCAGAATACCGGCCTTTTTTGTTGGGGGTTTCTGGATTTTCGCGGGTGTTTTCCTTGCTCGCCTAGGCCCTCACGACCTAAATTCCAACAAATCGCTCCGGCGATTCCAAGATTTTCGCGCTGTCCCGAGACACACCGGATCACCCTTTGCCGGGACGTGCCTCTCAGAAGGAGCCATTGCAGTGAATAAGAACGATTTGATCCAGAAACTCTCCGACCAGACCGGTCTTGCCAAGAACGATGCGGCCAAGGCTGTCGACGGGGTGTTTGACCTGATCGCGGGCGCGCTGAAAGAAGGCGACGAAGTGCGCCTGACCGGCTTCGGCGTTTTCGTCGTCGCCACGCGCGCTGGTGGTAAGGGGCGCAATCCCCAGACCGGCGAAGAAATCACCATCAAGCCGTCCAAGCAGCCCCGCTTCCGCCCTGGCAAGCAGCTGAAGGATTCGCTGAACTAAGGTTTGGCGTTTCGATGTGCGTCCAACAGGACAGGTGGAGCAATCCGCCTGTCCTGTTTGCGTTTT
>JARLIR010000250.1 GCA_031291635.1 Rhizomicrobium sp. | reverse complement strand
GGAGGTGACCATCTGGTGCGTTTTGCATAATATGGCTTGGCGGGAGGGGCTTCGGTTATGGCCGAAGGGGATTACAAACAAGACAACGTCAAGATCCTGCGGCTCGCGCCCGAAAGCGCTGAGGCCGGGGGTGAGGCTTGGACGCCGCCGCAATGGCTCGAGCGGCCGTTGGACTTCGTCCGCCGCTACCCCTGGTTTGCGATAATTGTTGTCATTCCAAGCCTGCTTGCGGCGCTCTATTTTCTGCTGATCGCCTCCGACATCTATGTTTCGGAGGCGCGTTATGTTGTGCGCAGCGTCAGTGGCGCACGCCCCGGCGTGTTCGCCTCCATGCTGCAGAATTCGGGTCTGGCGTCATCGCAGGACGACGCCTATTCGGTCCGCGATTTCATCCTTTCGCGCGACATCACCCACCGGTTGGAACAGGCCCATGACCTGCGCGGCGTCCTCTCCCGTCCGGAAGGCGATTTCATCACCAGCTTTCCGCCGCCCTTTGCCGGTCATTCCTTCGAACAGCTCTACCGGGTCTATGGCCGCTTTGTAGCGGTGACGGTTGATGAGACCACCGGTATCAGCACCTTGCGGGTCCGCGCCTACCGGCCGGATGATGCGCGTGCCATGGCTCACGCCATCCTCAATTACAGCGAGGACCTCATCAACCGGCTCAACGACAGGGCCCGCCACGATGCCATCGACACGGCCCAGAGCGAAGTGACACGCTGCGAAAAGCGCATCGCCGATGCCCAGGCCGCATTGACCGCCTATCGCCTGCAGAACCGCACCCTCGATCCCGAACATGCCTCGGGCAGGGTGCTCGAACTGGCGGCCAAACTGTCCGCAGATACAGCCGCGGCCCAAGCCCAACTGGCGGAAACGCTCAAGGCGTCCCCCGACAGTCCAATGATTCCGGCCTTGCGCCGCCGTATTGCAGCGCTAAGTGGTCAGGTCGCGACCGAAAGCAACAAGGTGGTGGGGAGCAACAACGGCGCAGTGCGGACACTGTCCGAATATGAGCGCCTGATGCTGGAACGCGAATTTGCCGAAAAGAACTTGGCCTCCGCGGCGGTTTCGCTGGAAACGGCGCGGCTGGAGGCGCAGCGCAAGCAAATCTATCTCGACCGTATCGTCGAGCCCAATTTGCCCGATTATCCCCTCTATCCGCAGCGGCTGCTGTCGTTCCTGGAGGTCCTGCTGACGACACTCTTGATTTACGGCATCGGTTGGCTGGTTAGCGCGAGCGTCAGAGAACATGTCGGACGCTGACAGCAACACGGACGAAGCCTGGCCCTCGCAGACCTCCTTTGCCGAGGGCCTCACGCTCCAGCTGCGGGTGATCGGCGCCTTAATCCTGCGCGAGATTCACACCCGTTACGCGCGTGAAAATATCGGTTTTTTGTGGGTAGTGGCGGAGCCGATGCTGTTCGCTGGCGGCGTCATCGCCATGCGTACGATTTTGCCGTTCTTTCCTCGTGAACAGCACGGCATGTCGCTGATCGGCTTCTTGATGACGGGCTACCTGCCGTTTCTGGTCTACCGCCATATGATCGGCCGCTGCATTCACTGCGTTCGTGCCAATCAAAGCGTGCTGTATCACCGCCAAGTGCGGATCATCGACCTTTACCTCACCCAGCTTGTCTTGGAGGGGGCCGGGACCGTTGTCGCCTTTGCCTTCGGTGCTTCGGTGTTCGTTGCCTTTGGTCTCATGGACACGCCCAAGAACCTTTTCTTGCTTTATACGGGCTGGTTCTATGCGATCTGGTTTTGTGGCTCGCTGGCGATGCTGCTCGGGGCGGCGTCAGAGCTCTCCTCGCTGGTCGACAAGCTTTACAACCCGCTGTCCTATCTCAGCCTGCCGCTCAGCGGCGCCTTTTACATGGTCAATTGGCTGCCGCATGCTTGGCAAGATTACGCGCTCTATATCCCGATGGTGCATTTCTTCGAGATGATCCGCGGCGGTTATTTCGGTGAGGCGCTGACCGTTCACTACGACACTGCCTACATCACCGGCGTTTGCCTGGTGCTGACATTCGGCGCTTTGCAAATGGTCACGATCGCCCGCAAACGGGTGGCCATCGCATGATCGAGGCTGTCGATCTGGTGAAGGAATACCCGACTCACAGCGGCTCGCAGCTGGTGCTGGACCGCATCAATTTTCGCGTGGGCCGCGGCGAAAAATTGGCAGTCTTGGGCCGCAACGGAGCGGGAAAATCGACCCTGATCAAGCTGCTGGGCGGGGTGGAGGAACCCACCGCAGGCGCGGTCCGGCGCAACATGAGCCTGTCCTGGCCGCTCGGTTTCGAAGGGGGCTTCCATCCCTTTCTCACCGGTTACGACAATGTGAAATTTCTCGCCCGCATCTACAATCAACCGCTCCAGCGCCTGCTCGATTTTACCGAAGATTTCGCCGAGTTGGGCAAGGCCATGCACATGCCGCTGGAAACCTATTCGACGGGTATGCGGGCCAGGCTGGCCTTCGGCCTGTCTCTGGGGATCGATTTCGATTGCTACCTGATTGATGAAGTGATCTTGGCGGGCGATCAACGCTTCCATCGCAAATGCCGCGAAGCCTTGTTCGAGACGCGAGGGGACAAGGCCATGATCCTGGCCTCGCACGCCATGGACATCGTCCGCGAATATTGCACCCATGCGCTTGTCCTAAAGGAAGGCCGCGGCAAGGTGTTTACCGACATCGAAACGGCCATCGCGATCTACATGGCGTTATGAGTGCGGGCGGTGTGTGAATGGCGAATGGCCGCGGCTGCTAGTCGTTTGTAGCGGTTGCCACTTCTGATATAAGGCGCGCGGTCTCGCACGTGGCGGGCAGGGGCATGTTTACCGATAAAAGTGTTGCCGCACAGCCTCGTTCTAGACGTGCTGCATGGGGCGGGGCCAGTGATTTTATGTTGGCAGTATCGTGATGAGTGAAAGCACTCTTGGGGAGCGCATAGGCGCGGGGCAGCAGGAAGCGGCACCGGGTACGGCGGCTTGCGAGCAAACGGGCCTGCGGGCTTTGGCCGCCGTCGCCCGTCATTACGCTCTCGACTGGAGCCTGCCGCGCCTGCTGCATCTTTACGGCCGCGAGCATGAGCCCGAAGCAGAGGAACTAGCCCGCGCTGCGCGTACCGAGGGTTTGCGCGCTGCGGTCCACTCTCTGGATTGGGCGCGTTTGCAGCGCTTTGGCAAGCTGGCGCCATTCCTGGCCCGCCTCAATAGCGGCGCCTATGTCGTGCTTTTGCAGACCTCGTTCCTGCCTAAGGGCCCCGATGGCGGCGAGCACGTTTTGATGTTCGATCCGCACAAGCCGGATTCCAATCTGTTCCCAGTGCCGCGGGCTGAGTTTGAGCAGGTATGGAGCGGCGAGATCGTGCTGCTCAAGCGCGTCTACAAGGTTACAGACACCGATCGCCGCTTCGGTCTGTCCTGGTTCGTACCAGAATTCTGGCGCCAGCGCGTGCTGTTGCGCAATGTGGTGATCGCGGCCATCGCCATGCACTTTTTGGCGCTGGCGGTGCCGATCTTTTTCCAAATCGTGATCGACCGCGTCCTGGTCTATCTCAGTATTTCGACCCTGATCGTCATCACGGTTGGCGTCATCATCGCGGTGTTGTTCGATGCTGCGCTGAACTGGCTGCGCGGTTATTTCGTGCTGAACACGGCCAGCCGCATCGACATCCGCTTGGCGCGTATCACGTTCCGCCACCTCACCTCATTACCGATCGCCTTCTTCGAAACCCAGCTTGCCGGTGTCGTCACCAAGCATATGCAGCAGGGCACGCAGATCCGCGAATTTCTCACCGGCCGCTTGCTGACCACCTTGCTGGACTTACCGGCGCTGTTCGTCTTTTTGCCGCTGATGGCTTGGTACAGCGTGCGCCTGACCGCCGTCGTGCTCGGCGTCACGTTGCTGCTGGCGCTTACCATCGCGGCGATGATCGGCCCGTACCGGCGCCGCTTGCGGCGGCTTTATCAGGCCGAAGCGATGCGTCAATCGCTCTTGGTCGAGAGCATTCACGGTATGCGCACCATCAAGTCCCTGAACCTTGAGCCGCGGCGCGAGGATTCGTGGGACAATGCAGCGGCGGAGGCGGTGCGCAATTATGTGCAGGTCGGCAAAATTTCGCTGGCCGCCAATGCCTTTTCGCAGTTCACCGAAAAATCCATGACCATCACCATCGTGGTCACCGGCGCCTTTTTGGTGTTTTCCGGCCATATGACGGTGGGTGCGCTGGTTGCCTTCAACATGCTGTCGTCGCGGGTCGTTAGCCCCGTGCTGCAATTGATCGGCCTCTTGAACAATTATCAGGAAGTCCTGATGAGCGTCGAGATGCTGGGTAATGTGATGAACCAGCCGCCGGAACGCACGCATCGGGGCCTGACGCCACCGCTCAAGGGCGACATCGTCGCTGACCGCATCACTTTCCGGTATCCCAATACCGACCGGCCCGCTTTGCGCGATTTGTCGGTGCATTTTCCCGCTGGCCAGATGATCGGCATTGTCGGACGCAGCGGTTCGGGCAAGACCACGCTGTCGGCCTTGCTGCAGGGCTTATATTATGCGGGCGAGGGGGCTGTGCGTGTCGATGGCCACAACATTCGCGACATTGATTTGGCCTATCTGCGCAGCCAAATCGGCGTGGTGCCGCAAGAGCCGTTTTTGTTCCGCGGTACCATCAAAGACAACATCCTGATGGGCATGCCGACCGCCAATTTCGAGGCAGTTGTGATTGCGGCACGTCAAGCGGGCGCCGATGAGTTCGTTCAGCTTCTGCCGCAGCGCTATGACACGGTACTGGAGGAGGGCGCGGTCAATCTGTCGGGCGGTCAAAAGCAGCGCTTGTCGATCGCGCGCGCTTTGCTGCGTAGGCCCCGCATCATCATCTTCGATGAAGCCACCAGCGCGCTCGATCCGGAAAGTGAAGCGGTTGTGGTGCGCAATCTCGCACAGATCGCCGCCGGTCGCACCACCATCGTCATTTCGCATCGCTTGCAGACGATCCGGGCCGCCGATGCGATTATGGTTTTGGAAGATGGGGCGCTGTCGGACACCGGTCGTCACGACGAATTGCTGGCCCGCAATCCGATTTATCGCCAACTCTGGGCGCAACAGACGGCAGGGGCGGCATGAGCGGTAAAAGCTTTCGCGAACGGACCGGCAATCTGGCCTATGCCCTTCGCGGTACATTTCTCAAACTGTGGGCGCGGCTGGATGGCGTCATCGAGACCCGTTTCGGTGACGGCAGCAAGGACGCCGCGCTGGCGCAAGCCTTCAAGTCCGATGCCGAGGCTTTGGAAGACGCGCCGGTTCCGCTTTCGGCGCACATCGCGCTCTACACCGTGCTGACTTTGCTAGTGATCGCCATTCTGTGGTCGATCTTTGGCTTGGTGGATCGCATCGTGGTGGCGCCGGGCAAGATCGCCACGCGTACGCCGATGATCGTGATGCAGCCCTACACCACCTCGCGCATTCAGCAGATTCATGTGCAGCCGGGCGACCACGTTCTCAAAGGCCAAGTGTTGGTTTCGTTCGATCCGGCTTTTGCTCAAGCCGATGTCGCCTCGCTGGGACACAAAGTGCGCAGCCGTTCGGCGGAAGTGGCCCGCATCGAGGCGCAACTCGCCGGCCAAAGTTTTGCCGTTGGCGCGACGGGTGATGC
Source organism: Rhizomicrobium sp. (assembly GCA_031291635.1). Taxonomy (GTDB): domain Bacteria; phylum Pseudomonadota; class Alphaproteobacteria; order Micropepsales; family Micropepsaceae; genus Rhizomicrobium. The sequence goes on along the minus strand of JARLIR010000250.1, from coordinate 1,051 downwards.
TGAGCAAAAGACCCAGCAACAAATCTTCGATCAGGAAAGTGCTACCTATGCGGCCGAATTGGCCCAGCGTGACAGCCGGGTCTCGGCCTTGGACGCGCAGATTCACGCGACCCAAGCCGGTATTCTGGCTTACCAGACCCAACTCGGCATGGCCAACAAAGTGGTCGGCATCTATCAGGGGCTGGTGGACCAAAAGGCGGGTGCGCCGCTCGACTTGATGAAAGCGCAAAGCAGCGCCATCGATGTTCAAACGCGATTGACCAATGCGATGGCGGACCTGAAAAAGTTGACCGACCAGCGCAGCGAGGCGCAATCGGAAAAGCGGGCTTTTCTCGACAAATGGCGCAGTGACCACAACCAGGATCTGGTGAAGGCGCGCCAAGATCTCACCGAAGCCGTCGAGACGTTGAACAAGGCCGATAAGATCAAGGATTTTGCCGAGGTGCGGGCCCCTGCCGATGCGGTGGTTCTCGAAATTGCCGATCGTTCGGTCGGCTCGGTTCTGCGCGAGGCCGAAACGCTTTTGACTCTGGTGCCTGACAATGCCGATCTTTATGTCGAGGCCAATGTGAATTCGCGCGACATCAGCCATCTCAAGATTGGCAGTCCGGTGCGGGTAAAGCTGGAAGCTTATCCCTTCCAAAAATACGGCACCTTGAACGGCCAGTTGGACGTCATCAGCGCGGACTCGGTGGCGCTCAAGGAAGATGAGCATGAACGGCGTGTCTACCACGCCCGCGTCCGCTTATTGGAAACGCCCCGCGAGCTTGCCCGTCGCGGCTTTCTCATCCGTCCCGGCATGGTGATCAGCGCCGAAATCAAGACCGGCCGGCGCTCGATCGCGTCCTATATCATGAACCCCATTCTGCGAACCGCCGACGAAAGCCTGTCCGAGCCCTAGCGCGGCTCGCTCACCCCACGCCAGCCGGGATGTGCCAGCTGGTGCCGGGATTGCCGCCGATCAAGCTGCCGCCGAGTTGGGTGACGCCGTTCATGGTCCAGATCGCTGCTTGGCCATTGTCGTTCTGCCAGAGGATATCGGCTTTGCCAT
>JARLIR010000249.1 GCA_031291635.1 Rhizomicrobium sp. | reverse complement strand
GGTGAGCGTGAAGGTCTCGGGATCAAGTTCCAGCAGCATGTCCCGCTCATCCATCGAGCCCACAGCGAGCACGATGGTGTCGTCTTCGGCGCGTAGCCGGGTGAAGAATTTGCCGAACACCATCACGGATGGCTTGTTGTAGTGGGGCTCGGCGACGGCCGTCTCAAAGCCCAGAGCGATTTTCTCGAATTGGGCTTTAGAGACCATTTGTGACCTCCAGAATTTGGCTGAGGCGCTCGGCGGCGACGCGGGCGAAGCTGAGGGTCACGGCTTTGCGGCGGGAGGGATGCAGCACGGTGCGGGGCGAGGGCCGCACGATGGCGCCGCCATAACGGTCGGCAACGATCAAGCCGGTGCCGCTCGGCACATATTCATCGGGAAAATCGGGCGGGATGGCGAAATAGAACAGCTCGCAGAACTCGAGGTATTCGGGCCATTTCTGGTCGCCCTTGAGATCGGCGAGGGCGACTTTGATCTCAACGCCAACCATAGTGCCGTCGCCGCCCAGCGCCGCCACATCCAGCCGGCGCCCATTGGCCAGGGTGAATTCCAGGATGGGCGAATAGCCCTCCTGAATCAGCAGCCGCGAAACCCCGCGCGCAACATCGGCAGCGTTTTCCATAAGGGCATTGGAACAGAGCAGGAACGCCGGGTCAACGGGGTCAATCGAAGTGGGCAAATGCGCGAGCACAGAGAAAACTTGTCCCAACGAATTGCACCCGAATCCGGGTGTCTTGTTGGAGTTCGTGAGTGATCACATTGTAGCGCACGTTCTGGCGATCAAGCTCGTGACAAACAATGCTGCGCAGCACATCAGGAACCGTTGCCACAAGATAAGAGGCCGAAGCGGTTATCTCGCCAAACTTCTCGAGCACGTCCGCGCCGTTCAGAAAATCTTCTGCTCTGTAGTCTGCCCCGACCTTGGCGAGATAGTCATGCACGAGGGCGAATAGCGCGAGCGGCTCTGGCAATGGTGCCGCGCAATAGATCGCATGCTCAGCCGGTGCTGCCCACGGTAACTCAGCCAATGGGCACAAGGCGAAATCCTCCAAAACCTCGTCGTTTTGGAGATAGCTCGCGTACAGCACAGGCAAGCCAATGCTGCCTTGGGAAATTTCCTCGAAAACGAACGCTATCGTGCTTTCGACGCCGGAGGTGCCAGGCTTCCACCACGGCCAGCCGCGAAAGCGCATAGAAAGCATCGTACCCTCAAACGTTAGGCTTTCCAGCACGCTCGGGTGGGCGACCTCAGCGGTCTTGAGCAAATCTATGAGCGGGACTTGCATAGGTGCTCCGCCGCTTGTGGGAACCGGCCGCTATAAATCCTCGTCGCCCAGAATGCCTTTGGTCGAAGCTACGCCGCCTTCCAGGCGTTCGTCAGGCGTCGCCGCTTGGCGTAGCGCTCTTGCCAGACCCTTGAAGCAGGTCTCGACGATGTGGTGGCTGTTCTCGCCATACATATTCTCGACATGGATGCAGATACCGGCGTTCTGCGCGAAAGCCTGAAACCACTCTTTGAAGAGTTCGGTGTCCATGTCGCCGATCTTGGGTTTGGGAAAGCTCACCTTCCAGATCAGATACGGCCGGTTCGATATATCGATCGCCACCCGCGTGAAAGCTTCGTCCATGGGAATGGCGGCGGCGCCGAAGCGGGTGATGCCGGCAAAATCGCCCAGCGCCTTTTTCACCGCTTGGCCGATGACGATGCCGGTGTCTTCGGTGGTGTGGTGGAAATCGACATCCAGATCGCCGAGCGCCCGCACTTT
>JARLIR010000248.1 GCA_031291635.1 Rhizomicrobium sp. | reverse complement strand
CCCGGATGCGCGAGCCAGCGATCCCGCAGAGCCGAGCGCGACTGCTATTCTGCAGGCCCGGGCAGCAAACTACCCAGCAGGCAATTATGTGATCCGCGCCACCCGCTGGAGCGAAGGCGACGAGAAGGAATTCGGGCAATTCCTGACCGAGCTAGGGGAATCAGGCTGCAGCTCGGTCAACCGTTGCCTGCACGACGCCCGCAACCCTTTCCGTGGCAGTGATGCCCGCGGGGTCGGCTTCGAGGCCGATTGTGCCGATCTACCCTATTACTTACGCTTTTATTTTGCCTGGAAGCGAGGCCTGCCCTTCTCCTTTGCCAGCGAGGTCGAGCCGCGGGGTCACACCCGTGACATGCGTTATACGGCGGCGGGCAACCGGGTAGCGGCGCGGCTGTTTCCAGCGGGCCAAAATGGTTATGCCATTCTCGATTATCTGACCGGGGCGGTGTCGTCCGCCACCTATCGCATCCATCCCGAACTCGAAACGCCGGAGGAGCAGGATCTTTACTCCCCCGCCATCACGCCCAAATCGATTCGCCCCGGCACCGTGGTTTACGATCCCAACGGCCACCTCGTGATCATTTGGAAAGTGGAGCGCAACGGCCGGGCTCACTACCTCGATGCCCATCCCGATTATTCCGTGACGCGGGGATTCTACGACATGCGCTTCGTGCGCTCCTCGCCAGGCATGGGCGCGGGCTTCAAGAACTGGCGGCCGCAGAGCCTGGAAGGGGCCACCCGCAATGCCGACGGCACCTTCCGCGGCGGGCATATCGTGGTGGCCGCCAACAAGGACATCCCGGATTTTTCTCTGGAGCAATATTTCGGCAATGGTCCGCGCCCACCGACCGACGAGCAATGGGCGGAGGGCCGCTTTACCCTCAACAGCGAAGTGCTTGGCTATTACGATTATGTGCGCGGCCAACTGGCGGGCGGCACGTTGCTGTTCGACCCTTTGCGCGAAGTCGCCGATATGGTCGATTCCAACTGCGCTGATCTGCATTATCGCGGCGCGGCCGTCGATACGGCCATCGCGGCGGGGCTGCAAAAGCAGAATGAGCCCGACCGCCTACCGGCCAATATCTATGGCACCGAGGGCGATTGGGAGACCTTTTCCACCCCCTCCCGCGACGCCCGCCTCAAGACCGCCTTCAAAGAGCTGAACGACAGCACCCGGCGCTTCCTTTGGATGGCACAGAACCACGATCCCAAGCTCAATTATAAGGGCAAGGCGCTCGCTACCGACATGCTGGCCGTTTATGACGCCCATGCCGGGCAATGCACCATCACTTACAGCCGCAGCAATGGCTCGAAGATATCCTTCGGCTATGAAGAAGCGCGCCGCCGCCTATTCGAGATGTCGTTCGATCCCTATCAGTGCCCTGAGCGGCGCTGGGCTGCCTCAGGCAGCGAACTTGCCACTTGTCCGGATAACGCCCTGAAAGCGGCCTGGTACGACGCCGAAAAGAACCTGCGCAATCAGATCGACCGCACCTACGACACGCGGATGGATTTTTCGCTGGCTGAACTCAAAACGCCGGGCCCAGGCAAAGGCGTCCCCACCCCGCCCGAGATCGATATCCGCAGCTGGCTGGTGACCCAAGCGCAGCATGAGACGCCGGGCACGGCCCTCAAAAACCCGGCCAAGAGCGACGCCAAAGCCGCCGGCAATGCCAAGCCCTGGTGGCTGTGGTAGCCAGGCCGAAGTCTGAGTGGCGGCGTATTGCTCCCGGACCTTGAGGCAAACCACCATTGAATCTCCGACCTGAGCGCGTCTTGGCGGTCCGGCCAACCCTTTGCGGGCTGCTCTGCCATGGTCGGTGGACGGCACGGCCTCGTCCAGTATGAGGTTCGGCACGGCTGCGGCATCCCCCAAAACAAAAACGGCGGGCCGAAGCCCGCCGTTCTCGTATTCGAGGCGATGACGCTTAGTGAGCGCGGATGAAGGCGCCCCACATGCGGGCTACCAACTTGCCGTTCGGCGTCGACTTGGCCTTGTCGAGAGCAGCCAGAGCCTGCGGCTTCTGCTTGGCGCTGGCAAGCGCGACAGCCAGACGGACCTGAGCGTTGTCGGCATCCTTCACGCCCTTGCCAATGCCGGCCTGGATCGCGGTGATGGCTTCGCCGAACTTACCCATGCCGGTGAGATCTTCACCGAGCTTGACGAGATCATCGCCCGTGGAGGCTTTCTGAGCAGCGGCTTGGGCCTTGGCGAAGTTGGCAGCATCGGCAGCCTCGCTCTGCTTGACGAGGCCGATAAGGCGCTGGGCGCGCGCATCGACCAGCAACTTGGCCGCTTGGCCCTTCTGCACCACTTGGTCGGCTTCAGCCGGCAGGCGGGCAGCGATCAACAGCTGCGCCAGGGTGAAGTAATCGTCCGCACCCTTCATGTTGCCGGTGAGGAGCTTGAGGCGATAGATGTCGACCGTCTGCGCATCGGACAGACCCTTGGCGCGTTCGGCCTGACCCAAAAGCTGGGCCCAGTTTTCCGGCGTCGGGCTGACAGCAACGAGCTTCTCCGCCATTTCGAGCGAGAGGGCATCATCACCGGCCTTAAAGGCGCAGAGACCGCCGCGCTTCAACATGTCGGCGCCAGCGCTGGCATGGTTGCCTGCGTAAGCGACGCATTCTTTGTATTGGCCGAGCTGGTAATAAGCCTGAGCAATCACCACCTGAGCATTGGCATTGAGAACGCTGTATTTACGCAGCACCTCTTCGTCAGCGATCACTTCGCGATAGCGGCCCGCATTGTAATCGGCATTGAATTTCGCCTGGGCGCCCACAGCGCTGTCGACCGGGCCAGCGGCACCGCCGGACTTCACCGTGATGTAGTCTTTCATCTGCTTGACAGTCTTGGCTTCTTCCGCCGTCAGACTGCCGGCACCTTCGGCCTGCCGGACTTTCGCCATGGCAGCCGAATAGTTACCCTGCGCTGCCAAGGACTGGGCCTCTTGCAGCGGCTTGCCAACGACACCGCGAAGGGCAGCATCAGCGGGCATAGATGAGGCCGCCAGAGCAGCCGTACCAATCACAAGCGCCGTCGCGACGGCGCGGAGTTTCTTCGCGATCATCTTCAAGAGACCTCTATCTTCGCCTAGCTACTCAGGCGCCCCCGGGGTAACCCAAGGAGCCCAATCCGCTCCCTCACACACTATGCATATACCGGCAGTGAGCAGTCACTGCATATACTGGTCAAGGCCGGTGAACCCAATTTTTTTGACGCCAAGGCGCTGGGCATCCGCCAACACCTTCGCCACCACATCATATTTGGCCAGTTTGTTCGGATTAAGGTGGATTTCCGGCTGCGGGTCGGCCACGGCCGCATCGGCAAAATAAGACTGCAAAGTCGCCCGGTCCACCACCGAGCCGTTCCACAAAATGCTGCCGTCAAAGTCCACCGCAAGGTTAACAATAACCGGCTTGAAATCGCTATGAGACGGGGTCACCGACGGCATGTCGAGCTTCACCGCATGGGTCTGGATGGGCAGCGTGATAATGAGGAGCGTGAGAAGAACCAACATAACGTCGATCAACGGCGTCATGTTCATCTCAATCATGGGGTCGCCTTCCCCCCGCTTCATCTCCATTGCCACGGCTTAACGTCCTTTATTCCAAACCCTTATTCGTGACGGCGCCGCCCAGGTCCCGCGACCTCTTGTTTCCTGCCGGAAACCAGCTTGCACCGCGCCCGGAGAAGGCCATTCGGCCCTTTATAACAAACCTCTGCTCCGGACAGCGGCCCGCTTGTTAGTCTTCGGGCGCACGAGAGAGTCTCCCGCGCGCCCGAAGCCCAATTTCATTCAGTCTACTGCATGTACTGGTCGAGACCAGTAAAGCCGATCTTTTTGACGCCAAGACGCTGAGCATCGGCCAGCACCTTCGCAACGATGTCGTATTTCGCCAGCTTGTTCGGGTTCAGATGGATTTCCGGCTGCGGGTCCTTGGTGGACGCATCCGAGAAATATGAATCCAACGTAGCCCGATCAATCGGCGAACCATTCCACAGGATGGTGCCGTCGAAATCCACGCTCAGGTTGACGATCTCGGGCTTGAACACCGAGGGCTTCGTCGTGGTCGACGGCATGTCCAGCTTCACGGCATGCGTTTGGATCGGCAGGGTGATGATGAGCAGAGTCAGGAGAACCAACATGACGTCGATAAGCGGCGTCATGTTCATTTCGATCATCGGCTCGCCTTCGCCGCGTTTCATTTCCATTGCCATGGCAGAACTACCTTTTCAGTTCGCTACGCGAGCCAATCACTATTCGTTACGGGGCTCGGTGATAAAGCCGACCTTCGGCACACCTGCCTGTTGGGCTGCCAAAATGGCGCGCCCCACCGCTTCGAAACGCACGTTCCTGTCGGCGCGGATATGCACCTCCGGGAGCGGCGTTCCGGTCTTGGAAGCGCGGATCAGCGCTGCCACGAAACGCCCATGCAGATCGACATACGAGACCGGAGCGTTGTTCCAGTAGACGTCTTCATCAGACGTCACCGCTACCACGATGTTCTCAGGCTTCGTTTCGGTCGCAATGTTGCGCGCGTTCGGAAGATTGACCGGCACGACCTTGACGATAACCGGGATGGTGACAAGGAAGATGATCAACATGACCAACATGATGTCCACGAGGGGAACAACGTTGATGGTACAATTCAGATCGTCTTCTTCTCCGTGACCGCCGGCACTCTGTACAAACACAGCCATGTTTGTTCTCTCCGCAAATGAAGGCCGACCGGAGTCGGCCTTACTTTGCAATTGCCTTATTTGCTACCCTTGGAAATCAGGTAGGTCTGGAGATCACCAGCGAAGCCGCGGAACTTCTCGCTGATCAGCTTATTGCGGCGGATCAGGAAGTTGTAGAGCAGCACGGCCGGGACGGCGGCGGCGAGACCAATGGCGGTCATGATCAGAGCTTCACCAACCGGGCCGGCGACCTTATCGATCGAGGCCTGACCGGCAACACCGATCGAGATCAGGGCTTGCAGAATGCCCCACACCGTACCGAACAGACCGACGAACGGTGCAACCGAACCCACCGAAGCGAGCCAGGTGATGCCGCCGGAAAGCTTGGAGTTGGCGTCGTCGAGCTGACGGGTCAGGCTCATGGCGATCCAGTCGTTCATACCGACGAGAGTGGTACCGCCCTGCGAAGCGCGCACACCGGCTTCGGCGATAGCGCGGAATTCGGAGCTCTTCGGCAGCTTCTCGATGCCTTCAGCCAGCGTGCCCGAGGTCCAGAAGCGCTTATCGACCGTCTTACCCTGACCGATGATGCGGGACTGTTCGAAGTACTTGACGAAGAAGATGTACCAAGTACCGATCGACATGACCAACAGGATGCCAAGAACGGTCATCGAAACCGGGTTCTTTTTGTGGATGATGTCTTCCAGGCCGTAGGGGTTCTCAGAGCCGGCTTTGGCGGTTGCAGCCTTCAAGGTCTGCTGGCCCGCGGGGGCAGCGGCAGCGGCGGCGGTCGCGGCCGGGGCCGCGGCGGGGGCAGTGTCCTGAGCAGACGCCGGGGCGCTGCTAAGGCCGGTCATAAGGACGAAAGCGGCTGCAATCGCCAGATGTTTCGTGATCATTGCTGTACTACTCCGTAGCTTGTCGAATTAAATGCGTTACCCTGCTGTCGTATTTCTCAGTGCAGAACCCATTTCACTTCCGCTTTCCACGGAACAGCGACTGGGTGTCCTGCTTCCACCGCCGGCTTGTAGCGCCAGCTTCCGGCGCAATTGACGGCAGCGTTATCCAGACGTTCCGAACCGGACGAGGTTGCGACATGCACGTTTTCGACGTGACCGTCGACCGTGATGTTGAACCCAATGACGGTCGTGCCCTGCTCACCCAGGCGCACGGAAATGGCCGGATAGTCCTGCAAGCAGACATGCGGCTTACCAATCGAAGCCGGAGTCGAAATCGCCGGCGGCGTCGGCTGCTTGTTTTGGACGGTAATAGTGTTTTGCGGCGGCGGCGCATCGGTTTGAATGACGATGTCCGGCGGCGGCACGAAGGGCGGCGGCGGCGCTTTCGTTTCCGGCGGCGGCGGCGGCGGTTCCTTCTTTTCAGGCTTGTCCTTGAGAACGTCGACCTGGATCATCTCGGGGAGTTTCTCCACGAGGCTGGAGGCCAGACCAGACGACAGCGCCCAACCGAAACCAATGACGATCACGGTAGAAACGCCAAGCGCAACGATACGCGTCGGCGTTAGCCCCGCGCTTTGATGTGCCTTAATTGCGTGTAGTGGCTGTTCCATGGGTGTTTACCGGTACCTTTTTTATAAACTACGACCCGGCGCAAACGCACCGGGCCATGCTGCTGCAGCTGACCAAGCTCTCGCGTCCCCCACCGGGCGCCCACCCCTGGGCGCTTTGTCGGTTACGCAATCGTAAACATCGTTCGTCAACCGGTCCAGAGGCTCGGTTGACAAATGAGAGTTCTCACCAAGATACATTAACACTGTCTTGGTCTTTCAAGACATTTCTTGGTGGGAAAGCTCCATAACACGGTTGTTAGGAACGCAAGAGAAAATGGTGAAAAAGGGGCAGGCCCGTTGTGGCGGATTCGCACACGGCGACGCAATTACTGCTCTGCGGCAGATAAAATTCCGTTGCCAAACGAGGCCTTGGTGTGCGGCCAAAGGTTTCACCCGAGATTTCTTCCGCAGTGCAATATAGAAAAAATAGGCCGCGGATGGTTAACCGCCGGTCAGGCTTTGTCCCGAAAAGTGAGGCTTTCATGCGCTATCTGCACACAATGGTCCGCGTCGCCGATCTCGAGTCGGCGCTGGAGTTCTACTGCCACCAATTGGGGCTGATCGAGGCCCGCCGGATGGAAAGTGAGACGGGCCGCTTTACCCTCGTCTACCTCGCCGCGCCGGAGGATGGAGCCCGCGCAGCCGCCGAACAGGCACCGCTCGTAGAGCTCACATACAATTGGGACAGCGAGGTTTATACCGGCGGCCGCAACTTCGGACACCTCGCCTTCGAAGTCGAAAATATCTATGAAATATGCGAAAAACTGATGTCTGCGGGCGTTACGATCAATCGTCCGCCCAGAGACGGTCATATGGCTTTCGTGCGCTCACCGGATGGTATTTCGATCGAGCTCTTGCAGAAAGGCGCCGCCCTGATACCGGCTAAACCTTGGATGTCGATGTCCAACACGGGTCAGTGGTAAGCGCGATGATGAACTTTCTGTCCGACAATGCTTATGGCGTTTTGCCCGAAATTCTGGCCGCAGTGGCGGCCGCAGGGGACGGCACCGCAGCCTCCTACGGCAGCGATGAACTCTCGCACACACTTGAAGCTCGCCTTGCGGTAGTTTTTGAGACTCCCGTTGCCGCTTTTGCCGTGATCTCGGGCACCGCCGCCAATGCCCTGGCGCTGGCGACTTTGTGCCCGCCGCACGGGGCGATCTTCTGCCACGCCGAGGCCCATATCGCCGTAGACGAATGTGCCGCGCCCGAATTTTTCACCCATGGCGCCAAGCTGGTGGGCATCGAGGGAGGCGATGGCAAAGTGACACCGGAGGGGCTGACGCGAGCCCTTAGCCACTTTCTCAAAGGCTTTGTCCATCATCCTCAGCCCGCCGTTTTGTCGCTCAGCCAGCCCACGGAGTGCGGCACGCTCTACAAACCGGATGAGATCGCAGCGCTCGCGGCCATCGCTCATGTAAACGGTATGAAAGTCCATATGGATGGGGCCCGTTTTGCTAACGCAATCGTGGCTCTGGGGGTCTCAGCAGCAGACGCCAGCTGGCGGGCCGGGGTCGATGTCTTGAGCTTCGGAGCCACCAAGAATGGGGCCATGGGCGCCGAAGCCGTGGTGTTCTTCACGCCAGCCGACGCCAGCGATTTCGCCTACCGGCGCAAGAAGGCCGGGCATCTGATCTCGAAGATGCGATTCGTCTCGGCGCAGCTGGTTGCTTATCTGGCCGATGATTTGTGGCTGCGTGCCGCCCGGACCGCCAATGGGCTGGCGGCAAAGCTCGCGGGTGGTCTGTCGAAACTTCCCGGCGTCACGGTCGTCCACGCCGTGGAAGCCAATGAAGTCTTCCTGCGTCTTCCGTCGGAACTCGTGTTAAAGTTGCGAAATGGTGGCGCGCAATTCTACGATTGGGGCCCGCCACAGGGCGAACAGTCCGTTATTCGCTTGGTGACGAGCTTTGCGACACCACCGCAGGATGTCGAGCGGTTCGTGGCCTTGGCAAATAGCGAATAGCGAATAGCGAATAGCGAATAAAAAAAGGGTAGCGAGCAGGTTTCCCTATTCGCTACCCCCTATTCAAGCTTCGCTCTGGACTAGATTCTGCCCAAAATATGCAGCGTGCCGACCTGCTGGAAGGCGCCGTTGGAGCCCTTCACGAAGTCGAAGTTGAGGCCCACCGTCCAGCTTTCGGTCGTGGCTGCCAAAGAGCCGCCGAGCACAAAGCTGCCCTGTGACGGTTCCGGTCCTGTGAGGGTGAAGGTGTCGCCGGCGCTGATCGCATTGTTGGTGACGTTGGAATAGGCAAAGGCGGCCTTGATCTTGGCCGGGTCGTTGAAGAGGTCGTAGCGATAACCGGCGCGTGCTTCGGGCTGCAGGAAGAAGTCAAACAGCTGCAGATCGTAACGGGCATTGAAGCCGATAAAGGCGCGTAGCGACTTGGCATAGGTCTGCTGTACCGCCAGATCGAAGCCATCGCCCACCGTGGTGGTGCCGGGATTCTTCTCGGTATAGCCCTCTTCGCGCATCATCAAACCGTCGAGGTTGATTTGCGGCATCAGCGTCGCGGCGCCATAGGCGTAAGAAACGCCGGTGACGACACTGCCGGAAATCAATGCACCAGCGTGTTTGTTGTCCGCTTCGCGCCCGTAATAGCTCACCGCCGAACCGTTGGAATTCGGGATCGCCAGCAGCATGTTACGCTTGCCGTCGATGTTGCCGTAACCGACATCAAGCTTGCTGTCGAGGAACAGACCCTTGCCGCGCCAGGTCGAATAGAGGCTGAGCATATACCACTGCTCATTGACATGGGCGTTGCGCGACAGCTCGTTGACGTCACCCGCGTAGAAGGTGAGCGCGCCGCCGTACCAGCCATATTTCGGGCTGCCGCTATCAATACCAAGCGAGAAGCCGAAGCCGTGATCCTTGAAGCCCGGGCTGGTCTTGAAGCCCGTGTTGGGATCGATGGCGCCGGTGCCCGGATCTTTGATCATCTGGACGAATTCCTGGCCCCAGACGGTCATGTCGCCGTCAGTCTTGCCATACATCCGCAGCGAGCGTTGGCGCGCTGCCACGGGGCCCGTCGCCGAATCGGTAATCGAGACAGCAATGGCACGGGTACCGCCGGTGACGTTCGGCGCCATGTTGTTATAGGCCTTGGCCGCCTGCGCAGTGGTGGTGATGCCGTTGATGAAGGCCGCGCCCAGATCGTTGTCGATGCCGAGGGCAAGATTGGCCTGCTGAAACAACGTCGTGGCCGTGCCGTTCGCGGTCGTGGTGGGAGCGGTGGCAATGCTGCCTGCCGTGAGGCCGAGTTCAGCAGCCGATTTGGTCGCCACATTGATCACCAACGCATCTTGCGTCGAAGGCAGACTGGCCGGGCGGCAGCTGGGGTCAAGCTGAGTCGAGCACATCGTGGCTGTCTTCAGCAGGAAGGGCTTGATGGAGAAACCGCCGGAATTGATGGCCGTGTTGAACTGATTGATCACCGTCGGGTTGATGCCGAGCTGACCGCTGTCGGCGGTCATCAGCACGAATTGGTTGGTCGCCTGGGGCACATAGCTCTGATAGGTGACGCCCAAGGTGGCATCGTTGGCAAATTTCACGGTCTGCGCCGCGATCACACCACTCGTGGTCAGCGAACGGCTGACGCCGAGGTTCAAGGTGCCGCCGGTGTTGACCGTCACCTGAGTGGCATTGAGTTCCTTGGCTGCGTTGAGCAGATTGAGCGTGCCATGGGTGTCGACATCGACCTGCACACCCGCCCCTCTGACGTCTTCCTGCGTGGTTACGATACCTTGCAAGATCGAATAATTGCCGATGTGCAGCTTGTCGCCGCTGGTCGAACCCGAGGGGATCATCCCGAAGGTGACATTGCCTGAGACCGTCGAGAACAGTGTCGGTCCGTTGCCCTGCAGATCGAGGACCTGATTGATACCGGTGCCGTAATTGATGTCGCCCTGAATCACGGCGGCGCGGGCAGCGCTGGAATAGTTCCGAATGGTAGTGCCCGCAGCCGAGGCCGAGGAGGCACTGCCGCTAAGCTGAATGGCGACCGCCACCTGGGTGTTCTTGTCGAGCACGGAGACCGTGCCGCCTGAGGTGGCCTGATAGCCCGCAACCGCCGAAATCGTGCCGGAGTTGGTGATGCTGGTCAAAGTGCCCGAAGCATCCAGGATGGCGACGGCCGCGACCGGATTGGCCGAGGATGTACCGCCCGCCAAAGTGGCGTCGGTGGTGGTTGAGAGTGCCGAAATCGTCCCCGAATTGATTAATGACGGCACGGTGGCAAAGCCACTGATGACAATGGCCTTGGCGACGCCACCGCGGGTACCGGTGACCGAAGCAGAAATCGAGCCGCCGCCAGAAGCGCTGCCCAGTCCGGAAACCACGAGCGCGGCCTGGTCACCAGTATTGGTGGCGCCCGACCCTGCATTCTTGCCCAAGCCGGCGCCGAAGACGACATAATCGCCGATCGAAAGCCCGGTGGCCGACACCGATGTGCTGGCGCCCGAGGTGCCCGAGGACACTGCCGTCGCCGACATGGCGCCTGAGTTATACAGACCGCCTGTGAGGGTCGTCGGCAAGGCTCCTGAGTAGGAGTCGATCTGCATAGCCGTGGCGTATTTATTGTAGTTCGTGAAGCTCGCCGTGATTGAGCCGCGATTGTAGAAGCTGAAGCCCGGATTGGCGGTATCAGCCGTGTAAACACCAATCGTAAGATTGGACGTCGCGCTGGCTGCGCTCACCGTAGCGTTCAAACTCGGACTGATCCACACCGCCGGGCTGACGCCCTGCGTGCTGACCGTGCCGGTAACAGAGGAGGCACCGTTGGAGGTGGCACCAAGAATTTCGACACCCTGAAGCACGGGGGCTGCGATCTGCAGCGCCGAAGCGGCCTCGGGATTGGTGGTGGTGTTGATGCTCTGGCTGGGATTGTAATTGGTTTGGGCCAACACGCCGCTCGTCACCGAACCGCCGATGGTGAGGGATTTGGTGATGCCGAAGCCCTGAATCGACATCGCAATAGCGCCATGGCCGTTGGCAGCTACGGTCGAACCGCTGTTGACGACCACATTGCCGTTGATCGTGCCGTAAGACAGAAAGCCAAACATTCCCGTGGAAGTCTGGTCCGTCGAGGTCGCGTTGGCCGAAATTGCACCGCTGAGCGAGACATCGCCGAGCAAGGTTGCGTAGCTGTTGGCACTGCTGCCGAACTGCAGCGCGGTCCCCTTGTCGCCCGAAACGGAAATCGAGGAGCTGCTGTTGGTGGTGAAGCCGCCCTTATAGGTACAGCTGCCGCTCGAAGTGCAGCTGGCGCTGTCGAAAAAGATGCCGACCTTGCCGGCATTGGTGCCGGTAACCGATACGCTTCCGCCCGCATCCAGATAAATGCCCGAGCCCGTGATGGTCGAGCCGGCCGCGTTTTGGAACGAGGCGCCCGTCAGGACCGGATTGCTCGACATATCGACCCGGATCGCCGAAGCGTTGTCGTTGTCCTTGTTGGTGATGGAGCTTTGCAGCAACACCCAGGAGCTGCTGTTCACCGTCAGAGCGCTCTGCGTCGTTGAGACGGCAATCGAGCCCGCACTCGTGATCGTGACGTTGCCGGCATTCTCGGTGCCAGTATCGCTCGTGGCCTTGGCCCCCGTCGTATAGGGCGCGGTCTGGGCCGTGCTGATAGTCGTGTCCGCCAGGGCCATCCCGGACAATAGGGCTACGGCTGCGGTAGAGAGCATCAAACTGCGCTTGCTCAAGGGCTTACCTCTTGTTCATGGCCAGTGGTCCGGGATGCGCACGACGCCGCTCCCGGTCGGTTTATGTCTGAAAGCTGCGCGATTACCCAGACCTAACCGCCGAGCTGTGAGACTTTGACATAGTTTCCTCCCACTGACCTAGCGTTGGCCGCGCGCAAACGCAAATTTCCGCTTTTTAATCAGCTATTAGCCAGTTCGTCCAAAGATGGGATTTGAGACGGTTAACAGCGTGGCAAATTGGCGTTTATGGACGACCCACGGAAGGTCTTTGCAAAGCTTACACAAAAGGATGCCTCGGACGCCGCGGCGCGCCATGAATTGCTGTATTCGGGCCGCATCGGCGGGGCTCGGGCGGTTTTTGCCTTCACCGACCTCAGCGGAATCGACCTCTCGGGCCGCAATCTGGCGGATGCCGATTTCACCGGCGCCATCCTAGAGGATGCGAACTTTTCCAAGTCCAGGCTAGACTCAGCAAGCTTCTTCGGGGCCGACCTGCGGCGCGCGAATCTGACGCAAGCAAGCCTCAGGCGAGCAGATCTGCGCGGGGTCTCCTTGCGGGGGGCGAATTTGACGGGCGCCGACCTTTTCGAGGCGGATTTGCGCGAAGGCACGATCGCCCAGAAGGACCGCTACGGTAACCTGAAGGTCATGCAGCATGACGTCGGGCCGACCGAACTGCCCGAGGCAAGGCTCAATTTCGCCAATCTCGAGCGCGCCAAACTCAGCGGCGTGGTGGCCGTGCAGGCCGACTTCAGTGACGCCATCATGAAGAATTGCCGGCTGGTCCGCGCCAATTTGCGCCAAGCCCGCATGACCGGCTGTAATCTCGAAAACGCCGATATGTCGGGCTGCAATTTGACGGGTGCCAACCTGTCGGGCGCGGTGCTGATTGGCACCAAGATGGATTTCGCCACCCTCGACGGGGCTGACTTGACCGATACACTGACCACCCGGTCGGTGGGCCCCGACCCTGGTAAATTGCCGGTCAACCTCGAAGGGATGCTCGATGCCCATGGCCGCTGGGCCGAAAGCGATGGCCGCGAGGGTATGCCCGCCGACCTTTCGGGCTTCGACCTGCGGGGTTTGGCCAACGTCAACACCCGCCAGCTCACCGCTTTGATCGCCAAGGGCGCCATTCTGTACGGGTTGGATCTGGAAGGCGCCTCTTTGCAGGGCAGCAATTTGCAGAACGCCGATCTGCGCAGTGCCAGGCTGTGCGGCGCCGATCTACGCGGCGTCAATCTCAGCGGCGCCCGCCTGACCCGTAGCGATCTACGCGACGCCAAGCTCGGGCCTCTGGTGATTGCCAATGACCGGCTGCTGCCCGCGCGGCTGGAAGGGATCGAGGCACGCTATACCGACTTTCGCGGTGCCGATTTGCGCGCGGCAAGCTTCAAGAACGCGGACTTGTCCTATGCCAACCTGCGCGATGCGCATTTCCGCGACAACAATTTGACCGGCACCACCTTCACTGGCGCCAAGCTGCCCCAGGCGTTGGTCGAGTCGCTGTCAAAACTGGTTCCCGGCACGTAAAGCGTTTTCAGCGCCCTGCGCTAGCCGACTGAGGCTCGATCCTCGGTGCTGTGCGCTGGCGGACGAACTGCCCTAGACGCTGCAGACTGACTCGCGCTTCTGGCACATGGCTGTTGGCTTGGAAGACGTGTTGCATGCCGTCATAAATCTCGACGCTCACGGGCACACCTGCTTCCGCTGCCCGGTCACCCAGCCGCGAAGCATCATCGCGCAGCATTTCCAGGGAGCCCGCATGGACCATGATGGGCGGAAAATCCTTGAAATTGGCGAATACCGGCGAGGCATAGGGATCCGCTGGCGAGGCTTTTTTGAGATAATGCCGGGCGCTGACAAAGAGCAGATCCCAGGACAGCGCCGTATCGTTCTTGGCGTTCTGCATCACACTCCAGCCCGAGAGGGTCAGATCCGCCCATGGCGACATAGCAAGGCAGCCGGCTGGCATGGCCAGGCCAGCGTTGCGAATCGCCAGCAGCACCGAAAAGGCGAGCCCGCCGCCGGAACCACTGCCCGCCAGCACGATGGCTGTTGGCGGTAGCCCCCGCGCCAAAAGCTGGCGATAGGCATCGAGCCCGTCGCGCACGGCGGCGGGAAAGCCAAATTCGGGTGCCAGGCGATAGGCGAGGGAAAAAGCGGTGGCTTCAGAGGTGTGCGCGAGCTTGGCGATCAGCGCGCGATGGGTCTCAGGGGACCCTGCGATATAGCCGCCGCCATGGAAGTACAGGATAAGGCGGCCAGGCGCCGCGTTCTTGGTCTTGACCCATTCGCCACGGACCGGCCCCAGCGAGACCGCCTCAAAGCTTGCTTCGCGGGGCACGGCCCCGAAGCGGTCGGAGAGATAGGTGTATTGGCGCCGCAACTCGGCGACGTCGGTATCCGCCTCCACCGCGCGCGGCTTGGCCATACGCGAATAGCGATCAAAGAAGGAACTCTGCCAGCTGGGCATCAGGGAAATCCCGTAGGAGAGTGGACATGTACCCCAACCCGCACCGCAAAAAAAGAAGAGCCAGGAAAAGCCTGGCCCTTCAGTTAATTCTTGGGGGAAGATACTAGACTGCGTTCAAGATGCGTAAGCGTTACGCAGCCTTGACCTCGGCGCCCGGAAGCGCGGGCCCGCTCACGACGCCGTTGATAGCAATGCGGCGCGGACGCTTTTCCTCGGGGATGAGGCGCTCCAAATCGATATGGAGCAGACCGTTTTCAAGCTTGGCGGCGCGCACTTCGACATGATCAGCGAGCTGGAAGCGCCGTTCGAAAGCGCGGCCCGCAATGCCTTGATAGAGGAAGGTCTCAGCCTTTTCCTGCACCTCGCGCTGGCCGGTGACGGTGAGGACGCCTTCCTTGACCTCAAGGTTAAGGTCTTTCTCGGCGAAGCCAGCGACGGCCAAGGTGATGCGGTAATGGGTCTCGTCAGAACGCTCGATATTGTAGGGCGGGTAGCCGTTCGCCTGATCGGCGAAGCCATCCACCAGATCGAAAAGCCGGTCAAAGCCGACGGTCGAGCGGAACAGGGGGGCAAAGTCAAATGTACGCATGGTCAAACCTCCTAAAAGCGTTTGCGGTCCCGCCACCGGGCCAGGACCATTTTCCTGTCAGGAGCCTTCTGGCCTCCCGACCAACTTTAGGTGGGAGCCCCCTGCTGCGCTTTCAAGGGGGTGCGTTTCACCCCGCCAGATTTTTTTGCGGCGGGCTGGAAGGCATTGCCAAACGGCTTGGCTGTTGTGCCCGGCGCGGACAAATGCTCAATTGCCGGCTGGCGGTTAACGACCCTCTCCGCCGTGCCTTTTTTCAGAATATGGAAGGACAACCATGGACGCGCGCGTGGCTGAGATCATCACAGCGATGGGAACCAGGCTGGGCGCCAATTCCGGTCTGGGCGGGACGTTGAAATTCGATTTCGGCGACCCCGGCAGCGTCTTCCTCGATGGCAAGTCGGTCCCTAACACAGTCACGGACGGCCTTGGCAAGAGCGCGGATTGCACGATCAATTTGAGCCTTGAGACCTTCGAAAAGCTGATCGCGCGCCAGCTCGATCCCACCAGTGCTTTCATGCAAGGAAAGCTGCGCGTCGCCGGCGATATGGGGCTCGCCATGAAGCTGAGCCCGATCCTGCAAAAGGCCCAAGACTGACGCTGTTCCCGCTACTTATGCTTGCGGTTTTCTGAGCTGGCCTTCCGGGGGGAGCCATGGCCAATTTCAGCTTCGATTTCATTTCTGCGAGCGACGGGCGACGCCTGCGCACGGCTGTTTTCGTGCCGGAAAAACCGCGCGGCAGAACCTGCGTCCTGCTCCAGGGCCAAGCCGAATTCATCGAAAAATACCTCGAGGTCGTCGTCGAGCTGAATAGCCGGGGCATCACGGTGGCGACGTTTGACTGGCGCGGCCAAGGCGGCAGCAGTCGCGCCCTAGCTGAGCCGCTGAAGACCCATATCGATGACTTCACCGAATATGATGACGACCTCCTCAGCGTCATGGACCAGGTGGTGGGCAAGCTGACCAACACGCCACCCTTGCTGCTGGCCCATTCGATGGGCGGTCACGTGGCGCTGCGCGCCTTGCACGACCGGCCGGGATTGTTTGGCGCCGCCGTGCTGGTCGCCCCCATGCTCGGAATTTTGACCCGCGGCTATCCGCCCGCCCTCGCCCGCGGCGTCACGGCGCTTCATGCCAGCCTCGGCAAGGCCAAGGATTTTGCCTGGGGCATGGCCGGACGCGATCCCTTCAAAATCGACTTCGCCCGCCAGCTCTGCACCAGCGACCCGGCGCGTTTTGCCCGCACGCAAAAAATTCTGCGCGAGCATCCCGAGCTGCGCCTGGCGGGCCCCACCTGGGGTTGGATCGAGGCCGCCTACCGCTCGATGAAACGCCAAGCCGCGCCCGGCTATGCCGAGGCCATTAAAGTGCCGCTTCTCGTCTTTGGCGCAGGCCAGGATCGCATCGTGGACCTCACCGCCATCCGCCGCTTGGGCCAGCGCCTGCCCAACGCCCGCTACGTTGAAATCGAAGGCAGCGAGCACGAAATCCTGATGGAAAAAGATTCCATCCGGGCCCAGTTCTGGGGCGCATTCGATGGCTTTGTGGCGGGGGTTTAGGACGCCCTATTTCTTCGCCGTGATCATGCGATTGACCGAGCGTTCCAGGTTTTTGCGGGCACGGGTTTCTAAGTCGCGGAATTCCGGCGAGGCATAAATGAAAGCTCTATCGGAAAAGCTGCGCAACACCTTGAAGCGTTCGGTTCTGAACGTCGCATCATCGACATAAGCGTATTCGCGGCGGATCTGTGCTTCGTATTCGCTAAAGCGCGGCTCGGGTGCGGCTAAGATCGCCAGATCGATATCGACCACCAACCGCGCGCCCGCATCCGCTGCCACGGCGCCCGGCTTGGTTGCCAGTATCATGGCTTCGACGCTGGCGCGGATCGGCGTCTTCTCCAACACCAGCCCTGCCCAAGCGGCGCTGCGCTCTTCGTTGTCTTTGCGTTTGGGATCGTAAATCGCATCGTGAAACCACAGCGCGATGGCAGCCGCTGGCGGTGCGTTGCGCACAGCCTTCAAATGGCCGAGGCATTCTGCGACATGCTGCAGCGTGTGATAGGCGCGCTGCGGCTCGCTATAGCGTTCCGCCAAAGCTTCAAAGATGCCTCGCGGCGTGGCCAATCCCGCCGCCGCAAAGCTGCGCTGGAATTGGTCTTTCAAGATGAGAAGAGCGGGCGTGTTCATCCCGCCAAAAACCTTAGGGCTTCGGCATGGACGCGCTTATCGCCTGCGGCGATAACCCGGCCGCCCTCGGCACAAGGCCCGCCTTGCCAATCGGTGATGATGCCGCCAGCACCTTCCACAATCGGGATTAGCGCCTGGATGTCCCAAGGCTTCAAGCTGGCCTCGACGATGACATCGACAAACCCCATGGCGAGCAGTCCATAAGCGTAACAATCCCCACCGAAACGCGACATCATGGTGGCATCGCACAGAGCGCGGAACGCGGCCGTCTCAAAGGCATCGAAATAGGCCCAGGGATGGGTCGTCATCAGTACGGCTTGTGCCAGGCATTCGCAGGGGCGCACCGCCAGCTTGGTGATGCCTTCAGGGCTGTGCAGTTCGGCCCCCTCGCGGGTGCCGATAAAGCGCTCGCGCGTCACCGGCTGGTCGAACAGGCCCAGCGTGGGTGTGCCGTTTTCGTTGAGGGCAATCAGGGTGCCCCATTGGGTTTGGCCAGTGATGAAGGCGCGTGTGCCATCGACGGGATCGATCACCCAAAGACGGCCATTGCTGCCAATTTTTGCCGGGAATTCTTCACCCAAAATACCGTCCTCGGGGCGCTCGCTGGCGAGCAAGGCGCGGATTGCCTGCTCTGCGCCTTTGTCCGCCGCCGTCACCGGATCGAACATCGCCCCCGTGCTGGCACCCTTGTCCACCACCGCGATTTTGCGCCGAAAATAAGGGCGAATGACCTCGCCCGCGATATCGGCAAGACGGTTGATAAGGTCAAAGTCTTGCGGCGCGGGCATGATCAAAATCCTCAGATAGCCGGTGTCACTTTAGGCGGGCTACCGAGGAAGGGCGACCCAAAAGGCTTGTCGCCAGTGGCGCATCCCCCGAATAGCAAACTGGCCGACCTGCCGCCGAGGCGTTGGGCCGACCAGATTGATATTACCGTGTTGCGAGGCAAGCGATGTTAGGCGTCGCTGGTGCCCGAGCGTTCCGCACGCTTGCGGTTGTTGGGGTCAAGAACGCGCTTGCGCAGGCGGATGGATTGCGGCGTCACCTCGACCAACTCGTCGTCCTGGATATAGGCGATGGCCTGTTCCAGGGTCATGGGCACGATCGGAGTCAAACGTACGGCTTCGTCTTTGGAGGTCGTGCGAATGTTGGTGAGCTGCTTGGCGCGCAGTGGGTTGACGATGAGATCATTGTCCTTGGCGTGCTGGCCAACGATCATACCTTCGTAAAGCTTCATGCCCGGCACCACGAACAGCTTGCCGCGCTCTTCCAAATACCACAGCGAGTAGGCAATTGCTTCGCCCTGGCCGTTGGAGATCAAGACGCCGTTGTTGCGGCCCGCCACGGGCCCTTTGTGCGGCGCATAAGAGTGGAACAAACGGTTCATAACGCCCGTTCCCCGCGTGTCCGTGAGGAACTCGCCATGGTAACCGATCAGACCGCGCGACGGCGCCAGGAAGGTCAGCCTCGTCTTGCCAGCGCCCGTCGGGCGCATGTCGGTCATCTCGCCTTTACGATTGGAGATCTTCTCGATGACGACGCCGGTATAGGGATCGTCAACATCGATGGAGACTTCCTCGATTGGCTCCAGGCGCTCGCCGGTTTCGGGATCGGTCTGATACAGCACGCGCGGGCGGCTGATGGAGAGCTCAAAACCCTCGCGGCGCATCTGTTCGACCAGGACGCCGAGCTGCAATTCGCCGCGACCGGCGACTTCATAGGCGCCTTCCCCGGTTTCACTGATGCGGATGGCAACATTGCCTTCGGCTTCCCGGACCAAGCGGTCGCGGATAACCCGGCTCTGCACTTTGTCGCCTTCACGGCCTGCCAAGGGGGAATCGTTGACCGAGAGGGTCATCGCCAAGGTCGGCGGATCGATCGGATGCGAATGAATGGGCTCTTCCACCGTGATATCGCACAGCGTGTCGGCCACGGTGGCAATCTGCAGGCCAGCGATGGCGACAAGATCGCCCGCCTCGACCCGGTCGACCGGCACGCGAGCCAGGCCGCGGAAGGCCAACAGCTTGGTCGCCCGTGCTTTTTCGACAATCGTGCCGTCGCGGCCAAGGGCCTTGATCTGGCGGTTAACAGTGATGGCACCGCTTTCGATGCGGCCCGTCAGAATGCGGCCGAGATAGGGATCGGCCTCCAATGTTGTCACCAGCATGGTGAAGGGGAAGTCGTCGCCTGCCTTTTCCTGCGGCTTAGGCGTCGGGAAGTCCGAAACAATTCTGGCAAACAGGGGCGACAAATCTTTGCGTTCATCGGCCAGATCAGCCACGGCCCAGCCCTGCCGGCCGGAGGCATAAAGAACATGAAAATCAAGCTGATAATCGTTGGCTTCCAGAGCCAGGAACAAATCGAAGATGGATTCGAGGGTTTCCTCGGGCTGGGCGTCGTGGCGGTCGATCTTGTTGATGACCACAATCGGCTTCAGACCCAGCTTCAACGCCTTCGAGAGGACGAATTTTGTCTGTGGCATAACGGCTTCAGCCGCATCCACGAGCAAAACCACGCCATCAACCATCGACAGGATACGCTCGACTTCACCGCCGAAATCGGCGTGACCGGGTGTGTCCACGATGTTGATGCGCGTCGTGCCCCATTCGACACTCGTGCATTTGGCCAGGATCGTGATGCCACGCTCTCGCTCCAGATCGTTGGAATCGAGGGCGCGCTCTTCCATGTGCTGATTTTCGCGCACCGAGCCGGATTGTTTAAGCAACTGATCGACAAGGGTCGTTTTGCCGTGGTCGACGTGCGCAATGATTGCGATATTTCGTATGTCCATTTGGGGCGGCTTATAACCGTGCAAGGCCGTGTGGGCAACCGTTCCTCAAAAATCAACTCGCGGCATCAATTCCCACGACGTGTCCGAGCGCCAATCCGCCACCGCAGCACGAACCGGTCGCGCAAAAACGGCTGCGGCCTTGCATGCTTTGGCTGGTTTCGCCACATCGCGGCCATGATCCCACAGGGGAATAGGGCGCAGAGGAGCCCAAATCTCGAGCGCATAGGGCTTATGCTTGGCGCTGAAAAGTTTCAGCTGCGACAAGGCAGCCTGCGATTCACCATGGTGGCCGGTTCGCAGGAGCCCATCCACACACCCTTGCGCCATGGCGCGTCTTTTCGGGCTGAGGCCCCAACAAGGCTCAAAGCGCCTGGCACGCTTTCGCTATCCGAGTGCCCCTCCGGCCCCCAAAATCGGCGGGCGGCGCAAGGCAGCCAAATGCGAAGATTCGACAGGTTTGTTACACTGCCAGCGTTTGATGATGACGTTTGCGTGAAAACTATAGCCTCGCCGCTACTCTCAATGCGCTCCTGTGGTAGGAGACAGCTACTCGGGAAACCGCGTTATGGTGGCCCGGTTGCGGGCCGCTTTTCGGCCCAGTCATTTGGTTCTGTGTCGGATTTTAGCGATGAATATTAGACAGCAAACGTCATTCGAAGGACTGTCCACACCGGTGAAAGCTACACTCCAGTCAATGTCGCCGCGCACACGCCTGATCAGCGGAATCACCATTCTTTTGGTCCTCGTGGCCGCCATCACATTTTGGGCGCTCAGCGGCAAAAAGGACCACGCCCGCCCCGCTCCCGCCGTGGTGACCGCAACGGCCGCGAGCCGGGATGTGACCCTGGTCGAGCACACCGTCGGCACCGTCGTCGCCAACGCCACCGTGCAAGTGACGGCACAAGTGACCGGCCAATTGGTGCGGGCGGCGTTTCAAGAAGGCCAAATCGTCAAAAAGGGCGATCTGCTGTTTGAGATTGATCCGCGTCCATTCCAAGCGGCCTTGCAACAAGCCCAGGCACAGTATGCCAAGGACGAGGCGCAGCGCGTCAGCGCCGTGGCGACACAGAAACGCTATGACGCCCTCTTCGCGCAGAATGCCATTTCCTCCATGCAAAGAGATACGGCTGATGCTACCGCGCAATCGGCTGAGGCGACCGTAGATGCGGACCGTGCTGCGGTCGATATGGCCCGGCTCAATCTCGGCTACACAAAGATCCACGCGCCGGTCGATGGCAAGACGGGGCCCATTCTGATTCAGCCCGGCAATCTCGTCTCGGCCAATGGCACCAACCCGTTGGTGGTACTCACCCAAATCGAACCGGTGAAGGTTTCTTTTTCGCTGCCGCAATCCGACCTGCCTGCCATCCAGGCGCGCGATAGGACCGGCAAGCTGATGGCCCTCGTCGACAACCACAAGCCCGGTGCCGCCAAACTCGTTGCCAAAGTGGATTTCGTCTCCAATCAGGTCTCGGGCACTACCGGGACGATCGAACTGCGCGCCAATTACGACAACAAGGACCACAGCTTGGTCCCGGGCGCTCTGGTCGATGTCGATGTCACGCTGGGCAATCTTTCAAAAGCTACTGTGGTCCCGCGCGAGGCGGTCAACGACGGGCCGGTCGGTCGTTATGTCTTTGTGGTGAGTCCCGACCTGACCGCGAAGATGCGCCCCGTTACCGTGCTGTTCGACGACGGCACCAGCATGGCCGTGAAGGGGATTGCGCGCGGTGAAAAGGTGGTCATCGACGGTCAGCTTCGCGTCCTGCCAGGCATCAAGGTCCAGTTCGCCAAAGCCAAGAATGGACCGGCCAAAGGGGCTGCGCCTTCCGGTAAGGCACCGTAGACGCTATGAATATTTCGGAACCCTTCATTCTTCGTCCCGTCATGACCACTCTGGTCATGGCAGCCATGGTCATCTTCGGCATCTTCGGCTACTCGACGCTACCGGTCAGCGAACTGCCCAATGTCGACTATCCCACCATTCAGGTGAATGCGAGCCTGCCAGGGGCCGACCCGCAGACCATGGCGACATCGGTCGCCACCCCGATTGAAGCCCAGCTGTCACAGATCGCCGGTATCGATTCGATGACCTCATCGTCGTCGCTCGGCTCTACGCAGATCACCATCCAGTTCAAGCTCGAACGCAACATCGACGCGGCCTCTCAGGACGTACAGCAGGCCATCTCGGCGGTGCTGCGCAAAATGCCGCCGCAGATGAAGACACCGCCGACCCTGCGCAAGGTCAATCCAGCGGACTCGCCGATCATCTTCCTGGCGATGAGTTCATCGACGCTGCCGATTTCGAAGGTCGATGAATACGCTGAAACACTATTGGCCCGGCAGCTCTCTGTGCTCGACGGTGTCGCTCAGGTCTCGGTGTTCGGTTCGGCACGCTTCGCGGTGCGCGTACAGGCCGACCCGGCAGCGCTGGCCACGCGCCAGATCGGGATCAACACGCTCGCCAACACGCTCGACGCGGTTAATCCCAACCTCGCCACGGGTTCCATCAACGGCGATTCGCGCTCTGCGGTGATCGACGTCAATGGACAGCTGCTGAATGCGGCCGCCTTTGCCAAACAGATAGTCGCCTACCGTAACGGTTCCCCGGTTCGCCTCAGCGATATCGCCAAGGTCTCTGACAGCCTGGAGAACATCCGTACCGCGAGCTGGTATAACGGTCAGCGCGCCATAACCCTTGCCGTGTTCCGCCAGCCCGGCGCCAATACGATTCAAGTGGTCGACGAAATCAATGCGGTGGTGCCGCATTTCATGGAGCAATTGCCGGCCTCGGTGAAGCTCAATGTTATTTATGACCGCAGCCAGTCGATCCGCGCTTCCGTCGAAGACGTGCAATGGACACTGATCATTGCGGCGATCCTGGTGGTCGCGGTGATCTTCGTCTTCCTGCGCAGCATGTCGGCAACCATAATTCCCTCGCTGGCGCTGCCGATTGCCGTCATCGGTACTTTCGCGGGCATGTCATTTCTGGGCTATAGCCTGGACAACCTCTCACTGATGGCCTTGACGCTGTCGGTCGGCTTCGTGGTCGATGATGCCATCGTGATGCTCGAAAACATCGTGCGTCATGTCGAGGCGGGCGAAACAGCTTTTGATGCCGCCATCAAAGGGGCACAGGAAATCGGCTTTACGATTTTGTCGATGACCATTTCGTTGGCCGCCGTGTTCATCCCGGTCCTCTTCATGGGTGGCATTGTCGGCCGCCTACTGCACGAATTCGCTGTCACCATCGTGCTCGCCATCGTCATCTCCGGCGTGGTTTCGATAACGCTGACGCCGATGCTCTGCTCGCGCTTCCTCAAAGATCAGCACAACAACAAGCCCGGAGCTTTCTTGCGCTGGAGCGAGCGCAGCTTTCAGCGTCTGCAGAACAGCTACGAGCGTACGCTGGGATGGGCCCTTCATCACGAAGGGGTAATCCTGGCCGTATTCCTGACAAGCTTCGCCGCCACCATCTTGCTGTTCTGGGTGATGCCGTCCGACTTCATTCCCTCCTCGGACATCGGCATGGTGCAGGCCTCGACCGAAGCGTCGAACGGCACCGGTTATCCGCAGATGGTAAAGTACCAGCAAAAAGCGGCCGCCATTCTGGAGAACGATCCCAATATCGCCAGCATCATGTCGTCGGTGGACAGCAACAATACCGGGCGCTTTGTGATGCGCCTCAAAGACCGCTCCGCTCGCGATCTATCGGCTGACGACCTGATCCAGAAGCTGCGCCGGGCAACGGGTAATATTCCGGGCCTCAACGTTTTCTACCGCAATCCGCCCAGCATCAATATTGGCGGCCAGCGGACCAATTCGATGTACCAGTATTCGCTGCAGGATCTGGATATGGGCGAATTGCAGGATGTCGCTCAGAAACTGACAGCGGCGCTGCGCAACGTCCCCATCTTCCAGGATGTCGACAACGATTTGCGCCTGACCACGCCGACGGTGACGATTGCGATAGACCGCGATCGCGCCGCCTCGCTGGCCGTGCTGCCGCAAGAGATCGAGACGGCGCTCGGCGCAGCTTATGGCGGCGAACAGATGTCGCAGATCTACGCCTCCACCGACCAATATCAGGTCATCCTGGAACTCTTGCCGCAATACCAAGCGGACCCCAATGCGCTGTCGCGGCTCTACGTGGCGTCGACGGCTGGCAATCTCGTGCCGCTGACGGCCGTGACCAAAATCGGCCACGACACCACGCCGCTGTCGGTCAACCATGTCGGCCAGCTGCCCTCGGCCACAATCTCGTTTAACTTGGCGCCGGGTGCGGCATTGAGCGATGCCGTCACGGCGATCGGCCAGGTCAAGCGCGACCTTGGCGTTCCCGACACCATCCAGACCAGCTTCCAAGGCACCGCCAAAGCGTTCCAGAGTTCGATGAGCAATATCACCGTGCTTTTGGTGATTGCCATTATCGTGGTCTACATCGTGCTCGGCATTCTCTATGAGAGCTTCGTCCACCCCTTGACCATTTTGTCCGGTCTGCCGTCAGCGGCCGTGGGCGCACTGGCCACACTGGGCCTGTTCCATCTGCTCTATCTGGGCGGTCTCACCGGCTTCGACACATCCCTCAGTCTTTATGCCTTTGTCGGCATGATCATGCTGATCGGCATCGTGAAGAAAAATGCCATCATGATGATCGACTTCGCCTTATCGCGTCAGCGCGGCGAAGGCGTGGATGCCGCGACCGCCATCTATGAAGCCGCTGTGGTGCGCTTTCGTCCCATCATGATGACGACCATGGCGGCCCTGATGGGCACGCTGCCAATCGCTATCGGTCTTGGTTCGGGTTCGGAAGCTCGCCGCCCGCTAGGGTTGGCCGTGGTCGGCGGCTTGATGCTGTCACAGCTTTTGACGCTCTACATCACACCGGTGATCTATGTGTACATGGACCGGTTGAGCACCAAGCTATCGGGCAGCAAGACGGCCGCAGCGGTGCCTCATCCGGCGGAATAGCGCCGCCCAAAGCGCAGCCAATCAACGGCACTAATAGCGACCAGACCGAACAGGTAGCCGCCCATATGGGCCTGCCAAGCGATGGTCTGGCCGTCGAACCCCGCCAGCCCGAAGATCAGATTGGTGATCAGCCAGAAGCCGCTGAAAACCAGAATTTGGCGCGAAAAGATCGGTGCCAGCCGCCCCGAGGAAGGGGTTCCAGGCCAACGCATCATGCGCAAGCCGCCGCCCATTAAGCCTGAGATGGCTCCCGAGGCGCCGATCACCGGGATGGTCGAGCCCCAGTTGAAGGCCAGATAGAGCAGCGCCGACACAATCCCGGAGAGCAGGAAGAAGCCCAGAAACAAGCCCGGTCCATAGCGGCGCGCCACGATGGGACCAAAGGCGAGAAGCCACAGACAGTTGAATGTCAGGTGCATGGCGCCGCCATGGAGAAAGA
Organism: Rhizomicrobium sp.; assembly: GCA_031291635.1. GTDB lineage: Bacteria > Pseudomonadota > Alphaproteobacteria > Micropepsales > Micropepsaceae > Rhizomicrobium. Next base: position 2,546 of record JARLIR010000248.1, on the reverse strand, counting down.
TATAACCGACGAACGGCACCAGCTTGCCGAGAAGATCGGTGCCATCCATGAGCCGCGCGGGCACAAAAACGAGGTAATCGAGCACCGCCTCGGGCACCAGGCCAAAATAGATAGCGAGATGAACCGCCACCATCACTCCGATCAGCCACAAAACACTGGCGGGCGCGTGCAGGAACGGCTCGCGTGGCGGGGCGGATTGGAGGAAGGCCATGGTGGTTACCCTTTGGGCAGCATGAGTCGGACAGAGGTCTGGCTGTCTCATATAGGAACGTGGGGTGGCTTTGCGAAGGGTCAGCCCGGCGCCGTGGCACAGCTGGGACATTAGCGCACGGCCCAGCGTCCCAAAATGACACGAACCGGGCCGTCACGGCACCGGAATGACCCAGACAGAGTGGCACAGCCATTGCTCCAGGGAGTGGGAGACCTTTGGACGCCCCCCGATGCCAATCCCTACCAGGCACACCATTCTAGCAGCCGGACTTTGCGCCGCCGCCCTGTGCTCTGCAGCGGGGGCCGCCGATTTCAGCAATGCCGCCAGCTACAACAGCGCCTACGGCATGACGGCCGGACAAGAGAACCAGGCGGTCAACCCGAGCCTGCGTGACGCCAACGGCAATCTTTCGGTCGTCAACGGCCAGTTCACCTCGTCCAGCTTCAGCCGCCAGACCGGCGTGCAAACAATGGGCACAATCAGTTCGTCGTCCCTGTCCTCGCTTGGCACAACCAGCGGCGCCGGAACGACTTACGGCAGCGCCACGGCGATCGGCAACTCGCTCAACGTCGTCACGGTGGGCAACAACAACACCGTCATCGTCAATTCCACCCAGACCAATACCGGCAATATCACGGCCAAGACCAGCCTCAATGGGAGCTCGCAATGACCGCTCGCGGACGTAAGTATCTCTTCCGGAGCCTGGCCGTTGCGGCCGTGGCCATCGCCCTCGGCGGCTGCGTCAGCCCGATCGCGGGCCCGACCGGTCGTTACACCTTGCCGATCGGCGGCTCGCCGGTGATCAGCAATGAGACACCCTATTCGAGCTCGCTGCGCTGCCTCGGCCATTACACCACCCAGCGCCCCTTGCGCATCGCGGTGGGCCAGATCGCCGACTACACCGGCAAGAACGAATCTGACAATTCCGGCCGCAAGCTGACCCAAGGCGCCGCCTTGATGGCGATGAGCGCCCTGGCCAAGGCCGGTGTGCCGATGGTCGAACGCTTCGATACCTCGGTCGCCGAGATGGAACTGAAATACGCTAACAACAAGCTCATCGGCGACGAGAAGGCCCCAGGCGATTTCCGCAAGATCATGGCCGGATCGATCCCAGGCTCCGATTACTACATCGTCGGCGGCATCACCGAGCTGAACTTCAATGTCCGCTCGATGGGCGCCAGCGGCGACGGCGGCGGCATCGCCAGCAACGCTCTCAAAGGCACGGCAGGCGCTTCGCTCTATGTCATGAATGTGGGCATCGACCTGCGCCTTGTCGACACCAACACGCTGGAAGTGGTCGATGTGATTTCCTACCAGAAGCAGATCATCGGCCGCCAGATTTCGGCCGGCGTCTTCGACTTCCTGGGCCAGACCTTTTTTGATGCCAGTGTTGGTGAAAGCGCCCTGGAGCCGATCCAGCTGGCCGTGCGCTCCACCATCGAACGCGCCGTGCTTGAAATGACCTCGCGGCTTTATCATGCACCGCAGACTTCTTGCGGCGGCGCGCTGAACACTGACGCTGATCCCTTGGCCGACCGCCATGGCAACCCGACGACCGCGATGAATGAGGAGAAGTACAATGAACAATCTCGCCAGAACCCTTATCGCTGGGTCGGCAATTCTGACAGTGCTGCTGAGCCCGTCCTTCGCAGAGAGCAACAGTGACGGTAGCCAGATCCTGAACGGTCAGGTCTCCTTCGCCAACTCGATCTCGACCTTGAATACGACCGTCACCAATGTCGGCGGCGATGTCGGGATCCAGTCGGTGGCAGCCGGGAACGTGGTCGACATCACCACCATGAACGACACCCATGTCGACAGCAGCCAATACAACAATGCGGCGCAGATCACTTCGACCATGAATGCCAACGTTTACAACGTGGCTGGTAGCGTCGGCATCGTGAATCAGGCCGTGTGCAACTCCGCTTCGGTCTCCACCGACCCGGCGATCACCGCTGTCACCAACTACCAGCAATGCGCGGCGCAAGATCCCACCGCGACGGCCAATGTCACGGCCAACAATATCGGCGGCAGCTTCAGCCTGGCCAACTCGGCGATGGGCAACAATTTCGAAGCTGATACCAATGCGGCCTCGATGCCGATCAACAACAAGCAGATCAATTCCGCGACGACGGTGGCCAGCACCGGGGTGAATGTTTCGAACGTGGCCGGCACGGCCAGCATCACGTCTACTGCGATCGGCAATAACGCCCAGATCGTGCATTACTCGACCAATCCGTAAGACCGCGTGCCGTGACGCGCCTCGCGGGGGAACGCCGGGGCGCCATACAGAAGAAGAGGGAGGCCGGGGGGCCTTTCCTCTTCTTTTTCTTTT
>JARLIR010000247.1 GCA_031291635.1 Rhizomicrobium sp. | reverse complement strand
GAAGAGGTGATCGTTGGCGTCAACCGCTTCGAGCCGGAAACGGCAGAAGAGGGCGAGTATCGCGAAGTCGATAACGCCGCCGTGCTGAACACCCAGCTGGCCCGATTGGCCGAAGTGAAAGCCGGGCGCGATCCTGTGCGGCTGCAAGCGGCGCTGGCGGCCTTGCGCGCAGGCGCGGCGGGCGAGGCCAATCTGTTGGAACTGGCGATCACGGCGGCGCGGGCGCGGGCCACGGTGGGTGAGATTTCCGCTGCCATCGAAACCGTGCATGGCCGCCACATCGCGGTGACGCAAGTGATCTCGGGCGTCTATGGCGAGTGCTTCAAGGGCGATAACGAATTTGCGGCGCTGCAAGGCGAGGTGGAAAATTTTGCCAAAATCGCTGGCGGGCCGCCGCGTTTGCTGGTCGCCAAGCTCGGCCAAGATGGCCATGACCGCGGCGCCAAGGTGATCGCTTCAGCCTTTGCCGATATCGGCTTTCATGTCGATATCGGAGCGCTGTTCGCCACGCCCCAAGAAGTGGCGCGCTGCGCCGTCGAGACACGGGCGCAAGTGGTTGGCGTTTCGACCTTGGCGGCGGGGCATAAAATCTTGGTGCCGGAATTGATTGCGGCGCTGCGTGCGGCGGGCTCTGAGGCGCTGGTGGTGGTCGGCGGCGTTATTCCGCCCAAGGATTACGAACCCCTCAAGGACCTTGGCGTGGCGGCGGTGTTCGGCCCCGGCAGCAATATCCCCGAAGCCGCCAAGACGGTGCTCGGCCTGCTCAAACGGCTTACGCCTTAGGGGTTTTGCGGCGCCGGCGCGAGGGGCGTGAAATACACGACGTGCTCTTTGTAGGCGATGTAGAAATGCATATGCCGCAGGATGTCCATGCCGAGCAGCAGTTCGGGCTTGATCGCGGGGTTTTTCACTCTGATCAGGGTGCCCAAGGGCGTGGAAGAGAGCGGTTCCTCTGTCATCTCCGGGATCAAGGTGAGGGTGGGATTGGCGACGGCAACACCTTCGAAGCTCAATGTCTTGAAGACATGGCGATAGGTGGTGAGACCCTTGGTGCCGTTAAGCTCGCCGACGGCGGGGGTGTCGGCGCTGCCAGCCTCGATGCCAAGAAAGGCGTGCGCCGCAGTGATGCGCAAGGTGGACCCGCTGGCGCCGGTGTCCAATATCGCCCTGACTGGCTTGCCGTCGAGTTCGAGGCTGACGACGATATGGCCGTCCCGCAAGCGTTCCACCGGCACCTTGGCGATGGCACTGGCAGGCCAGTAGATCACCTTCTCCGGGCAGTGATCAGGGTCCAGCAGATCGAGCTTTTTGGCTGCGGGGTCGATCGCAATATCGAACATCGCCAGAAAGTCCGTACCAAGAATACCAACGACGTCGGGTTCGTCCCCATCGTTAAGCCCGGGCGAGACCATGAATTCGGATTCGCCCAAATTGAGACGGCCGATCTTAAGGGTGACTCTGGCATAGCGGTCGGTATAGCTGCCCGTGACCGCATAGAGACGCACTTTGGCCTGATGGGTCCCAATCGCGAGCGCTTTGACCATGTCATCACTGATCATCGAGATCGGGGCGCCGGTGTCGAGCAACAGGCGCTTATCCTGTCCGTTGATCTGCACGGGCACGTAAAGCCGCCGACCATCAGGACTTGAGGACAGCGCAATGCTCTCGAACATTTTGAGCGGTTTGCAGTCCTCCGCCCGCACCGGCATCGCTAGCAGAATGCATGCAGCCAATACGCCGCTGAACCACGGTTTCATGGGCTCCCCTCCCGCGCTCCTGCGACAAGCCTAGTCGTGTTTTCGGAATTTGAAAAGACAGTGCTTGTTGGCGAAAAGTGCTGCGGCTTGGGAACGCGACGTTGGTGTCAAGGCGCTGTTGGTGCGGCACAGGGTTGGCCCGCCAGGGTGCCGATGGTTTGCGTAAGCTTGTCCGTTCGGCAATTATAACAGGCGTCGTCAGCCGCCGGAAGTGATGCGTTCCGGCGGCTGCGTCCTATTTGCTTGGCGCCGGTGTCGTGATCGGCGTGAAGTAAACGAAGCGATCCTTGTAGGCGATGTAGATGTGCAAATGGCTTAGGATGTTCATACCGAGCAGCACGTCGGGCTTGTCGGAATCGTCCTTCACTTTGATTTTTGAGCCCGTCGGCATCGAGGACATGGCATCGTCCAACATATCCGGGATCAATCGGAGCGATGGATTGGTCACCGTGACGCCATCAAAACTCAGCGTTTTGAAGACATGGGTATAAGTGGTGAGGCCCTTGGTGCCATTGAGTTCGCCCGTAGCCGGTGCATCCGGGCCGCCGGGCGTGACGCCGAGCAACATGTGCGCGGGCTTGATGCGGATGGTGGAATTCCAAGCGCCGGTATCCACAATGGCTTTAAACGGTTTGCCATCCAGCTCGATGCTGATCACCAAGTGACCATCCAAGGCGCGCTCTACCGGGACCTTGGCGAGCACAGTGGCGGGCCAATAGACCACCTTGTCGGCGCAATGATCGGGATTGAGCAAATCGAGCTTTTTGCTCACCGGATCGATCGAGACGTCGAACAGCGAGAGGAAGTCGGGGCCGAGGATGCCTACGACGTCCGGTTCTTTGCTCTGATCGAAGCCGTGCGAGACCATGAATTGGGTGCTGCCCAAATCGAGACGGCCGATCTTGAAGGGGGCTTTGACATAGCGGTCGCTATACGCACCGGTCACATCATACATCCGCAGGTTCGCAGGATAGGTGTCGAGCCCAAGGGATCTGACAAACTCCTCGCTGAGAGTCGAGACCACCCCGCCGGTGTCCAGGAGCAAGCGTCTGTCTTGGCCGCCGACGCGGACCGGGACGTAATAGCGCCGGCCATCGGCGCTGGTGGTCATGTCAATGCTCGCGAAGATTTTGAGCGGTTTGCAATCCCCAGCCTGCACCGGTGACGCCAGCATTGCGATGGCGCCCAGCGCTGCACACAACCACGATTTCATTCATCCCCCAAAGCGTGTTCGGCAACAATCTAGCCGTGTTTGACGATTCCCAGTAGACCATGATTGTCGCGGCCTGTCGTGCCTATATTTTAATCGCCGATATTTTCTTTGAGGAATTTCTCGAGCTCGGTCAGCCAGCGCACGCGCGCGGCCATGGTTTGCATGTGATGGGTTTCTTTGGGGATGCGCACGAAGGTGACGTTCTTGTGGGCGTTGCGTAGCGCCCGATCCATTTCCTCACTCTGCTCGATGCGCACGGTGTAATCGTCTTCGCCATGCATGAGCAGGATGGGAATCTTGATCGCGTCGGCATGCAGCGCCGGAGAATGGGCATCAAAGGCTTTGTCGTCCAAAGGCCCGATGAAGCGGCTCCAGGCTGACATAGCGGCGCTGTGCTCATTGCCGCCGCTATCGTGCAGATCCTCCCGGCCGAGGCGGTGCAGATCGGTGACCGGGGCCCAAGCCGCAGCGCAGGCATAAAGGTCAGGGGTGAAGGCGGCTCCCGCCAGCGCGGCATAGCCGCCATAACTGCCCCCCACGATGCAGATGCGTTTGGGATCGGCGATGCCGTCGGCAATCAGCTTCTGGACGCCATCGGTGACGTCGTCCTGCATCTTGCGACCCCATTGGCCGTAACCCGCTTCGAGGAATTTCACGCCATAGCCCCACGAGCCGCGGAAATTGGGGCGCAACACGGCGTAACCGCGACTGGCGAGGAACTGGCTTTCCCAATCGAACGCCATATCGTCCCGGGCGCGCGGTCCACCATGCGGCAGGATCACCACCGGCAGATTCTTAGCCTCTTTGCCGGGCGGCAGGGTGAGATAAGCGGGAATCTCCAAACCGTCGCGGGCGGCGTAGGCATAGAACCGTATTTGTCCCAGGTCGGACGCTGGCAGTGCCGGATAGGAGCGCGCCACCCGTTGCACCGTGTGATTTTCCAAGTCACTGAGATAGAAGGTTGGTGGCGTCACCGGTCCGTCAACACTGAACATGACTTTCTTGCGCGCCAGATCCCAGGTCAGAGCATGGACGGAATTGCCGGGAAAATTGCTCTCCAACTCGCTTTGCATCGCTTGGAGCGGCGCTGAGAAGTAATGGAAATGCGGCAAGTGCGTGGTGAAGGAAGCGCCTATCACGCGGCCGCTCCAGGGTTCCGTGAGCGCACTGCTGACGTCGAATTTGGGATTGAAAAAGAGTTCCGAGACCTTGCCGTCGGCCAGCGACATCTGCGAAAGCCCGCGCGTTTCCGCGCTGCTCGAATCCGTCGAGATGGCGAGCGCTTTGCCGTCTTCGGAAAGGCCATAGATGCCATAGCCATGGCCGCCAGAGGCATCGGTGGTGGCGATTTCGCGCCAGTCCTTGTCGGGCGAATAGACGAGGATATGATCGAGCAGCGGGTTTTCGGTTTGGTCCTGACGCGCCACGATGGCGCCGTTGCCGTCCATGACCCAATCGACGGTATGCCTGCCGCCGCGCTCGACGTAACGCGACCTGCCAGTATTGATGTCGACACGGAAGATCGTGTTGCGTGGTTTTTCATAGTCGCCCGCAACCATGCCCGCGCCAGCATAGAGCGACATGTAGATATGATCGGGATCGTTGGCAGCAAGATCGACAACGTTCGAGGCGGAGTAGTTGTAGTCGCGCGCCTCGACCTGGTCGGAAAACATATTTGCCGTTTCTCTGCTGTCGGTATCGATAGAGACGGTGCGGAACCACGGATTGACGTCATCGCCCAACACTCGGGCGTTCATATTGACGGTGATCAGGATGCGATGGTTGTTGGCCCACACCGCGCCGACGATGAAGCCGTCATTGTAGGGAATGACGAGCTGCGGTTTGGTTTCGCCCAGCTTCCAGATCGCAGCGACCGGACGCCCCGAATAGACTTGAATGAGAGCGAGGTGGCTGCCATCCGGCGACAAGGATGGGCTGCTCGCTGTGGGTAAGGTGGCGAAAGCCTCGATGGGCGGTTTGGCCGGGGATTGCGCCAAGGACGCAGCAGCGATTACCGCACAGAAGGCGGCCGAAGACATCCAGACTTTCATCGTGCCCCCCAAGGCCTGTTTGCAACAATCTAACAGGGCACCCGGTGTCATTACAGGCCATGGTTGTCGCAGGTGTCCTGTGTTTTTCGGCAAACAGGGCCATTAATCGCCGATATTCTCCTTAAGAAATTTCTCGAGCTCGGTCAGCCAGCGGAGGCGCGAATTCGTGGTTTGCATGTAGTGGGTTTCTTTGGGAATGCGCACGAAGGCGACCTTTTTATGCGCGAGGCGCAGCGCGTTCTCCATTTCCTCGCTTTGGTCGATGCGCACGGTGTAATCGTCTTCGCCATGCATCAGAAGGATCGGCGCTTTGATTTTGTCGACATGCAATGCCGGAGAATGGGCATCCAACGTGGTGTCGTTCAGTTGACCGACGTAACGGGCAGATGCTGACATCCAGGCATTGTTTTTTTCCGTACCACCGGATTCGTGCAGGTCGGTCTTCAACATTTTGTGCAAGTCCGTGACACCGGCCCAGCTTGCCGCGCAGGCATAAAGCTCGGGCGTGAACGCCGCCCCTGCCAGCGCCGCATAACCGCCATAGCTCGCGCCCACGATGCAGATGCGCTTAGGGTCAGCGATGCCATCGGCGATGAGTTTCTTCACCCCATCGGTGACGTCGTCCTGCATCTTCAGACCCCACTGGCCGTATCCGGCTTCTTTGAATTTGATGCCGTAGCCAGCGGAGCCGCGGAAATTGGGTTGCAACACGGCATAACCGCGATTGGCGAGAAACTGGCGCATCCAATCGAAGGCCATGCTGTCGCGCGCCATGGGGCCGCCATGGGGGAGGATGACGACCGGCAAATTCTTCGGCGCTTTTCCGGGGGGCAGGGTGAGATAGGCCGGAATCTCCAAGCCATCCCGCGCCGCGTAGTTATAGACGCGCATCTGGCCGAGATCGCTCTCCTGCAATTGCGGATAGGCCCGCGCCAGCCGTTGGACAGCATGACTTTCAAGATCGATGAGATAATAGCTTGGCGGCGTGACCGGACCATCGACCAGCACAACGACTTTCTTGCGCGCGCGATCCCAGGTCTGCGCATAAACCGTGTTGCCGGGAAAATAGTCATCCAGCGCCTTCTGCATCGCCTGCAGCGGGGCCGAGAAGTAGTATGGATGGCTGAGATGTGTGGTGAGCGCGGCCCCAATCACGCGCCCCGACCAGGGATCGGATATGGCGCCGTCGACATCGTATTTGGGATTGACGAAGAGTTCGGATTCCTTGCCATCGTCGAGCGCCAAAGTGGCGAGCCCGCGCGTGTCCGTCGAGGTGAAATCGTCTTTGATGACGACCGATTTACCGTCTTCGGACAGCCCCCACAAACTGTATCCGCGTCCGCCGGTCGCGTCGGTACTAGCGATCTCGTGCCAATCCTTGCCGGGGGTATTGGCGAGAATGTGATCGACCAGCGGATCCTTGCTCCGATCCCTGCGCGCCACGACGTTGCCCTTGCCGTCCATCACCCAGAAGCGTGTATCCTTGCCGCCACGCTCGACGAATTGGGATTTGCCGGTGTTGACGTCGACGCGAAAGACCGTGTTCGTCGGCTCATTGTAAAATTCGCCCAGCGTGCCAGCACCGAAATAGAGCGGCATGTAGACGTGGTCCGGATCATCGGGCGTCCGATCGATAATCGTTGAGGCCGAATAATTGTAGTCCCGGGCGTCCTGCTTGTCGGAGAACATGATGATAAGCTGCCGGGTGTCGATGTCGATGGAGGCCGTGCGAAGCCACGGGGTCACGTCCTCGCCATAGACCTTCTCATTGGTATTGATGGTGACGAGGATACGATGATCGTTGGCCCAAACCGCGCCGACGATAAAGCCATCGTCGAAGGGAATGATGAGTTGCGGTTTGGTCTCGCCGAGTTTCCAAATCGTGGCCGCCGGACGGCCTGCCAAGACCTGGATAAGGGCGAGATGTTTGCCGTCGGGCGATAGCGAGGGGGCATCGGCGGCGGGCAGGGTGGCGAAGGCCTCGATCGATGGTTTGGTTTGAGCCAAAGAGGCAGTCGCAAGAACCGCGAAGAATACGGCCGAATACACGCAGAATTTCATCGAGCCCCCCGGAATCGTTGGTATTGTTAGAGCGAGCTTAGACGCAATCGCGTTTGACGTGTAGGGCGCCAACCTTCACGCGTCCGATAATTTTCGCCTTTCAGCCGGAGAAAACGATGTCGCATGTCACTGTAATCGGACCTGGAGCCATCGGCTGCGCCATTGGGGCGGCGCTGGCGCAGGCGGGCCATGAGGTCACCTTCGCGGCGCGCACCATGTTCTCGCGCTTATCCGTGCAGAAGGAGGCGGAGGCGCCAAAATTCTATTTGGCCAATGTGGTGACCGCGCCCGAAGACCTGGCGGCCGCCGATTGGGTGTTTGTCTGCGTTAAGACTTACCAAGTCCCCGGCGTGGCCGACTGGCTGAAGGCGGCGGTGGGGCCTGAGACCAAGGTCGCAGTGCTGCAGAACGGCGTCGAGCAGCGCGAAAATGTCGAACCCTTTGTACCCCAGGGCACCACCATCGTGCCGGTGATTATCGATCTGCCGGCCAGCCGGAGCGCGCCGGGCCGCGTGGTGTGGAAGCGCATCGCAGTGGCGGGCGTGCCCGAGAGTGCGGCGGGAGAGGAATTCTGTGCCCTCTTTACCAGCTCCTTCGTGACCGCGGAGACGACCGAGGATTTCGTCACCCGCGGCTGGCTGAAACTCTGCAACAACGCCCCCAGCGGCGCCATCCTGGCCCTCAGCGGCCAGCGCATGAAGGTGATGCACCAGCCCGGTATCGCCGATCTGGCGCGCGCCATTTTGGCGGAGTGCGTGGCCGTCGGACGGGCGGAAGGCGCGACGCTCGATGATGCTCTGATCGAGCGGCAGATGGCGGCCTTCCTCAGCGCTGATGGCGAAGACGGCAACTCGATGTATGAGGACCGCATGGCGGGGCGCGAGATGGAATGGCAAGCCCGCAATGCCGTCATCGTCCGCAAAGGCATCCAGCACGGCATCGCAACGCCCGTCAGCGCCGCGCTGGTGCCGTTACTAGCCGCGATTTCGAACGGGCGCTGATCAGTCTCCGATATTGGCCTTGAGGAATTTCTCCAGCTCGCTCAGCCACCGGATGCGGGTGGGCGAGGTTTCCATGTAATGGGTCTCTTTCGGGATGGCGATGAAAAGGACGTTTTTACCAGCCCGGCGCAACGCCTTTTCCATGGCCTGGCTTTGATCGATGCGCACGGTGGTGTCGTCTTCGCCATGCATGAGCAGCACGGGGATTTTGATCTTGTCCGCGTTTTGTGCCGGTGAGGCGCCGTCCAGCTTGCCGGATTCATTCCAGCGATCACCGATGAAGCGCGACCAGCTGTCGACCATCTGGGAGTCGCGGCCATAATCCTTGGCGCGCGTCGCCAGGAAGCTGCGCAGATCATAGACACCGGCCCAGCCCGCTGCGCATGCATAAAGATCCGGCGTGAAAGCCGCACCAGCCAAAGCGGCGTAACCGCCATAGCTCTCGCCGACGATGCAGATGCGTTTGGGATCCACGATGCCATCGGCGATCAGCTTCTGCACGCCGTCGGTGATGTCGTCCTGCATCTTCAGGCCCCACTGGCCGTAGCCCGCCTCCATGAATTTGCGCCCGTAGCCGTTCGAGCCGCGAAAATTGGGCTGGAACACGGCATAGCCGCGATTGGCGAGAAACTGGGTTTCGGGATTGAACGATAGTTGGTCACGCGCCATCGGCCCGCCATGCGGAAACACCACCAGCGGCAATTTCTTCGCGATCTTTCCCGGTGGCAGAGTGAGATAGGCCGGGATCTCGAGACCATCGCGCGCTTTGTAAGCGTAGGGTTTCATCTCGCCCAGAGCGGCGCCGTCCAAACCGCTATAGACTTTCCGAATGGGGGCGGCGTTGTGGCTCTGCCGGTCGAGCAGGAAATAGATCGGCGGCTGTGTCGGGCTATCGATCGAAACGATGATTTTCTGCTGACTCACATCCCAGGTCACGGCATGCGGAACGGCACCGGGAAAAGCGGCCTGGAGCCCATTTTGCAGGGCCTTGAAAGTGGGATTGAAGTAGACGTCTTTGGCTTCGTCGGCAGTCACCTGATAGCCGATCACGCGCCCCGTCCACGGATCTTTCAAGACCTCATCGACATCATAGCGCGGGTCGGCAACAAGCGACTTTTCGCTGTTGTCGGCGAGGCTGCGGAGCGTCAACCCGGCGGTGCCGTTTTCCCCTTGAAAGATAGATTGGACCAGCGCTTTGCCGTCTTCGGTCAACCCCATCAGACCCAAGCCATAGCCGCCGCTGGCATCGGCGACCGCGACTTCATTCCAGCTGCCGCCGGTGGTGCGCAGCTTCAGATGATCAAGCCGTGGATTGGTGGTCTGGTCGATGCGCGCCACGACAGTGCCACGGCCATCCATGAGCCAGTCCCGCGTGTCAATGCTGCCGCGCGTGACCAGTTCGGAGACGCCGGTGGTGACATCGACCTTGAACATGGCATTGAGCAGATCGCTCATCGACAATGTCAGGGTCTGTTGGCTGGAGAAGTCATTGTAGAGCGGCATATAGATGTGGTCTGGGTCCTCGACGGCAAGGTCGGAAACGACCGCCGCATTCATGTTCAGGTCGCGCGACCGGCGACGGTCATAGAACATCATCGCGAAATTCTTGCCCTGCAGATCGCAGCTGACAAGGCGGTACCAGGGATCGACGCCCTGATGAAAGACATCCTGGTTGATGTTGACGGTAATCAGCAGACGTTCGTTGTTCGCCCACTGAACATCTTTGATGTAGCCCTCTGTGAACGGCAGGTTGACGACGGGCGTGCCCACGGGGTCGAGCGTGAAGATGCGGGCGATCGGGCGGCCGTTATAAACCTGGATGGTGGCGACGTGTTTGCCATCCGGAGAGATCGACGGATGCGCCATGCCGGGCAGGGTGCCGAAAGCTTCGACCGGAGGATGATCCGCTGGGGCCGGCGTTTGCGCAACCGCAAGGGGTGTCGAAAAGACCACGCCCAACACGGCGGCCAAAACCGCCCTTTTACGCAACGCCGCCATCGTCTATCCCCCAACTGTGTTGGGGGGACTCTACCATGACGCGATTGTTCTCAGCGCTGCGCTATATCGTCAGGGCGCGGACAACTAGTTGGTGCTTTTCACCGGCTGGCCGTCGATCTTCAACGCGTTGGTCACGGCTGCGATAACGCCGTATTGCGTGCTGGCCCAGATGCGCAGCGGGATAGCGTAGCTGCGGCCCGTCACAGCGCTGGGGAAGATGCCGACCCAGGCATTGATGGTGGGGAAATTGGTATCGCGCAGCACCCGCGGCTTGTAGCCGGAAATCTGTTTGTACTCGATGGAGCAGAGCAGGCCCGGACCTTTGTAGAGACCATTGTCCATGGCGATGGCGACGGGCTTCACTTTGGTCAAGCCGACATTGTAGCGGCGGCGGCCATCGAAGACCGGCACTTTGACGGCGCAAGGATTGCCCGGCTCGGCGCCGACGCCTGAGGTGATGTAGAGCATCGTGCTCAAGGGATCGAAGCTGCCCTTCTTCTCCTCGGGCTTCACTTCAAAGCCGGTGAGGGGATAGCTGGGATTGGCATAGAGCCGCACCGGATCGCCGTTTTCAAAGGTCAGCGAGACCTCTTGGTTCTTGGCGCTGTGACCGGTGTAGAAGGAGTCATACAGCGAAGGCTGCATCGCCTTCTTGTCGAGCTTGCCTGAGGAGGTCGCCTGGATCTGCGAGGCCCAGAAGGCGTTAACGACGCCGCTGGTCTCCAAATTCGACACCACGTGATATTTATCGCCGATGAATTTGGCATCCATATCGACTTTGCCCAGCGTGATCCCGCCGGCATAGAGGGTCATGGCAAAGGTGAGGCTGCCGGTCGGGCCGGAGGCGGGCTCACTGGCTCCGCCAGCGGCCAAAGCAGCTGCCGGGGCAGCTAGGATCACCAAACCGAGAAAAGCTGTCGAAAGGCGCATCGGGGTACTCACAATTGGGGCAGGGACATGGACCCCTTGGCCTGTTTCTATTATGACGCAGGGGGTCTTGTCGAATGCCCCTAGCATGAGAAATTCGTTAAGAACGACAAGGGACTGCCCTTTTGGGGCCGTAACCATATCGGCCCTCGTCACGACAATGTCTTGACCCGGGCGCGCGCCGCAATTAAGAGAGCGCCTCTTTACGAATCCCGGCTGCGCCGGACCTGTACCCGAGGAACACCTATGGCACGCCGTTGTGAATTGACTGGAAAGACCCTTCTCGTTGGCAACAACGTGAGCCACGCCAATAACAAAACCAAGCGGGTGTTCCGTCCCAACCTGCAGGTCATCTCGCTGGCGAGCGACAGCCTGAAGCAGACCTACAAGCTGAAGATCTGCATGAGCGCCCTGCGCACGGTCGATAAGGTCGGCGGCTTGGATGTCTATCTGCTCAAGGCGAAGGATGCGACGCTTTCGACCAAGGCTCTTCGCTTGAAGCGTCAGGTCGCGAAAAAGGTTGCCGTAGCGGCCGCCTAACGCGTTGCTAAGAACTGTTTTAAGACACTGTAAACGTTGTTTTTGCCGCCGAACGGCATAGCACCTGCAACAAAACTCCCATAATGTCTCAAAACGTGCCAGGTCACAGACCGGCACTACGGGGTTGGGGGTATGGTGCAGGCGTATAACAAACACGTGGTTCCAGGCCGCATTGGTGGTCTGCAGATGGCTCCGCACGACCGGGGCCTGTACCGTCTTAGAACAGCCAACGACGCGTCGGTTTCGATCGGCGCCGTCTATGGCTACAGCCGCAAAAGCGGCGTCACCGACAGGCTGCTTGCCGCACTGATGGCCGCTATACGGCTCAGCGTGGCCGTCACCGCCCTTTTGGGCTGGGTGATCGCGGTCTTTCTCTATCGCGATACGCCTGCCGACCTGTTCGGAATTGGCACAGGTTGGCTGACGCTGGCGCATCTGCTGGTGCCGGTCGGCTTCTTTTGTATCTTTCTGACCAACCGCCGCTATGGCCCAGGCTATGCCTTTGCCCAGGTTTTGGCTGCCATGGGCGCGGTGGGCGCCTTTGTGCTCTTGGCTGGGCCGGAAATTGGCGCCGTCATCCCCCTCGACACCATCCCGACGCTGCGCGAAGCCGGTGCTTTCGGCGGCGCCTTTGTCGCGGCGAGCTTCATTGCCACCCTGGCTTTCGATGGCGCCCGCGGTCCGCGCTGGTGGACGGCGCCGCTGTTCGGCTTCTTGAGCGCGGCGATTGTCTTTCCGGCGGTCTATTTTCCGGCCCTCTATGCTGGGACGGATCCTGTGTGGCTGCCGGATGGTCTGCAATATATGGGCGTGCTGGCCGCTGCCGGCATCCTGCTGCTGCTGCCGTTCTGGATCCTCCGCCGCATGGTGCCCCCGATGGCGGGCTTCGGCGGGTATTAATTGTCATCCCCGGCTGAGCGCACGGAACTGCGAGAGCAGTGGCGTGCGCGAAGGGACGGGGACCCAGGTGGTCCCGTACGCAGTATTTAGAAAGTGATTTGGATCGTGCCTTGCTTTTTTCAGGCGAGGGAACGATGGCACCTGGGTTCCCTTCCCCTCGTGTCCATCGCTCCGCTCTGGACACTCGGCCGGGAATGACAATTTGGAGGAATTGGCACGGCGCCCACTCCTCCATTTCCAGCATCACTTCCCCTTCGCCACGCTTTCGACCGGCACGAATTTGCCGCCGTGGAGGAGGACCGCCAAGACTTCTTCGGAGCGCTGCAACCATCCCGCCTGCTTTTCCGGCGTGTAGTTGTTGTGGTCGGATTCCAGCATTGGGATGATCTCTTTCGGCGCCTTGATCTGATTGACCGCAGAGAACACCGACGCGGGCGGGCAGACGGTATCGACGAAGCCGATTGCGGCCATGGTGGGCGCCGTGATGTGGGCAGCGAAGTTTGCTGTATCAAAATAGGGCGCGGTTTCGGCCACTTTGGGATTGCTGACGGCCCAATTGGGATAAGCGGGTTTGCGACCGCCAAGCTCGGCATTGGTATCGCCGCCCGAAGGTTCATTGACCAACACGGCGGTGACTTTGCCGGGGTTGAGGCCAGCCGTCACCAAGCTCTGGTGGCCGCCCATGCTGGTGCCGGTGACGACCAGCACCTTCTTATTCCAGCTCGGCAAGGTGCGGACCCAATCGAGCGCCCGCGTGTCGCGCAGATACATGTTCAGGTAATAGCTGGTCTCGCGGCTGGTGTTGCCGATCTCGTAGTAATTCTTCGGCGTGCCATTGCCGCTATCGACCGGCATGTCATGCGAGGAGACGTTGAAACACAGCCAGCCTTCGGCGGCGCGATTGGCGCAAATGGCGGGGATCAGCGCGTAAACGCCAGCCCATTGATAAGCCAGCATGGCCGGATGCGGGCCTTTCTTCAGCGGCACGGCGAGATAGCCTTGAACATGCGAATTCAGGCTGTCGAGCTGAACCTTGTAAAGCTTGATGCCGGG
>JARLIR010000246.1 GCA_031291635.1 Rhizomicrobium sp. | reverse complement strand
CGCCGCTTGATGCAGATCGGCATAAGGCGATAACGCCCGCTCCAGATAATAGGCACCCGACAGCAGCGGCTCGTCACCAGGCGAACCGGAGACCAAGCCAACGGCGCGGCGCGGGGCGCCACGATCCAAGAGCGCCACAGCACCAGCACTGCTCTGGCCGGAAATCTCCAGCCTTGCGGCCTGATTGCGCATTTCGAGCGGGATGGTGATTTTGGCAGTGGCTTTGTTCTGGCCCTCGTCAAAGCGGAAGGGGGCGGTGCCGAGAATTTGGCCCTGCTCGCCCAGCGCCGTTACCATGCCGTCGCGCCCGCCCGCACTTCCTGCCCGCACCACGGTAATCTCGAACCCCGCCGCGGTATTGGCCAAAGTGGTGATGGCGAGCGGGCCGCCGCTGCGGTCCTGATAAAGCCGCACCGTGCCGAGCTTGGCTAGCGCCGCCGCGGTGCGGTGCGCCTGACCATCATCGACGCCATCGCTGAGCCACAACACTTCCGCGCCGGGTTTCATTTTGGCCAGCGCAGCGGTGGCGGCCATACGGCTGGCAAACCAGGGATGGGGCGCAAGCGTGCGGGCGGCGCGATCGGCCTTGCCGGAATCGAGGAAATCGTTTTGCGGACGTTCGGCGGTGGTCAGGATCGCCACGGGGCGGTTGGCACGGGCCGCCATATCCACTGCCTCGCGCACCAGACCGGCGCGGGCATCCCATTGCGGCGCCGCAGTCCAGCCATTGTCGACAAAGAGGACCAAGGGACCTGTTCCAGAGAGTTCCAGGGTGCGGCCGATCTGGGGCTCTGCCAAAGCGAGGATGATGGCGGCAGCGGCCACAAGGCGCAGCAGCAGCAGCCACCACGGCGTGCCAGCCGGGGTTTGTTCCTCGTCATGCAGGCCGAGCAAAAGGCGTAGCGGCGGGAACACGACGCGCTTGGGCAAGGGCGGGGTGACGCGCAAGAGCAGCCAGATGACGGGCAGCACGATGAGCGCCAGCAAGATCCAAGGCGCACCGAAAGTGAGGGTGGGAAGAAAGCTCATTGCCCACCCATCCGGTGACCACCCGAAAGGTCCGCGAACAGGGCCACCAGCGCGCTTTGCGGCGAGCGGTCGATGCGATGGGCGGTGTAATTCCAGCCGAGTTTGCGGGCGAGCAGCGCCACGGTCTCGCCATGGGCTTTGAAGCGGGCGCGGTATTCGGCGGCGACGCCTTCGGCCCGGCCCAGCGTGCGGGTCTGCCCGCCCGCCACGGCTTCAAAGCGGGTGCGGCCGTTATAGGGAAAGTCTTCTTCGGCGGGATCGATGATATGCACCAAGCGCCCGCCGGCATTAACGCTGGTGAGGCTGCGGATGCCGTGTTCGATCTCTTCGATG
Source organism: Rhizomicrobium sp. (assembly GCA_031291635.1). Lineage (GTDB taxonomy): Bacteria > Pseudomonadota > Alphaproteobacteria > Micropepsales > Micropepsaceae > Rhizomicrobium. The sequence continues at coordinate 1,019 of JARLIR010000246.1, read as the reverse complement.
GGGCTGAGAAAATCGCTGAACCAGACAAATTGGGCATTGCGCGGCAAAGGCGCGTCGGGGGGCAGCGGATTGTCGCTGGGCGGGCGTTCACCCAAAGCATAACCGATGCGCCGATAGGCCAGGCGTGAATTGGCCGGGGCTTCGCGCTCGCCATAAAGGGCAATGCGTTCGCCGCCGCGCACCAGCAAAACGCCGAGCGCCAAAGCCAGAAGACTGGCGCGCTCGATCTTGCTGTCGGCGCCGGAACCAAAACGCATCGAGGGCGAGCCATCACGCCACAGCCAGACCGATTGGGCCGCCTCCCATTCGCGCTCGCGCACATAAAGGTGCTGGCCCTTGGCCGATTGGCGCCAATCGATGGCGGTAGACGGATCGCCGAGCCGATAATGGTGATATTGCCAGAAACTCTGGCCGATGCCCGCTTTGCGCCGCCCATGCATGCCAAGTGAAATTGATGAGGCAAGGCGTTCGGCGCGCACCATCAGCGCCGGTAACGTCCCGGCGAGGGATTCGGCGCTATCGGACAGCCGGGCGTTCACAGCAGCGTGCGGCAGAGCCGGTCGATCACGGTGGGGACCGTCAGCCCCTCTGCCCGGGCGGCGAAATTGAGCGCCATGCGATGGCGCAGCACCGGCTGGGCCAGCGCCACCACATCATCGGTGGAAGGGGCAAGCCGCCCCTCGATCAAAGCGCGGGCGCGGCAAGCCAGCATGAAGGCTTGGCTCGCCCGCGGGCCTGGGCCCCAAGCGATGACGTTGCGCATATCGCCTTCGGCATCAGGACGGGCGGCGCGCACGAGGCGTAATATGGCTTCCACCACCTTGTCACCGACCGGAATGCGGCGGACCACGGCTTGGGCTTCCATCAGATCAGCGGGAGTGCAAACCGGCTTGGCATGAGTTTCCTCGCCAAAGGTGGTGGCGAGCAGCATTTCCTTTTCGGCGTCCTTGTCGGGATAACCGATGTCGATCTGCAAGAGGAAGCGGTCGAGCTGGGCTTCCGGCAAGGGATAAGTGCCT
>JARLIR010000245.1 GCA_031291635.1 Rhizomicrobium sp. | reverse complement strand
GACATCGTGCTGAATGCACTGAGCAATCCGGTGAAATAACCCAAGATTGACAACTTTTCCGTGCAGCCGATGGATGATCACGATTAGCGGAGGCCTACCGGTAGCAGGCTTGCGGCGGGCGCGCTCTGCGCTATTCTTGCCGCCATAATAAAAGAATCCGGGAGGACATCTATGCGGTTGGCATCGGTCCTGCGCATCGCCACAGCGGCGACCGCGCTGGCAGTGTTTTCGAGCGGCGGAGCGGCCGCTTTTTCTTGGCCGTGGAATGATAGCGGTACCAAAACTCAGCCTCCACCGCCCCCTCCGGCTTATACCGACACCGCTCTGTCCTTTGAGCAGCGCGCCGCCGATCTGGTCTCGCGCCTGACTCTGGAAGAGAAGGCGAGTCAGCTCGGCAACTGGTCGCGGCCGATCCCGCGGCTGGGTGTGCCCGGCTACAATTGGTGGAACGAAGCGCTGCATGGCGTGGCGCGCAACGGCGTTGCCACAGTTTTCCCGCAGGCCATCGGCCTTGGTGCCACCTTTGATCCGGCGCTGGTGCATGAGATGGGCGTGGCAATTTCGACCGAAGCGCGCGTCAAATACAACGAGACCGGCTACGACAAAGACCACGGCATTTTCCAAGGCCTGACCTTCTGGTCGCCGAACGTCAATATCTTCCGCGATCCGCGTTGGGGCCGTGGCCAAGAGACCTATGGCGAAGACCCCTGGCTGACGGGCCAGTTCGGCAAAGCCTTTGTCACCGGCATGCAGGGTGATGATCCGAAATATCTGCGCGCCATTGCGACACCGAAGCATTTTGCGGTGCATTCCGGCCCCGAGCCGACGCGCCACAGTGTCGATGTGCCCGCCACCAAACACGACATGGTCGATACCTATCTGCCGCAGTTCCGCACCGCGATTGTCGAAGGCAAAGCGGAATCGGTGATGTGCGCTTATAATCGCATCAACGGTCAGCCCGCGTGTTCGCAGGATTTCCTGCTCAATGAAACGCTGCGCCAAGCCTGGGGCTTCAAAGGCGTGGTGGTGTCGGATTGCGATGCCATTCAGGACATCGCCGAAGGCCACAAATACACCAAGACGGTGGCCGAAGCTGCCGCCGCTTCGCTGAAACATGGGGTCGATAACGACTGCTCGACCTGGACCCTTAACGTCAAAACCGATGTCGATTACCAGCGTTACGTCGATGCCATGAAGCAGGGGCTGGTCTCCGAAGCCGTGGTCGATGAATCGCTGAAGCGCCTGTTCGTTGCCCGTATGAAGCTCGGCATGTTCGATCCGCAGTCGATGGTGAAATACGCACAGGTTCCCGAGAGCGCGCTCAATTCGCCGGAGCATGCGGCGCTGGCGCTGAAACTGGCACATGAATCTATGGTGCTGCTGAAGAATGACGGTGCCTTGCCGCTCAAGCATAGCATCAAGCGCATCGCTGTGATCGGGCCTTTGGCTGATCAGGTGGTGCCGCTTTATGGTAATTACAACGGCACGCCGCTGACCTCGGTCTCGACGCTGGATGGTTTGAAGAAAGCCTTCCCCAATGCCGAGATCGTTTATGAGCCCGGTACCAACTTCCTGCGTACCGGCACGGCTGTTCCGGCGGCGAACCTGAAGACAGCCGACGGCAAGCCGGGCCTGACCGCCGAATTCTTCGACAATCAGGAATTTTCGGGCAAGCCGGTACTGACCCGCATCGATGCCGGCATCGATTACGAACGCGGCCGGGTGAATATGAAAATCGCCGAGCTGCCCGCAGTGGTGCAGTTTGCGGTGCGCTGGACCGGCACACTGACGCCGGATCAGACGGGCGATTACGCGCTCGGCCTGGATGCCCGCGTTGGTAAGCTATGGCTCGACGGCAAAGAGATCGTTACCCTCGGCTCTGGCGACCAATCGGCCAAAATGGTCGTGGTGCATCTGGAAGCCGGGCATTCTTATAGCGTGAAGATCGAACGCGGCTCCGAGCCCAGAATGACGATTCACTTCGTCTGGGCCAAACAGATTCCGGATGCGTTGAAGCGCGCCGTGACGGCGATGAAGAAGGCCGACGCCGTCGTGGCCGTAGTGGGTATCACGCCGCAGCTCGAAGGCGAGGAGATGAAGGTCGATGTGCCGGGCTTTGTCGGCGGTGACCGCACCAGCATTGATCTACCCAAGGCGGAAGAAGACTTGCTGGTGGCCGCACGCAAGGCGACCAAGAAGCCGCTGGTGACCGTGCTGATCAACGGCTCGGCGTTGAGCGTCAATTGGGCGGCGAAAAAGGCCGATGCCATCTTGGAATCCTGGTATGGCGGCCAATCGGCAGGAACGGCTATCGCCGACATTCTGTCGGGAACCTACAATCCCTCGGGTCGTTTGCCGGTGACCTTCTATGCGGGTTTAAAAGATCTTCCCGCGTTCGAAGATTACACGATGAAGGGGCGTACTTATCGCTACTACGCGGGCAAGCCGCTTTATCCCTTTGGCTATGGCCT
>JARLIR010000244.1 GCA_031291635.1 Rhizomicrobium sp. | reverse complement strand
CGGCTAGCTCGCGGAACCGTTTATCATCCGGATGAAGTGTTCTGCATGTTGCCAATAATTTTGACACTCGACAACGTCGTCGCGGGCGTTCCGCGCAAGCTCACAATAGCGGTCGTAGCTCCGTTGCCATTCCTTCAAATTGCGCTGCAATCCCGTTTGATCGACGCGCTGATCTAAATCCAATGGGTTGGACGACTTTTCTCGACTCAGGTTTTGCCTACGGGTTCGCCCGAACGCTTTATCTTCGGGAGAAGGCCCCGAGCGGCCTTTAGTTACGGCAGTCGGAACGCGTGCTTCTTGATGTGGCTTAAGGTCGGAGGCCTGCACCGCACCTTTGGCATTTTGCACAGTTTCAAATGAAAGGCGTTGCCCTTGGTTTAAGTTTGTAATACCAGCCAATTCAATTGATGCCTTATGAACAAAGATGTCCTTGCCACCGTCCTCCGGGGTTATGAAACCAAAACCCTTTGCGGTGTTGAAGAATTTCACAGTTCCAATAGCCATGTGTTCTAAATCCAGTTTCTAAGTTCCCGGGTTTGCTCGGGTGCATTGAAGAAGTTCTGTTCTAGAGAAGGGGACTTCGGTAGACCAAGCCAACGCGCCGCAGCGATCACGAATAGACAAATCGCCAAACTCCCCGTTTTATCGGGCGCAGGTACTTGATCATGGCATTGCATGTTGCTGTGTCAATGTCCGCAAACCAGGTCGCGCTTATGGCTCTGCGTTTTCCCTCGGCTGGATTGCCGACTAAACAAAAACCCCATCTCAGACACGTCTTACCAATCCAGCCGCTCTACATCGTCATCATGCCAGCCTGCGTCGTGCTCGTAGCTCTTCGCCAGACGATCCAGAATTCCGGAAAGATGCGGCCATTCTACATTTGTAAGACGCGACATTTTCCGAAAGTACGCTGCCTCGCCCCGCTCCAGGCTTCCACCATCCCTCGGGAGGCGGGTTGTGACCCCCCGGCGGTTGCGTTTTCCTAACTCAAAGCCCGTATCGATGTGTCTGCTGCGGACCCCGTGATCGATCAACTCGCGAACAGGCAAAGACGGCCATATGCCGTCGTCGCCCTCCTGCGCGGCAGATAGGATCTCTCCGATCTTCTGATCCGTAATGTCCAGGCGTCCCTTTTCCGTCGCCAGCTTGCGGGCTGTACGAACCCACGCGTCCAATTGAGCCGGGTCAATACCGCCGTCTTCCTGGGTGCCTGGAACGACCGCCCAAAGGTTCAAAAGCCGATATGCCTGCGTAGCCAGCCGCTGCGCCCGCTCCAGATTTACAGGAGGTTCATCCTTTATGCCGCTTTCTTCGCTTGGCCGAAACACGGCGCTGATCATTTCGACGAACAGTCCGGGATTGCGCGCGAGCTCCTGCATGATCACTTTCGGTGGCCGCCTCGAATATTCGAGGATCGGAAGATACAACCATTCTAGCCCGATCAGATCATCACGCGAGACATCATCGGCCCTGTCGAGAACGCTGAGAATTTCCGCAACGTGATATTGAAACATTGTAATAGCATTGCCGCTCGCATCCTCGTCTAGGGGCGTTTGCGCCGCGTCCTTCAGTATCTGTATCAGTAGCGCAGAGGGCAGGGGGTTATTGCGCATGAGATGCCCGGTAAATCCCACGGCAGCATGGGCTCGGCCAGCGGCTGCCAGGCGTTTGACGCCTTCGATGGCTTCATCGCCCGCTTTCGGCAACCCGAATGGTTCAAGATGCCGCCAGTAGCTCTTTTCGACCTGAGGCCCCGATCGTTCTGCTAACTTCCACGCCCAGGGATCGGAAGGAATGGTGAAAAGTATCGTTTGAAGCGCCGCATCGCCCCACCCCTCTTGCAACGCTTTAGCCGCAAGCCTTTCAATAAAGCTCCTGTCAATCTCGTCGTTGCCCCTGTACACGTTCGCGCGGATGAGGCCATCCGCTAGCGCTTGGTGCTTGGTGTTGGTACTTTTCAATGCTCTTTCGAGAATCTCATCGCGATCGTTTTTGGAAATACCACCCATACCCAGCTCAAAGCCAAGGGTGCGCGCGCCGTCGATCCGATCAGCAATGGCGAAGATTAGGTCAGCGCCATATTGGGCCAGGAGTTGTGGCGCCGTCTCACGTTGAATGGTTTCAAGCTGTCTTCCATTCTCGTCCCAATCGCCGGCTGGATTCGGCAACCCCGCGCCGTGATCGAACAACCAAGAGAACTGCAACACCGGGTCTTGCGGCGTCAGCAGATTGTAGATTTCTTCGAGGTTGGCCAATTCGCTTTCGGGAAGCGCCCAGTCCGAATCTGCGAATTCACGATTGTGATGAAGTAGCTGCCGTATATCGCGCCAAAGCAGCAACCGGTCACTAATGTCGTTGATTTGGTCAACAGCCTCTTGAAGTTGGGCGATGATCACCAGCCTGTCCGGGAAGTCCCGAAGGCGATTAAGCAACGTCACCCATTTGCCGGCACTGGTGCCGACGTCTTTTAGGAGGCGTTCGATAATGCTGAGCCCGCCTTCGTTGATGAGGCCGTAAGTGACGGTCTCGGGCTCATCCGGCGTGAAATCCCGCCAACGGGTGCTGGACTGCACCATAAAGGAATCATGGTGCCCTGGTAGGATGCCCAGCATTAGTCGCCAAGCCTGAACGGGCTGCTCCTTGCGCAGCCGATCTATCACACGAAATCTTTGTTGCAGCGTGGCATAGGTTTGTGGGTTCCAGAAGATGAACAATTCCCGCAGCGTGTCGCTCGGATGATTGCCTTTATGGTCCGCCGGCGCCGCCGCGATCAGGCGCGCGAGCGTGCTAGCCACCATGGATAGAAGTTCCGGGCACCATCCAAGCGCGCCCAGGGCCCAAAGCAGAGGAGCGATGTGATCGCCGCCGAACAACGGGTTCGGATCGCGCCCATAAAGCACTTTTATGGTGGGCTCGTCCTGAAGAAGACTGTCTTCCACGGCCTCAAGGAAGGCTGACGGAGAGGCTTCGGCCAGGAGCTGAAAATCGTCGGAGAGAGACCACCAGCGCTGGGCATCGGCCCCGTGAAGAAGGGTTCGGACGATGCCCTCCGCGCGCCCTTCGGCATGTGAAACTGCGCTCACGCGGTCGCCGAAAAGGGCGAGCATGATCAGGATTTCGCTCAGGCCGTGCCGGAGATGGCCTGAATATTTTGGCTTGATACCGCGGATGGGTGCGTACCATCGCTCCGCGGCGTCCATTTCATAACGCGGGTCCGCAGCGCCAAGCACATCCAAAACCGTCTTCTGGAAGCGGTCAATATCGGGTGTCGTGAGGTAGGGCGCCAGCAACAGCCAAGCGTCCTGAGGAGAAGCGACTTTCCAAGTCGATCCAACTTTTCTCAGCGGGCTGTCGAGATGGCCGATATAAGGGGCAATCGCGTGGACGAGGTCATCATAATCCATGTTGGCGAACGCCGAGACCACTGCTTTGTCCGCATCCGATTGCTCGTCCCAGCCGCCAGCCATAAGCGCTGCAAGCAATGCCTTCGGCGGTGTGGGACAAGCCCAGGAAGGTATGCGGCTTGCGCGGGATGGAAGTAGGCGGCGCAGGATCGCAAGACTGCGATAGGCTTCGCGTGCATAGCGTTTGGACTTCTCTTTATCGAGTCCATCGGCGACCAGAGTCGCCTCGATGCCTACGCGAGAGGGACGTTCCAGTTGACGCACGCGGCCGGCGTGATCGGAGCCCAAACCATAGGCCATTAGGACGTGGTGGCCCTTCTTCGCGATTGTTTCGGCAAGACCGGCTTCCGGATCGAGAAGGACGAGGACCAACCGGGTTTGACTGTTTGCAAGCGTGCGCGCGGCGTCCGCCGAAGCGGTGACCAGCATTCGCGCCAGATAATGTTCGGCAATTTCCGGTGGAAGCTGCGTGATCGCCGCATAGGCGAAGGCCGCGACCTCTTCAGTTGTGGCACCTTGGAGCGCGAATGTGCTGGAAGGTTCCCGCAGCCAGTTCAGCAGGTTGGCGGCCTCTTTGTCGCGATCGCTCAGGACGAGATCGGCCGGGAGAGCAGGCTGGGTCGCGAGCGACCATTCTTCCCAAATATCTTTCAGTTGATAGGTGCCGTTTGGTTGCAGCCCAAGATGCTTTGCCAGCCAGTCACCGACAGCAGGGTATAATTCAAGCCAATGCAGCAGATCGGTGCCATCATAAGCGCGAACATCTTTCCAGATTCCCTGGGCGCGCTTTTCGGCTGCCCACTTCTCCTTCGTCGCCCAACCGCGCGGCGTGACGAAGATGAATGTGGTTTGTAATGGTCGGAGGTGGCCCGGGTTCTTGCTTCGTTTGTTGTAGTCGTCGTTGGCCTTGGTGGTGATGTTCTGCCTTTGCGTGCCGATTTCCCACGCTGCCACTCCGGGGGGAATGTATTCGGAGCCCTCGGCGCTTTCCGTGATGCCGTCCCAGCCCGGGGTTCCGATGGCTTCGTCCGACGGGAAGTGCAGTTTGACAGGGCCATCCGCTCTGGCGAGACGGGAAATCAGCGCTGGAATTGAGCCAGGGCCATCTTTCAGCTCCGCCCATTGGGCGAGATGGCCGGCGGTGACAATGCGCACCGGCGTTCCGCGGCCAGTTTTTGAGCCCAAGCCGGGAATGGGCGGGCCGCTCACGGCTCCGCCTGCGGGGAAATTGATGCCTGCCTGTTCGAGAGCCGCCCGCATGGCATCGGCATTGTTGGGAACGGGGGTGCGTTGACCCCGCTCAAAGTCCGCTACGGTGGAGGCCGCAACCCCAGCCTTTTTGGCCAGATCCTGCTGGGACCAAGCCAATAGCGCCCGCCCAGCCCGAACTTGTTTCGGGGTGAGATTTTTTTGCTCTTGGTTCATTTATTTCTCCGACGTCATAGTATTTATATGATGTGTCGCTGGAACTATTCAAGAGGCATGTCCCTATTTCTTGAACGCTGGCGTATAGCTTTTGTAATCTTCGTGTTCCATTATCATAGGGTAGTGGAACAGGAAGATTACATTATGCCGTCTCCTCACCGTCCCTCTCTTGCCGCTCGGCGTGCGCTGCAGAAGCTAGGGGCTGACATCTACGACGCCCGGCGTCGCCGGGGGCTGCCGGCCGCCATCGTGGCAGATCGAGCCTTCACCAGCCGCCCGGCCTTGCGGCGCGTGGAGGCCGGCGATCATCGGGTTAGCATCGGCATCTATGCCGCTGTCCTTAACGCCCTGGGGTTGTTGGACGGCCTCGGCAAAATCGCCGATCCCGCCAATGATCCTGTCGGCATGACGCTCGTCACTGAGAAATTGCCAACCCGCGCCCGCTTGCCCGTGAGACGGAAATCGACCAATGGCCGCTGATATCGAAGTCCATATCGATTTTGCGCCCGGTTTAAAGCGCGTGGGCACGCTCTATCGCCATAGCGGTCGGGGTGAGGAAACCACCACCTTCGAATATCATCCGAGCTGGCTCGCCGATCCGGCACACTTTTCATTGGAGCCGGCGCTGTCACTTGGCCGCGGCGCTTTTGCCCCGCCTAAAGGCAAATCGCTTTTTGGCTCCATCGGAGATTCCGCTCCCGACACGTGGGGACGCCAATTGATGCAGCGCCGCGAACGCCGTGCCGCTGATCGGGAAGGCCGAGCTCTGCGCACCTTGATGGAGCCAGACTTCTTGCTGGGTGTGGCAGATATTTCTCGGCTTGGCGCCCTACGTTTTTGCTGTGACGGCGATGCAGCCTTTCAGGCCCCCACCGGCACCGGCGTCCCTGGGCTGATCCAACTCGGCGCGTTGCTAGGCGCCGCCGAACGGATCGATCGCGGTGAAGAAAGCGATGAAGACTTACAAATGATTTTTGCCCCCGGCTCGTCTCTGGGCGGGGCGCGACCCAAAGCTTCGGTAATCGATCAGAACGGTGAATTGTCCATCGCCAAATTTCCCAAGGATTCCGATACGTACAGGGTCGAAGTTTGGGAGAGTGTCTCCCTTACTCTTGCGGGTAAGGCGGGAATCCGTGTGCCGCAGCACGAACTTCTTACCGTCAATGATAAGAAAGTCCTTCTCTCGCGTCGCTTCGACCGAGCGGGCGGCGTCCGCATCCCTTTTCTTTCAGCATTGTCGATGATGGGGCTTAATGACGGTGAGCGCGCCAGCTATCCGGAAATCGTAGACTCCCTGACGCAATACGGTGTCCAAGCGAGCGCTGATGCTGCAGAGCTCTATCGACGCATGGCGTTCAATGTCCTCATCTCCAATGACGACGACCATCTTCGCAACCATGGGTTCCTCTGGCAAAGCGACAACGGTTGGATCTTATCGCCCGCCTACGATCTCAATCCGGTGCCAGTGGACTTGGGCCGTAGGATTCTGACCACCAAGATCAGTCTGGAAGACGGCACCTGCGATATTAACTTAGTGCTGGAACAGGCGGAATATTTCGGCCTGAGCAGCAGGGATGCCAAGGCAATCATTAAAGAGGTCGCGACGGAAACGGCGGGTTGGCCCGCTGTCGCTTTGGCGGCCGGCGCATCCAAAGCTGAAATCGATCGTATGCATAGCGCTTTCGAGCACAACGATCTCACAAAGGCTCTCACCTTCTAACGTGGCGGTGTTGGTGCTGAGAAACCCGCCAAGATGCTTAGGATGTGGAGCGCGCTCCGTCTTTTAAGTATGTTCGTGACTTTGCCGAGCAGGGCAGGGAATTCCTCGCCTTTCTTTGCTCCCATGGCAATTAGGGCGGCTTTGATGGTCTCCGGATCCACGCCGGAAAAGGGATGCCGCGTCAGGGTGAAATGTGGCCTACTGGTCTGCTTGGAGTTCGCTTGATGCTTCCGGTGTTTCTTTTTCATCGGCATAGGCTCAGTTGAAAGAGGAAGCGTTCAATTACGAGAATACTCCGAAGAACCAGATGGGCTATCTAGAGCCTGTACCTGGGACGTCACCTAACGCAGCAGTCGGAGCCAGTCATGGAATATGCGAATGGCGCTAGATCCATTTAATTCTGGGACGGGGGACATAACGCGCCTGCCAAAAGTGCCTAGGGCACTTACCAGTTGCGTCAACGGCCAAGTCCGCTGGATCGGGTGGTTGTCCCCCCCGAAAAGCGGTGCCGGAGAGCTGAAGTCCCCACCACGAATGAAGTTTCGCTATGAGAAGAACGGCGAAGTTCGCGTTGGTATCCGGATCGTCCACCAGACGGGCCATCGCGTTGCAATCCGTCGAACTCGGGACGGCAGGTGCACATGGATGAGAATGCCATTCGCCTAAATAATTGAAGCGCCGGTAATCATGGCCTGTTCGTTGAAAAAAGTGATCGAGAAACTCGCGGTGATGCGCGGGATCTCTCACAAAATGCGCTACTGATCCTCCCGACCGCTGAACCGATATGTCCGCGACACGAAATATTTCCCGATCAACATGCTCACCCACGAGGATGCCTCCAACCTCTCGCCGCCGCGCTTCCCGAAGTTCGCGTTCGAGGGTTTCCAAGATGCGCTCAGGTAGAAGAACTTTCATCTGACTGCTTCTCCCTAAAGAGCTTTCCAAGAAACTCGAATTCTTCGTCGCGTTCGGCCTCCGCAAGGGGGGGCTTCATGGGATTGGCAGATGGTTGGTCAAGTTCAATTGGATAAGTCTCAAACGGCTCCTCGATACCTGGACCCGGTGATAGGCCGATGACGTAGACCGAATGCGGAAAGTAGGAAGGAGTGCGACCGAGCAGACAGTCGATCGCCAGTCGCGCTGCTGGAGCGGCTATGGAAGTTACGTCTGCGTCATCCGCCACCATTGGTGGGCCTTCCGTGTCCCGATCATATTGTGCAGCGGCCCGGACAGGCGGCCATTGCTTGTCAGCAAACCAATTTTCGATGGCGCGGCGCATGTACTGAATCGGAGGCTCGATACTCGGGCGCGCGCGCGCGATAAGGCCCGCAAAGCCGCCAGCGAAAACTTCGGCCCAAATCACGGGCTTTCCTGCTTCAACTACGACCCCGGAAATGAAGTTAAGAGCCACCGGATTCGCGGTCGTGTCTATCACGAGATCGCAGGACGCAAGGTCTGAGAGCACAACTTCCACCGAACTGGCTGCCTCTTGGCCTCCAAGCTGCTGGCGATATTTGCGCACCTCGGTTTCGACGTTCGCATACCCAAGCCTCAATGCGAGCGCATCTGCTTTGTTGAGGCCTACGTCACGCCAATCTAGATCATTCCGCACCAGATTGTCGGGCAGGAGGAGGTCGTCATCGACGAGCAGGAATTTTCCCACCATGGCACGGGCCAGCATGGTCGCGATCTTGCTTCCAAGAGATCCGCAGCCAACGATACCCACCCGTTTTGACCGCAACAGCTCATAACCGGCGCCGAGGCGGTTTTCCAAATGTTGGGGCTCGACAACAGGTAGGGATTGTACGCTGGAGGTGGACGAAAGGCGTCGATACACCCGCATTTGTTGCTCCCGCAGAATAACCACGATATCTGCCGACACATCGCAACCGAGCTTCGCTGCGGCGCTATCGAATTCGGCCAATGATGCGGGGGGCGGGAACGTAGCACTTGGGGCGATGCGCACTATCGAAGCAGATGCTTCAGATCCTTCAAACATCAGGCTCGACGGAGCTGACCGATCGGTCCACTGCACGCCTTCGGCGTCGTTCATGGTACTGATGCGATAGACAAATCCGTGCTCGCGGAAATGGACGATACCTGTTCCAAGACGATGCTCACCTGCCGTCATCGCGTCCAACATGGCCCGAACATTACGCGTAAGGACAAAGCGCCTGAATTCGCTACGGAGCTCCTGGCCGGCGGAAAGACGGTGCGCGGACGGGACGACGCCCCTTTGACTGGCGGCGGGGTTCTCGCCCGCAAGGAGACGGTACGCACTCTCGATCATCTGGAAACCCATGATATCGGGAGTCCAGTTGTCGGCACGATACTGGAGGCAAAGTTCGCCGCCCGCGCCATATTGGTGGCCTGACCAACGCTCAGCGCCGTCTCGAGGAAGCACATAGGGTGGCGAATGCGGAAACGTTTCTGGATATAGCAGGCGAGTATGATAAACCCGCTCGGCCACGCGAATATCACTTTCGAACACTAGGCGCGCCTGATCATCAATCTGCCAACCGACAGGTTGAAGCCAATCGACGCGTTGCACTAGTTCGTTGAGCGCTACTCGCTCCTCCTTATGCCGTCGCAGGTCTCGGAGATACCACCAGATCATGCAAACCCGTCAGGCTTGGCCGGCCCGCCAGGGCGGTTGGCGAAGGCATACGGCGCTGCGGCCGCTGTGGCAGGTTTCAGGAGGGAGGCGCCAGAGCCGGCGGCCTTCGCCGCTCGGGCGGCTTTGTCGTTCTTCGCGGAGAGCTCACTGAGGGCTGTGTTGTAATCGAGGTTCTTGCGTTTACGAGACGTGCCGAAGACGTTTCGGACCGCATCGGAGCCGGTGTCATATGCCACCTTACCAATTGCCGTTTCTGCGGCACCGCAGCGTCCCTGTTCGTCCTCCGCCGCCAAGACACCACGGCTCACCGAACAGCGAATAAGTTCACCCTTCATGCCAAGCCGTGTGACGGTCATCGGCCCGTATTCAAAACCGATCTGGAAACCAAGGCTCGTTGCGTCGGTGCCAGCCTCCGAAAGCTTCGTAATCGCAAGATCGAAACTACTGCGCATGGCGCCAGCGCAGAGTACCATGTTGCTAATCGTTTCCTCCGCGTCCGTCGTTTGCGCCGTGCCTTCGACCAGCAGGCCGTGGATGCAGTCCCCGATGAAGCGCACTTTGCGCCCCTTGAAGTCCTCGTGGAGAACGGCGTCGAGCTCGCTACGCAGGACGTGGAGGGCACGTACGACGTTCTTCGCACCACTATCGGTGCCGATGTTGCGGCCGACATAGGCGGTGAAGCCATCGAGATCGCCGTAAACGGTGGTTCCATCCTGTCGGCGGGAGTTCTTTACCGAGAGCGCCTCAATGTCGAGAGTGCTGTACGGCGGCGTATGTCCACTGAACTCAAACTTGCCGATCGGGTTGTCCTTGAGGTCGGCCTTCCATTCTTTCACGATATCGTTTGCCGTAACCGAAAGCTTCGCCTTGTCCTGGCTCGTCGCGATCTCCGTAGCGGTGAGCGCTGTAGCGTTTTCGTCGGATGCCTCCGCAAGGCCGATCACCTTCCGGGCCACATTGGTGAGATAGATACCGACCCTGGTGCCGCCGCTTGCCCGCTTCGCGGCATGGTTGGCCGGTTCTCCGAGGAAGAGCGGCTCTCGGTGGCCACGCCGGCCGTTATTAACGGCAAGCGCTTTTCCCGAATCGATCCCCACGCGAACCTTGGCTGCAGGATGATCGGCATCCTCGCCAGTTTGCGCAAGCACGTCGATGATGAGCTGCCCGATGGCGACTGCGCGATGGATGCGCTTCTCCTCATCGTCATAGGGCTTTGCAATCACGGAGTGGAGTCGCTGGTTGTGGAAGTCGACTTGGATCGCATCTTCGCGCTGAAGGATGCGGTACACAGCACGGTACTGGAGGTTGAGGAAGCGGAGCGTTCGGCGATGACAAGTCTCCCCTTCAACCTCGGTGACATGTAACATGTTGTCGAGGTTGAGGATGTCGGCGTACATGTGGACTCCATCGACCCGATAAGCCCGATTGGACGGCAAATTCGACAGGTCGGTATCGCGGACGTATGGCTTGATTTCGACGTCACGCAGCGGCAGCGCATTGATCTTGGACTTGATGCGCGCCAAAGCGCGATCCTTATTCCACGTGTGGGTACTCACGTTGGTGTCCTTTCTGGCATCAGGGGATTTGGGGAAAAGACTTCAATTTCGACGCCGTGCTTGACGGTGACTGTGGCGGCCGGTCCGAAAGACCACCCGCTTGTCGGTGTGCCGGCCTCGACCAAGGCTTTTAGTGCAGGGCTCACGCGCACGGCAGGAAGGCTATCGTGCTTGGCTTGTTCGTACCGAGAGGCAAGATTCACGTCATGTCCCAGGACGGTAACCGCGATTCGCTCCTTGGCGCCGAAATCACCGAAGCAGGCCGTGCCAGCGTGCAACCCGATCCGGATGCCCAACGCATCGTCAAGGCCTTCGGCCTGCAAAATCTCCTCGACCTTGGCTAATGCAGTGCGTGCGCATTCAACAGCCAAGCGGGGGAGCCGGTCACGACGCTCATTCGTGTCAATAAACCACACCGCCATCACGCCGTCGCCCAAGAGCTTATCGATATGACCTTCCGCGTGGCGGATGCAATCCATCTGACAGCCGGTGAGTTTCCGGGCGAGGTCTGCGACCACGTCCGGCTCCTGCTGGGTCGCCCAGGTGCTAAAATTGGCGATGTCGCTGAACCAGACGATGATCTCGCGTATCGCCACGGGGGCCGACTCGTCTTCAACCGCCTTAAGCACAATGCCGAGCGCATCTCCCTCCGAGAAGCGGTTAAGGAGCGCACTACGGTCGGTAAGTGTGTGCCGAAGTTCGGCGCGCTGGTGTGTCGCCTGCTCGAGCTTCTTATTGACCACCGAAGCGAGGGTAAGGGCCCAAACGGCACGTTCCTCATCTGTGAACCGTTCCTGCAAAGACGCGTCGAAACAAACGACCTTCACCCCGCCTCGTGCGATCATATCGGCAGTCCGCAGGCCGGATTCCTTGTCAAGCAGAGTCGTGATGAATGCCTGTTCACCAATCAAATCGCCCGCGACGCGGAAGGTCACGCTCATGCCTTCCTCTTCGATCTCGACCTGGCCGGAAACTATGAGCCAACACGCCTCGGCACGATCACCGGCGCGGCAGAGGTATGTGCCTGGCGCAAGATCGCGCACACCCCACACCCCCACACGATCAATCGCTGCCTCAAGCAGGGGTGGGTTCGGACAATGCTTAGCCAGGAATACGGAACGAACATCTTTAAGGGTCACGCGTCACCAATGTTCTTCTGAATCTGCAAGGAATCGCTTGCGGTTATCTCTTTGTTCTGTCATTTTGCCTGTCTACAGGGGCAACGGGCAAGTTCTGGTGAGCGTCAGTCCAAAGCCGGTTTAATTGGCTTAAACGGAGGTCTGTTGCCCGCCCAGACAACAGTGTACGCGGCGGAAAGCCGTGCGTCAAGGAGTTCCGATGCCGGATTCTGCCCTCGGTGCGTTGCTGAAAAATCTCAGAGAGCAGCGCGGCTTATCTTTGCGGGAGTTGGGTCGGCTGGCTGAGGTGGATCACGCCTATATCTACCGACTGGAGACCGGCGATAAGGAAGCGCCATCAAGCGAAGCCCTGGCTAAACTCATTCGTGCTCTAAAGCCTGGAAAGCGTGAGGCGGACATGCTTCTTTTCTTGGCGCAAAACACCAACACGGGGGCAGAGTTGGTGGAGCTAACGCTTAAGGACCCCACTATCTCATTCAACGTATTTGCTGGTGTTGCAGGCTTTGCATTTCGCGGGAAACGTCCAAACTATCTCGAACTGATAGCGCGAGTGAGGAGTTGGGAGGAGGATGAGGGGGATGGATGAATTCACGGCCGTCAGCAGAGCGCGAGAGTTTGTCCGAAATATTGATTCAGACGCCGTACCTGTACCAATTGAGGCTTACGCGGAATCCGTCGGCGCAAAGATCAAATATGACTCGAACATGCGCCCCGGGGAGGACGGCTGCTCCACGCTCTTTAAGGGTAAGCTTATTATTGCCGTGAATGCGCGGGATATTCCCCAGCGCCAGAGGTTCACGGTCTGCCACGAAATAGCACATGCGGTCTTAGGATTGCCGTCGGAACACGGCGCGAACTCGTGGAGCTATGCGAAGCGTCCGCTTAACGAAATCCTCTGTGACGTGTTTGCGGCTGAGCTGTTGCTACCCGTCGACAAATTTAAGCCGCTCGTTGACGACGATGAGCCGGGTTTCAGGACGATCAGCTCCCTCGCTGAGACATTTCAAGCATCGCTGGCCTCAACCGCGTCGCGTTTCGCCACCGTCTCAAACATGCCCTGCGCCTATGTGCTCTCGGAGGCAGGTAAAGTGAAGTACTCCGCGAGATCGCGGGCCTTCCGCGAAATGAATGGGTGGGTCGTGCAAGGCGCCCAACTTCCATCGGAGTCAATGGCAAATCGGCTCCGAGATGGTGGAAGAGTTGGAGAGCCTGAAGAAATGGAAGCTGACGTGTGGCTTAGCAATTGGACACGAGGGGGTGTGCTCGTTGAAGATTCGCGACACATGGCCACCTGGGATCAGACCCTCAGCCTTATTTGGTTTGAGGATGGAGGGCTTCGAACGGAGGCGCCTGACCGTCGTATGACGTTCGAACGTGATGGTTTGAATGAGCTTGATGGTGTCCTCTCTTGGCCGGGCAAAAAGCGGCGACGCTGAACTCGCGCCACACTCGAAGCCGCAGTGGGCTCATGTGTTGAGCGCAATTACCTGGGCTAAGATCGCGCGAAGGCGGGTCGCGTCCGAATCCTCTTTCGATAGGCGTTCTGCTAGCACGCGGATCAAGTCGGCATCCACCTCCGGACCTGCTTTCGCCGTCTCATCCTGGTTCTTCTCGACAGCCTTCCGTTCCAGCGCAGTCGCCAGCAGCTTTTCGACGCGCTTTGCTGCCTCAAGTGACGGATCGCGCTGGACGTGGGCGTAGATTGCCGTCGATCTCAGGTTCGCGTGCCCCAGAATCGCGCCAGTCAGAGCCAACGCCTCACCGCTCGACGTTGCGGTGGAGCCGAGTGTGTGGCGGAGGGTGTGCGGTGTCACGCCCGGCAATTTGGCAAGCTTCGTCACCTCCGCCCAGATGCTGCGAGTGCCCTGATAGTAGCCGTCCCCTCGCTCTGCCGGGAACAGGTACCCCTCATTTCGCTCCTTCAAGAGTTTCTGCAACAGCGCGGCGGCTGCCGGACCGAAGGGGCGAATGGACTTGCCCGTCTTCGTGTCGTCGAACTCAAAGAGGCTGCTCGTGAGATTGACTTCGTGAACTTTGAGTTCTGCGATCTCGTTTCGCCGACAACCCGTGAGCGCCCATAACCGTGAGATCGCGATGGCCTTCGGGTTTGCGCCTCTCGCCTCGACCTTGTCGAACGCTTCGCCAAGACGTGAGACCTCCTCAAGGGTCAAGAATCTTTCTCGGCGATTATCGGTTTTCCGTACCGAAGCCTGTTCGACTGGGTTCTTTGCGTTGAACCTGTGCCGAGCGCCGAAGCTGAAAACAGCCGAAAGGTCTCGAACGACCTTTCGCGCGGCTCCCTCGCCACCACGGACGATGACCCGCTTACGCGGCCCCACTTTCTCGTCCTTGGCGGTCTTGCCCTCCGTTACATCGGTGACGAAGGTCTCAATATCGCCGGAGGTGATCCCGTTGACCCGCTTGTGCCCGAGCAGCGGTTCAACATGGTTGCGGAGCCGCGCCATCGTGTTCTGCTTCGTCTGCGGCTTCATCGAATTCCCTTTATGCTTGCCGCGCTGGATCACGCAGCCATGCTTTTCGTAGAAGTCGAGCAGTTCCTTCATGGTGCTCTCGCGGCGCTTTTCCTGAACGTCTCCGGCGGGATCGCGCCCGCTGGCCGCGGCACCAAGCAGCGCTTTGGCCTTTTTCCTGGCTTGCTCGACCGTCAGTGGGCCGTAGCGGCCGACCGCGAGGAATCGCCTCGGCGCCGAGCGACCGCCGCCGTCCACGCGGTATCTGATGATGAAGCTCTTGGTGCCGCTCTTTTCGACGCGCAGCCCGAACCCAGCAAGTTCCAAGTCCCACAGGTCGTATCTCGCGCCGCGCGTCTCAGCCTTCTCCACCACGAGCTTGGTCAGCCGGGTGCTCGATGAGCGATCCATCGAACTGTCTCCATTAGGATTTTGCCGTGGACAGCACCTTAAAATGGTGTCCACATGGTGTCCACCGTGATGCAAAAATCGAACGTAACGGAGCGTGGTCAGTCGAAGATGGAAATAATTAACATATTGAAAATACTAATAATTATAGTACGCGAGGGAAAATGCGAAAAGCCCGTCGTAGGTACTACATAACCTTGCCAAGGTTAGGGTCGGGCGTTCGATTCGCCTCGCCCGCTCCAGTGGAAACAAGGACTTGGCGGTTCTTGTTCTTTAGTTCGCGGATGGTTTTGGGAATTCCTTGGGAAAACAAGGGGACCGCCATGCGCGGTTCCATATTTGCAAACCACTTGTCGATTGCCGCCGCAGCCTCTCGCAAGTAGCTGGGGTCCCATTCGCCGTAGCCCGCCGTGGTGCGGACATCCTGGCGTTTATGACCGATGAACACTGCAAGCTGATCTTCGGTCACTCCGGCACGGCGCATCACCGTCGTTGCTTTGTGGCGGAAGCTGTACTGCGACAGGTGGTTGATTCCAGCTTTCTTGATCGCTCGACGAAGCGCAGACCGCACGCCAGCCAGTGATGTGTATCCGCAATAATGGCCGTTACGGATGGCCATACCTTGAGTCTCGGCCTCCCACTCGTCCAGCAGCGCTGTCAGCGTCCCTGACACCCGGATATTCGGGCGGAACTTCTTGGTCTGTACCCGTCCTTCCGGATTTAGATCGACAAGCATCGCCTCCCTTGCCCGCTGTTCGGGGGTAAGGTCCAGAGCAGTCTGCGGGCGACCACCTGTAGCCAATTGAATCAGAATGAAGCGCCTCAAGTCTTCCGGCATCTCGCTAGACAAGAGCTTGGCGACTTCATCGTCCGTAGGGATGCGCGCTTTCTTGGGTGGGTTCTTCGGCAACCTCCATCGCTTCGCCATCTGCGCTTCTGTGTAGATGACTTTGTGATCAACGCCGCAGAATGCGAGCGCTGCGTGCAACACCACGAGAGTGCGAGCGATGTAAGACAACTTCTCCCCACGCGCGATGCCTGCTTCAGCAAATTCGCGCAATCTGTCTTCTGTGAGCGATGAAACCTTTGCTGTCCCGCCGAAATGAAGAATGAGTTTCTTCGCGCCGTTGCGCGACTGCACTTTGCTCGCCTGTTTGTCCGTCTGTGCGACGAGATATGTCTCAAGCACCGTGGCCAGAGGAGTGTTGCATGTCTTTGGTGCGCCCTGGATAATTAACTCCGCGAGGAGGCGCTTTGCGGATTCAATATCCGCTGTTCCGAGGCTCTTGCGGCTTGTTCGACCAGTTCTTGAGTCATTCCAGAAATGGTAGAGGTTTTTTGTACCGGGTTCGTGGGCGATCCAGTGCCCTTCAAATTTCCAGAGCGGTTCTGACCGAGGTCGAGGCATTCGATTTCTAACTCTCGTTTGATGAAATCTTCAATGGCTGGGCGAGTGTACCACGCGGTGCCGCGCTTTCCCTTCGTCCATTTAATCGTTTCAGCTTTGCGCGCTTCGCGAAGTCGTGACTTCGAGAGGCATGGCCATTCCTCCAACACATCACGTTCCGACATGCGGGTTTCATAAGGGTTGTCGGTGCTTTTCGATGCGGCGGCAGGATGATCGGAGTGCATTTAGCTAGGCGGTTACCTGTGTAGAAATGTGGTGTTTGAGTACGCACTGCTCTATTCGCCGAAAGAGGCGAACCGCAGATTTCATTGACAAGTCAGTGCGATCAAAACCCACACGGAGGAGCGAAATGACAGGTCTGTTAAATGCGAAAACGATTGTCGGCGGTAACGAACACGCTATTGCTAGTGTTGCTTTCCGTGGGCGACACAGAAGCGGGCAGAGGACAATGCCACGCTCAATTCAAAGGTCAAGAAAACGGCCGGGTTGGCGGATTGCTCCACGGCTAGGCCTACATATAGTGTCAAGAATGCGGGGGCATAGTCTCGTCGAATTTTTCTGTCAGCAGGCGTCGCTCCCATTTGGACGCGTCACGTGCGACAGCCATAGATGGTCCACCGCTTGGATTTTTCGCGGACAGCATTAACTCGCCCCGGTGTCCGTAATTTTCAGGCAGTGAGATTAAAGGGGGGCTGCAGATTCTCCGGCCCACTGAAAAATCAACTGCCTTCAGAAATTGAAACGAAAAGGACGATGTCACAACGCCACGAGATTGCAAGAATTCGGCGGGTGCCTTGCCTTCCAGCATTTTGCGCGCGCGACAGCGGTAAGTTCAGTGCAATCCGAACACGCCGTGTGTGGCCTGTTTTCGGCAATGACGCCCGGGGGGCGAGGGGACCCCTACCGAGCATATGTGCAAGAGCGCGGGCGTAGGGCCGGGCTGGAGCGTGGGATTTCCGACCACGCCAACCGCTACCGCAAACTGGTTTCGGGCTGTGAATGCCTGCGACAGGGCTTACAGGCTCAACCGGTGGCGTTTGGGGTTTCTTCGGGCGGCGGGTTCATTTCGGCGTGGTGCACAGCTCCCGGTTTCTGGAATTCTGTGTTTCTGCCCAGCGAATCCTACGCAAGCGAAAACACCAATGGCGACAAACAGGAATAAAGGAAGGAGCATTAGTTCTTTCTAGAAGCGTATATATTTATGGCCAGAATTCCAGAATGTCTGAAAGCTCGAGATATTAAGCGGCGGGGGCGTGGTGGGAGGCGCGTAGCGCCCCCCGTCACGGTTCATGGTCTGGCGTCACCTTCGACTGCTGAAGCCTTAATGATGTAGCTGCGAACCTTCCCAAGGCCCTTGATGTAGTCGTGGGCGTTGCCCTTGCCGCTCTTGGGGAGAACCAACATATCCGCCGCCGCGAGCGCCTTCCCCAGGGACTTGCCCTCGAGAACGCCCCCAGAAAGCTTGTCTGCCTCGTTCGTCGGAATCACGAATACGTCTTCGCCGTAGGGCTCATCGTTGAGATACCATCCCACGCGCGGTCTGTTTGCGTCTCCGTCTAGAGGAACGATGTCCACGTCCTTGCGAGTGAGAATGGACAACCGGAGGGCGTTAAGCGCACGTTCGTGGTTGGAGGCTGGTGCAATGTCAGACGCGAGTGCTCCAGCCCACATTTTGTGCGCAACGGCGGCTGGGTCGAATTCAGCAGGCAACAACCCGCAGCGCTTAGCGATCTCACCAGCCTTTTGGACGAGCGCCGGGATCATGGCTGCGCGGCGAAGCTGCGATGTGGCGTCTTTCCCGGCGATCTCCTGTGCGATAGCGGCGAGTTCGCCGCGCAAGCGCTCACGATCAGTTACGTAACCGTCGTCAACGACTTGCCGCGCAAATTTCGCGCCTGCATGCCCGACATTATCGAATGCAGCCTCGATTCTTGCCATTTCATCGCCCGGAAGTGAAGGCATGTCGTCATAGCTGACCTCCATAGTACGAACGGTGACGCCGCCGGGGAGGTTCTCGCCATCGGCGCGTAACTTTTGGGCAACGCCGTGTTCGGACGACATAGTCGCGATAGTATTCCAGGAGCGGGTTTGTTTGACCTCGGCGTGTTGATTCAGACGTGTCTTTCCGGTTCCGCCGCTACTGCCGAAGATAAAGCTCTTTAGCTGTTTTCCATCCATGTGGGCGGCTTCATCCATGCCCAAATAACTGCCTGAGGCGTGTTCAAGAAGGGCTTCTGTCGCGTTGCTCGTGGCCAAGCACGAAACAAATTGACCTTTGCCTTCACGAGCATCACCCCACGCCGACGCACCAATCTTCTGGCTCGTCGATTTGCCGTACGAGCTTTCGCCAGTGAACACGACAACAACCGTGTCGATCTTAAGAAGGTCAATCAAAACGCCAACAAAGGACAGACAGACGGCGAGTCCGAAGTGGTAGTGCTGCGATGCATGGTGGGCGGCATTCTTCCAACCCTCAAGTGTGCCATTCTTAGCAATGTACTCTTTCGGTCTGGAAGTGAGAATTTCCACATGCCGATTTGTGTTAACGGCCTCGCCGTTGGGGCAGAGGAAAAAGTCATCGCGCCAACCGAGGTGCGAGTACTGATGAATTGCGTCTGGTGGCTGGTTTTCGCGGACCATTTCGATCAGATGATGGATGCCATCCTTGGTCATCAGAATGCCCAAGGCGCGAAGACGAGAGATCAGCTCATTGCCTGAAGCTTTAACGGCAATGGATGCGGGAAGGTCAACGAACTGTGTCTTTTCTTCTTCATCCAGGTACTTCAAGCGCAGAATGCGGTCTCTGTTAGGCGTGTCTTCGTTGATGACGCTTTCTTCGATCGAGACAGGCGTGCAGAGACGGATGGTCACTACGTAAGACTTTCCGTCTTTGCCAGTTTTTTCCTCGTCACGGGTAAACCATGGACGGGTATTAGTAGATTCGGTATGCATATTTGCCTTGATTTGTAGGTTGTTGAAATTCCGCCGCGATTTTGTCGATCAGTTCGGCGTTGGCGTCTTCCAGGAGGAAGCGGGGGTCTGCCAGCGCTTCGGCAGGCAATGAGCCGTTGTCGATAAGGCGCTGAAGGAATTCGAGGCGGTCGGTGTCCTTGCATGACGCGTGCATGCACTGAATCTTAAATCCCGACCTGGGATCGGCGATGGCGTTGCAGACGTAAGTTGAGCTGTCACCTGCGGTATTCGAGTGGCGCTCGCAGTAAGGGCACCGTTCGATATGGCGGCCCTTTCCTCCCAATGCGGCGGAAGTTAATAGGTTCGGCGAATAGGCCGCGAGGGCGTCGGTGACGAGAAAGCGCATGGCGAATTTCTTTGCCCAAAGCCTGGTGGCGTGCACGAGCTTGGTTTTCTCGCCAGTTTGCGCTTGGGCTTTCGCCTGTGCAGGCTGCTTGCGCTGCGGTGCTTTAACCGGGGCTTTGGCGGGAGCGGACGGAGACTTGGCGTCACCTTTCAGCACCCGTCCAGCAGCTTCGACCTCATGGAAATCAACCAAGTCGCCAGCGACATAGATGACCTGATGATCGTTGGTCCCAGAGGGGTGCGACGGTGAATAGAAGGCGCGGCTGCTGTCCGTGCAAGATTCGTCGATTTCGATGCCCAGCTTTGCGGCAAAACCCATGATGGCGCATGCCCAGGCTTCGTTGCCTTCATCAAGGTCTTCGTAGGCGTTGAAGTCCATCGGCTCTTTAAGAAATGCGACCACCCGGCACTTATGGACGGGGGCATGTGTCACGCGGATCACCCAGCCATCTGTTCCGCGTGCGCGTTCTGCCAAGGAGATGGAATCGACGACTCCGGGCATATGTTTGCCGCGTTGCCGAAAAAACTCCGTCGCTTCGTCAAGCGTCACATCTGTGCCCGAGCGCCCTCGCCATGTTTCAAAGTGTTTCCATTCAACATCGGTGGTTGTCGAATAGTGGGTGTGCGTTGTGATGACCGCGACGGCGATCCCAGCCCTTTTTGCCGCCTCAACGACTTCGTTAATGTCATTGATCTTGTCGCAGTCGAGAACAATGAGGGACATCACCCCCATGGTTTTTTTGGAACGGCGTCCATTAATAACGGTCCCTTGGCAGAACACGCCTGCATCCTTTTTGCGGCACGTCTTGAACTTGGAGAGGTTCCTTAGATGCTGCCCGACCGGCATTGTGTGGTTGGTGCCATTGGCCGCTGATGCGGATAGGCTGCGGGCTCCAGCGTAGCTAACATATCTGGCGATGAAATCTTCGTCGAAATCACCGACGAAGGTGACGTGCGCTGGAGGTTCAGCAACGAATTTGTTCCAAGCCTCAATGGCGCTGGAGTGATGTGGTGGTGTTCTCATGACATAACTTTGCTGCTGCCCACCGGAGGTGAGGTGGGTATTGTTCAGGTCGATGGTTGTTTGTGGGAAGCTTATTAGGCTACGTCGCCGCGCTTTGCGCGAAGCTGCTGCTCTTAGTGCAGCAGAGGGAAGAGCTTGTTAGCTTTCTCGACAAGATGCTTTTCGAACTCGGTCATGCACGCAGGGTTGTATTTGATTTCTGACGGCCCCCAATTCACCCAAAGGCTATCTAAAGTGAAGAAGAGGTGGAATTGAAAAGTGATGGCTCCGTGCCCG
Source organism: Rhizomicrobium sp. (assembly GCA_031291635.1). Lineage (GTDB taxonomy): Bacteria > Pseudomonadota > Alphaproteobacteria > Micropepsales > Micropepsaceae > Rhizomicrobium. The sequence continues at coordinate 7,979 of JARLIR010000244.1, read as the reverse complement.
CGAATGCCTAGAGCGATGTTGCCTAAGAGAAGGTCTTCGCAATGAATTTCCTCGCACACCACTGATACGGAACAAGCTGGAGAAAACTTCGCTGCCATTTCGCTTTCGACATCATTGACTAGTTGGAAAATGTGGAAAGCGTCGTCCGCTTGATGGAGGGCGTGAATCCACAATGCTTCTGGCGAGGGGTGTTCACGCCGCTGTAGGTCCTGTTCGCTCAGCTGAATTGCGCGCTTCGTGAGATCGGTATCGGCTTTAAACATCGTATATCTGTTCTGAGTGGGCTTGGGCCGCACTCCGGGTGGCTATGGTGAAGGGGTGGGATGCTTGGTGGTCAATTGAGCTATTCATTTGGTCCATTCTGTCAAAGGCGTAGCGTCTGCCCACAACTGTCGTTGTGGGCATTGGTGAGGCGATGATGATAGGCAGCTAGGAAAAGGCTAGAAGCCGTGGGGGCCGACGGGGTCGCCATTCCACGACGTTGTGGCGTTGGCCTCGTTCATTGATCTTGTTCCGGCGCAGAGCTTGTGCGGTGGCGGGCGACGTAGGCTTCGAGGTCACTGACCCGGAAGCGTACAGTTCTTGGCGAGAGGCGCACCGCAGGGATGCTGTCCCCGAAATCACCGTTCGCAATTCGGAGGAATGTCGCAAGACTCACTCCGAACCAGTCAGCGGAGGAGCGAGGGCTCTTAAGCGCGTCGAAATTGGGAGGTGACGTACCCAAGATCGGTTTTCTGTTGTTGAGGGGGTGAAGTTGGGTAGTTGGGGCTTCGGCGGACTTTAAATAGGGCAGCGAGATTTCAGGCAGTTTCATGCATCTCATACAATGTCAATTGGCGTCAGGGGCCATGTGCCTATAAATTCCGTGGATAGTCAAGAATTCCACGGGCGTGATTCGTTAACGTGGGAGCGAGGATCGATTGGTTGTGTGTTTTGCACTATGGGGGTGCGACAGCTCGGGTACGAAATGTTCCCGGCAGGCCGATGGTATGTACACAAGTCGAAAGCGAGAGTTATTCCGGGCCAATCAAGAGCGTGTAGCAATAAAATAACAAATATCACGTCTATGGTAACGTTACCATTACCTAGTTAAAGCGTGTTTGGAAATAATAGATATTACTTGTCTCTTGGGCATGATTGAGTGGTCGGCGCTTTTGGCTACGAGCGTGTTCGACTGCAGTGACTATTAGGGCATCTAAGCGGCGGCGCGCATCTCACCCTTGATCTTCTGAATGGTCCCCGTGCCGACGCCAAGCTGCCTAGCGATCTTGAGAACGCCAACGCCCTTGCCAAGCATCGTGCGCGCTTCCTGAGCCTTCTCCGTCGTCATACCGGACGGACGGCCCAGAACAGTGCCTTGCGCCCTCGCCCGAGCGAGACCTGCGTTGACCCGCGCCACGATCATGCTGCGCTCGAATTCCGCGAATACGCCCAACATTTGAAACATCGCACGCCCGGACGGCGTTGACGTGTCGAGTCCCTGTTGGTGAAGGAACAGGTCAACGCCCTTGGCGTGAAGGTCATTCAAAAATTCGATGAGGTCCTGAAGTGAACGGCCTAGGCGATCAACCGCCCATGACGCCACCATATCGAATTCGCGCCGTGCCAAGCCTTTACAGAGCTTATCGAAGCCGGGGCGTTTGTCCCGACCCTTGGAGCCGCTGATGCCTTCGTCCTTGTACGTCGCGACGATTTCCCAGCCGTGACGCTCCGCTACCGCCTCAAGCTCGCGGCGCTGGTTCTCAATGGTTTGATCGTCCGTCGAGACCCTTAGATAGAGTGCCACTCGCTTCGCTTTGGTCATGTTCACCGCTCCGTCCTGCAAGCTTTATATAAGGTCACAGACATACAAAAACACCTGTTATTGTATGTAGTGGTTAAGTGAATCGAAAACGGCGGGATTCGGGAGCTTTTGAGAGGCAGATTCCGAGGGGTTTTAGTATGGGCGCTTTCCGCCCTGGCTGGGTATGTCCGCGTCGGCGGCGTCGCACTGGCCTATGGAGCACGTTTACCCGGCCCATTCGTTGGTCCGGTGTCCCCCCGATTCCGGTCGTTCCCGGCCGGTCGGCAACTTCCGGGTTGCGCCATTTCCAGCCCTTCAATCGAGGTGTGTCACCACCATCACATGACCCGTTTCATGAACACCCTGCGGCTGCCCCAAACCAATACGACTGCGGCGCACATGATTGCGGCCGCACAGAGCCACAGTTCGCAATAGACCTCGAACTCGGCTGCCTCGAAGGCATATTGACCGTCGAGTTTCAGCATAGGGCCAAGCAGGTGAGCGGGCGAAACCTCGATAACGCCACGCTGGAATAGGTGAAGCAGAAAACTCGCTACGATGCTGATCCCGGCCAACACCGACACCAATCGAAGCATTCGGCGGCGCCCGTTTCTGTCCCTATATCCCGCAACACATGTGATGCCGCCCACAATCAAGAATACTGCCAATAACAAGGGAATGGTAATGTCATAACCCGGCATGCCGACGCGCGACGGAAACCCCACCAAAAATCCAGCAACTGCGATGAACGCGAGAATTGCAACTGCCGACAGTTCGCCAATGGACCGCAACATACGATCAGCGCCTCCTCCACAAAGTGAGTATCGCAACCAGCGGCGCAAAAACGACCAACTCAGCGACCAGGATGTCAATGCTGAGAAGACCGCGCACGTCGCCGGTTCCAAAAAATGCGGCGTGAATGGAAGGGTAGTTCGTGAAGGCGGAAAAAATCAGGTAGGCGTGCCAGAAGACTAGGGCGAAGCACCATAGCGCGAGCACAATCGTTCGCACTGTGACCTGCGTCTGGCTCGTGTTCTTCAAAACCATAGGGTCCCCCCGGTAGGCTTCAGATATTACCAGATTTGGCGAACGGATGTGCGGACCGGGAAGGGCGGGATGTGGCGCACAGCGGAAGAACGACCTACGGCAGCTTTCAGCCCCAAACTTGCCCTTGCAATAATGTCGCACCCTAAACCCCATGTGAAGGGCAGGTTTGGGATGCGAAGTTGCCGTCCGGGCTTCGGCAACCTTGCGGCCATGAGTTGCCGTCCGCGCGATGCCTAACGAACCACCGGCTATACAAAAGCCCAATCCCATTCGGCTCCGCCGTCATCGTCAGATGTTGGTAGTGCTTTGGGTCTGCGCGGACGCGAAAGGCGGTTTCGCCCCCGAGCCCGTCCCCATCGGGCAACGACGCGCGCAGTGATGTCGCGCGCAAAGCGAACCATACGCACACACGGTGATTTCAGGCGCTCTGCCGCGCTTGTCAGGAGCAAGATCAGTCCAACGTCCAAGTAAGACGCCAGATCGCCAAATCCGAATAGTGTGATCCATTCTGGTGCGACGATCAAAAAGGCAGCTAAACTGAAAAGTACGATTAACCCGACAATCATCTGTAACAGCGTCGCGCGCCTGTATGCCTTGGCGGGAGCGTCAATCAACATGGCTCGCATTGTATTGCCGATGAGCGTATCGGGAGCCCACAGCGCAGCACAGAACGCCAAAACCAACAATTCTATCGCTATCAACACGGGTGCCCCCTCTGTTCGCCGTCATTGCTTACCCCGGCCGCTGCAACTCTATCCATTCTCAACAGCTGGAGGAACAGCGAGTTTGGGAGCGGACATTCGCGGCGGCGCAGTTACTTCCGCTTCGCGCCATGACTGATCATCGCGACTAATCAGCCAAGAAAGCCTCAAGGGCGCCGTCGAACTGGCTGGGCTGGTCGAACATAATGAAATGCAACGAATTGTCCGCACGCACGAACGTTATGTGGGGGACCGCCGCGTAAGCGTCGCGATAAATCTTATCGGATGTCCCGGACGGTGTGCCAAGCCGCGCATAATCGGGATAAATCAACGTCAACGGTGCGGAGATGTTGGCAAGGCCGGGGCGCAGATCGAGTGTGAAATCATCGGCGGTCCCGTTGGCGATAGCGGATTTGTCGCTCGCCTGTCTCCAACCCGCGATTACATCCCTGTCTGATTGGGCCGTAGCCATGCTCGCCATGAATTGTGCCTTCTGAGCATCCGTCATCTGCGACCTGTCGTTGCGTATGGTATCCGCCAATGGCTTCATGCTTTCAGGCGTTGCCTGTGGGCCACCTATCAGACGGGGGTAGAACGGTAGCGCATCGACGATGAAACCCTTCTTCAGATCAGCACTGTGGTGTTCAGCGAGATAGAGAAGCATCGTACCGCCTAACGAATGGCCAACGACAACGGCAGGCGTCAAATGTTGTTTGACGAGGTAGGTGTCGATGGCTTCTGCGGTAGGCACCAAAACCGGGCCTTGTGCATTTGCACGCGCCGGTTCGTCGGCAAAACCCGCAACCTGGATTAAATGAATACGGAACCGATCCTTCAGCCGTTCCGCCGTAGCCTTCCAAGTTTCGCGCGAGGATGCCAGACCGGGGATGAATATCACATCGGGGCCATGACCGATAATCTCGTCGCTGAAGCGGTCTTCGGTCGCGAGCCTACTCCCTGCAAACAGTTTTGAAGCGGCGGCGGCCTGGGTGGATGAAGCAATGATAAGGGTGACAGCAGCTACCGTAAGTATGGATTTCACCGACATCCCCATTTGTCCCTCAGCGCATGACATGATCTAGGGAAAAACTAGCACGTCCGAAAGCAATGACGAATGTCGGAAGATGGCGCTTTTGCGACATGCTCGCAACGGCAAGTTCGGGACCGTTTCCGGTCATTGGTCGGACGGCGATTTCGCGCCACCAGTTGCCCTTCCGCACCAGTCCGCGATAACTTAGATTCCTTCGCGCACAATCTTTGGGGGGACGATGGCAAAGAGTTCGGGGCGTGCATCCGCCTGCGGTTTGGCCTTGATCATTTTTTCGGCCTGTCAGACGGCAAGTGCTCAATCACACGACAAGGCCGCTACCTCACCCACTCTTTCGGAAGCGCCTGCAACGGATTGTTCACCTCCGCTTCCAACTGGAAAACCGCACATTTGCCATCTTAATACAATCGTGGTGAAGTCTCGCCAAAGTTCCCAAGGCATATCTCGCGTTTCGTTTCAGATCACCACCGAGGGGACTGTGGATAATGTCACCGTGGCGCATTCGAGCGGAAGTCAAGAACTCGATCAGGCCGCAGTTGAATGCGCCAGCAGTTGGACTTACCGCCCTGCGCAGAAAAATGGTCGCCCAGTCGAAGTCCCTTGGCAGGCAGAGGTGAATTGGATGCTCCGATGATGGGTTTGGTTCCTTTGCTAAGATGAATGTCCGTTGATGGGGCAAGGACGCCGTCCCACCTACGTGCGGTGTTGGCGACTCTCAGCCTAAACGCTTTGCGACCTGTTCTAAACGGCAAGTTTCGGGACCGAAACCGGACGTAGGCAATTCGGCGACGTTGCGCCAGAACCGACCTTTCACGCAGTGCGGTCGAGCCTTGCTGTCGCTTCGCGGATTTCGCTAACGTAAGACTGCTTGTCGAAAACGAACGGACCAAAGCCTGAGTAGTCTCGCTCAGGCCGGTGCGGCTGTTGAAAGTTCATCCACATCACGCGATCGGCTGTGGATTTGACCTCGGCGATTAGCGGCCAACACCCGACATCTCCGCAATCGCGACAGCCGAGGAGATAAATGCCGCCGAGTTCGGCCCAATATGCGTCCGCCGACTGACCTAGAAAATAGGGCTCAAGTGGCCCGTAATTGAAGCCATTGGCGAGCAAACCACCGTAGTTGTCGGTAGGTGTATAGCCCGTCTCGGTTTCGTAAGCGGATACTAAATCTGCCAAAGCCGTCTGATCGATTACCGGCATGATTGACGGTGACCCGACTAGGGGTTCGATCCGAAAGTAGAGCGTTTTGAGCATGTCGTGAGGGCTGTTTGCCCGATGAGAAGACCGTTGTTGAATAGCACGTTTCAGGACTAATCGCGAACGGCGACTTATGGCGCCAGCCGGACCTAGACCCTACGACCGGTTTCGGTCCCGAAACTCACCGTTGCGATGAGGTCTTAAGAGCGCCAACTTTGACCGTTGAGGCTGATCGTCTGTAGCATGCAAAGCTCGATGCCAGCGAGGATATTGGTCCGCAACATTTGTGCTGGTACGGCGCGGGGGAACTGACCATGAAAAGCAGGGTTTCTTCCATAGTTATTGGTGTGTTCTTCTTTTTCCTCATGCCGTGTGCGGCAGCACAGATCGCGCCGACACCCGACCAACTGATTGATCATCTCACGAACATCGACTGCAACGCGCCGGGGCTATTCGAACATATGCCCTTCGGAGACTTTTGGGCCGTTATTCCCGATGCCTACCCGGAAATGCATCTGGAAGGGCGCAAGCCAGACTGCTTGCCCGAGACCATGCGGGCGCTGGTTCGACTCGGGCCGAAGGCGCTGCCCGCGCTAGTCCGTCATATCGCCGACGCGCGCGCGACCGGGCTCAAGATCGGATCGAAGGAGGCACCGAACGTCCTGAGCCCTGGGGGCCAATTTTTTGCCGAGGAATATGAATCGCGGGCTCACGCCTACCAAGAACTCGGCAACCCCTCGTCCTTCATCGACCGATGCGAACGCGGCATGTGCGAGAGCGGGCGCAGTTTCTTTGAGCCCTACACGATCAAGGTCGGCGACATCTGCTTCATCCTGATCGGCCAGATCGTTAATCGGTACATGGTCGCCGCACGCTATCAGATGACAGGGTGGACAATCGTGAACTCACCCGTCGAAACACCGGCCTTGGCGACCAAAGTCCGGGCCGATTGGGCAGGCGTTAACGCCGAGGACCTCAAGACTGCGCTGCTGGCCGATCTTCACACACCTCTGCGCACCGCCCCACTAGGCTTTAAGCGCCCCTTCGATCTCGGCAGGACCTATGAGGAGCAAGAAGCGTTCGCGCTGCGCGACCTGTACGCGGGCGCCCTCCGCCGTCTGCGCTTCTATTATCCCGATGCCTACACCTCGTTGTCGGGTGATGACCTCGCGAAGCGGCAAGCATTTGAACAACAAGAGGCTAACCCATATCCGGGACATGTCCCGCCAACTGCTGAAACATTCATTGACGAACTGACGACCCTCAACTGCCCCATCCCAGGCGTGAGCGACACCAGCACGACTGCCAGTTTCCTAGTGGAAGAGGGATCGATGGAACACTGGTCGACCATGCTGTTCAAGACGGCGCAAATTCAGGGGCACGGCGAGGTCCGCTATCCCGAGCCTTGCCGCAACGCCGCCATCCGTAATTTGGTGCACGAAGGCGGAAATGCCTTGCCCGCCTTGCTTCGCCACCTTGACGACAACCGGCCAACGAAACTCTTCATCGGACAAAACCCAGTGATGGCCGGGGCGCAATACCTCGCCGAAGAATATGACGCGCGACAGCATTCCTGGCCTATGATCTCGTGCGGCGGCGACAGGTTCTGCGCACTCAGTCGACCGGTCACGGGGCCTTACACAGTGAAGGTCGGTGATGTGTGCTTCGTGCTGATCGGCCAAATCGTAAACCGCCAACTCAACGCGGTTAGGTACCAGCCGACTGCTATCGTAATGGTCAACTCGCCCGTTGAAGGCCCGGCGCTCGCCAAACGGGTGCGGGACGATTGGTTCGGTCTCAACAACGAAGGCTTAAAGGCATCGCTGCTGGCAGATATTCATGCCGGTATGCTTATGCTGGCCGGAGCCCCTGACGCAGAAATCGAGGCTGGCGCGCTTCGGACCGTGCAGTGGGGCGCGTTGCGCCGTTTGCGGTACTATTTCCCCGATGCATATGCGGCCCTGACCGGTACTGATCAGAAGAAGCGTGAGGCATTTGAGAAGGCCGAACGCGAGCACGGGCAGGAATAGCCCGCAAAGCCCATCGACATATGCGCAACGAACGGCCGTTCATGGCGTGCGCCGTGACAAGGCGGCGCTTTCCAGCGGGTGCGAGACCCGCCCGGCGACATCGCTCCAGCCGGAAGCAATCGGAGCAGTCATGGAGGTGACGAAGTGGCTGAAGCCTTCGATTAGCGTGT
>JARLIR010000243.1 GCA_031291635.1 Rhizomicrobium sp. | reverse complement strand
CATTGCAAGAGGCACTAGGCAAAATCGTCCGTATGAGTACGGTCGGAAGCACATCATCGGTCCTTGCTTCAGTTGGTGCCACCCGCACGAGCGTTCAAATAGCCGTGCCGGCTGATCCAACAGAACTGAGATCCACCGATGGATCATTGGAGGCAGCGGTGCAACGCGTCTCTACCATGCTCTATTTGCGCGCGCATGTTTGGACACCACCCTCGGCAGTCGACATGGGCGGCGGCGTATTTAACATCCTGGTTTAGCAGGGTGACGGATTTAGGTCGCGTGTCAGAAGCCACGCAACGCGGAAGGAAATGTCATGAGCAGCGTAACAGGCCTCGGCTCGTCCAGTATACAAGCGAGCGCCGCGGTTTTTAATGTCAGCGCCGTCGCCAAGCCGCCGGAGAAGAGCCGCGACGATTATGTGGCGCCGATCGAAACGACCAATATCCAGGCCGCCAAGACCGATGTCTCGCTCTCGAAAATGACCAGCCCCTCGGCAGGGCAACACCTCGATATTCGAGTCTGAAAGGACCACGATGAGCAGTGACATCGGCTACGGCGCCAGCGCCATCAAAGCTGGAGAGACCCGGTATCAGCAAGCGGTGGTCAACCTCTTGAAGGACGCGGCCAAAAAGACAGATGCGGCGCCTTCCACCATCGTCGACACCCCCGCCCATGTGGGCAAGAATTTGGATGTGAACGCCTAAGAGCAACGGCCGCCGCTTAAGGACGGCCGTTCTTTTTACTTCAGCCCCAGCTGACGGGCGAAATAGACCAGCGTCAGCGCACTCATTTCCGCGGCTTGTTTGTGATTGGCCGCGGCGGCGTGACCGCCATCGGTGTTTTCGTAAAACAGCACCTCGTGGCCCTGCTCTTCCATCCGTGCCGCCATCTTACGGGCATGGACTGGGGTGACGCGATCATCGCTGGTGGCGGTGACGAAGAACACCGGCGGATATTTCTTGTCTTTGCGCACATTCTGATAGGGCGAATAGGTGCGGATGTAT
>JARLIR010000242.1 GCA_031291635.1 Rhizomicrobium sp. | reverse complement strand
CTTGATCGTGAATGCCGCATCACGGTCAAGGAAGCCGAAAACGACGACACCATCACGCGTGGGACGGCGCTGATCGCGCCGGGCAATCGCCACACACTGCTGAAGCGCAGTGGCGCGCGCTATTTTGTGGAAGTCCGGGACGGTCCTCTTGTCAGTCGACACCGCCCCTCAGTCGACGTTCTCTTTCGCTCTGTTGCGCGCTATGCGGGCGGCAATGCGGTCGGCATTATCATGACCGGCATGGGCGACGATGGCGCGCGTGGCCTTTTGGAAATGAAAGAGGCTGGCGCGCAGACGATAGCACAGGATGAAGCAAGCTGCATCGTATTTGGTATGCCGGGAGAAGCGATCAAGCGGGGTGCCGCCGACAAAATCGTACCGCTGAGTGCCATTGCCGGCGAACTCTTGCGCGCGGGAGGAAATCAATAATGACCATAGACGTTACACGACACAACGGGGAACCCGTAATCCGGTTCGCGGGTAAACTCACGATCGACAGCGTTGCTGCAGCGAAACAAGAACTTGTACCAGCCGTCGTCGATGCGGGGACAGCTCAGCTCGATTTGACCGCTGTCGAGGAATGCGACACAGCCGGTGTACAGCTTATTCTGATGGCAAGGACAGACGCGCGCGCCCACGGCATGGCGTTTTCGGCTCGGGGCCAATCGCCGTCCTTTCGCGCCGCGGCTGAGCGTGTCGGCGTTCCAAGCACCATTTTTGAAGACTCGAAGCCAGCGGAGTAGCTGATAGTGGCCAAAACAATCATGACCGTGGACGACTCGCCGAGCGTTCGTCAGTGCATCAGGATATCATTGAGCGGTGCTGGCTACAGCGTCGTGGAGGCCGCAGACGGGCAAGAAGCATTTGCCAAATTTCAGAATTCCGCGGCCAGTATGGTGATCACCGATCTCAATATGCCTAACGTCGATGGTATCGAATTGATCAAGAAGGTTCGCGCCACAACTGCCGGAAAGTTCATTCCCATCATCTTTCTGACCACGGAATCGGACAACGCGGTGAAGGACAAGGCCAGAGCTGCAGGCGCGAGCGGCTGGATTTCCAAACCCTTCAACGAAGATAAATTGTTAGCGATTGTCAAAAAACTTCTTGGATCGTAAGGACGGCTGGACATGGAAACGGCAGACTCAAATCTCGAAACCTTTCGCCAGGAAGCCGTGGAGCTGCTGGCAAAGATCGAAGCGGTCATCCTGGTGATCGAAGAAGAGCCGCAGGACAGTGATGCCATCAACAGCCTTTTCCGGGCGGTGCATACGTTGAAGGGCTCGAGCGGTATGTTCGGCTTGGTCAATATTGCCGAATTTTCCCACGGCCTGGAATCCGTTCTCGACAAGGTTCGCAACAACAAGCTCGCAGTCAGCAAGGAACTTATTGACCTCGTGCTGGCCTATCACGATCAGGTCGCGTTGATGCTGGGCCCGACGGACGGGAAGCGCCCGGACGCTGATCGCATTAAGGATATCACGCGGCGGCTAAGCGCGCTTTGTCCCTTGCCAGACAAAATGCCCGAACGAGCAAACGCAAAGGTCATTTTATCGCCGCCTCCAATCGAAGCCCTAGCGAGCTACAGAATTCGATTTACCCCAGAGCCCTGTCTTTTTGCTATGGGTGTCAATCCCGCGTTGTTGTTGGATGAGTTGCGAGCGCTTGGAGAGTGCACCGTCGTAGCCAAGTGTGACGACGTTCCTCCTTTGGGAGACTCTGACCCCGAGGCCTGCTTTCTCTCCTGGGAGATTGTGCTAACCACATCGGCTGGTCGCGACGCCATACGGGATGTCTTCGTGTTTGTGGAGGACGTCAGTAAAATTACAATTGACGATGTCTCCTTAGGCGGTATTGCCGGCATCCCCTTTGACGCTATGAACGCTTCGCCGAAGGCCGGTGTTGAGCCGCAGGTCGTACCGGCAGCGATCCATTGCAGTGGGGCTGATAGCCCCAGGGCAGAATCCACGCAGCATGAGCAACGCACGGCGAAACAGCCATTGCCCTCGCAGAGCGATAGTGTGCGCGTTCCTTCGGAAAAGTTGGATGCCTTGATCAACCTGCTCGGGGAATTGGTGATCAACCAAGCGCGACTTACGCAGATCGCACGCGATATGGGTGACATGACCTTGGCAGCCCCCGTTGAAGAGGCAGATAGACTCACCAATGAACTTCGTGATGTCGTTCTCAACATCCGGATGATGCCGATCGGAACAACTTTTAGTCGCTTCAAGCGACTCGTGCGTGATTTGTCGTCCGAATTGGGGAAACAAATCGATCTCGTTACCGAAGGTGCGGAAACGGAATTGGACAAGACGGTGATTGATCGTATGGGCGATCCTCTTGTTCACCTGATTCGCAACAGCATCGATCATGGCATTGAACGTCCGGAAGAGCGCATGATGTGTGGCAAGCCCACACACGGAACAATAAAGCTCACCGCCGCGCATGTTGGCGCCAACGTTGTTATTTCCATCATTGATGACGGCAAAGGCCTCGACAGAACTAGGATCTTGGCGAAGGCTCTTGAAAAAGGGTTGATACCCGCCGACGTCGAACTCACGGACAAGGAAGTATACGATCTGATTTTTCTGCCGGGCTTTTCCACGGCAACGAATGTCACCGATGTCTCCGGTCGGGGCGTCGGTATGGATGTTGTACGACGCGAAATTGATTCCCTGCGTGGCACCATCACGGTCCGTAGCCAACCGAATTGCATGACGCAGATCGACCTGTGCCTGCCGCTGACCCTGGCGATTATCGAGGGTCTTCTGGTGCGCATCTCCGACGAAACGTTTGTCATCCCACTGTCGTCTATTGAAGGTTGCCTCGAGCTTACAGCAGATTGCTATGCGACGAGCCCCGAGCGCAATCTCATCAACGTTCGCGGTGTGTCGGTGCCGCTCATCCGTCTACGCGGTCTTTTCGAATTGTCTGGTACGCGACCGCTGCTGGAGCAAGTCGTGGTCGTCAATGTGGGCGATACGCGCGTGGGACTCGTGGTTGACGAAGTGATTGGCAATCACCAGACCGTCATCAAGTCACTCGGCAAGGTTTATCAAAAAGCCGACTGCGTATCCGGCGCCACAATTTTGGGTGACGGTATGGTCGCCATGATATTGGATCTCGCCGCCATCGTTCGGAATGCCAAGAGGGATGAGGACGACTCAATCGCGCGGTTCACGAAGGGGCGCCGAATGGTCGAAGCCTGTTGAGTGAGGATGCGTGTCTTGTTAGAGAGCGGAGATTGTGATCCGCTTTTGGTGCCCATCGCAGCATTCGATTACCAGGGCTTTTCGAGGAAATACGAAGCCCAAATTCCACCTGCCGAAATAGCGCAATCACTTTGCGGACGGTTACTCGCGCCGGATTATCGCGACCACGGTATGGTCCATGCCGAGCGAACGCGAAGTGGCACGGGAAAATCTTGTCGATAGTTGGAGCCGGGGCCGGCAAACCTCCCCCGACAACACGATAAAGATGTCGCTTGGCATGAGCGCGCCGCAGTTCGTCAATCGTATGACGTCCGGCAAATAACGGCGGCTTGGCCAGCGCCAAAGCGCCGTGTCAGTCCAACGCAATCGCGTCCCATTTCCGCGCCATGGCGGTTATCAGGGCAGGGAAGGTATCGCTCAATCTCGTCGCGACCCTCCAACCGAGAAGATGGGCAGCCCGTTCTGGGCAACCGATGAATCCCGAAATATCGAAAGACCGAGGCGGCGCTTCGGTGAATGTAACCGGCTTGCGTGCGTGCGCTGCGGCCAGTTCAGCAAGTCCGCCCAGAGTTGTGCCCTCGCCGGATACGAAATGGATCGGCGGCAATCTCTCGCCCGAGGCTGTTGCCTCCACCAATTTGTGAAGACCGCGAACCGTATCGCCGATATGGGTAAAGTCGAACACATGTGATGACCCATCGATACGAAGTTCACCCCCTCGTGCCGCCGTTGCTGCAAAGGCCGGAACGACCCGATCCGGGTGGTCGTCGACGCAGCCGAACACCCCCGAGAAACGGCAGATATTGGCAACCAAGCCAGTGTCGCGGGCACGTCCGATCAAGCGCTCGCCTGCCACCTTCGTGTCGGCGTAAACATTCATAGGCCGAAATGGGCAATCCTCATTGACCGGGAATCGTTCGGCTTGGCCGTACACCTCGCGGCTGCTGCCGAAGATGATCCAAGGCTTGCTCTTCTGCGCGCCAGCGATTTCGAGCAGATGCTTCAGCGCTACCACATTGGTGGAAATACACCGCGCAGGATCTTGCTGCCCCCAGACCACGCGCGAAACCGCGGCCAGATGGACGATGCCCGAAACGCCATCCATCGCGTTTTCGACGCTTTCAATTTTCGTAACATCCTCTTGTTCAGAGCGGGCGAGATCAAATCGCCGGTATGCAACCCCTGCCGATTCGAAGGACTTGCATAAATGCCGCCCGATCAAGCCCTCGGACCCAGTTACCAATAACATGCGACCCTTCCACTGAATCAAAGAATGACGCGGCTAACAATACAATCCTGAGCGTCGGGCAGATTGTCCGGTCGTCACTCACAGCCTGGAAGACCGGTCGAGGGCCGGCTGGCCAAGCGCAGGTGCGATGGCTTGCGAAAATGCCTGCAACCCAAGCGATTTCCCGGCATGGATTTTCGCCTGCACGGACATTTGCCGGCGCCGCTGAGGCTCATCGGCCAAACGCTTGAGCCAGGCGGCGGCGGCATCGAGATCTGCATCCGCCCAGGTCTGCCCCTCGAAGCAATAGAGGTGCTCGCTATCGTTTGAAGGAACCTGGGTCACGGGAACCAATGCGGCAGTCTCGTCGGTCATGAAGTCGAGATTGCCCGACCAGGCCGTCGCGACCACCACCTTGCCTGCATGCATCGCTTCGGCCATCACCAATCCGAAACCCTCGGCACGATGGAGCGACAGAACAACGTCCACGCTGGCGATGAGGTCGCTGATCAGGCCCCGGTCCAAATCGGCCTCGATGACACGAATGTTTTGGGCTCCGGCTGCCGCGTCGAGCACCTGACGATACGCTATTGGATAGCGTGCCGCGCCGGAAGTCTTGATGATGAGCTGTGCTTTTGGATCATCTCCAAAAGCTGTGATAAAGGCGCGAATCGCTCCAATAGGATTCTTTCGTTCGATGGACGAAGAGAAATTGAACACGCACAACACAACGAAGGTATCTTCAGCAACGCCAAAATCTGCGCGTCTCTGTGCCCCGGCAGGTCGTATGGCCACTGGATGCGGGACAACACGCACCGGCTTGCTCGTTGCCCGGCGTATTGCATCGGCCGTGAATTGACTAGGGGCCCAAACCTCGTCGACGAAGCGCAACGAGTGAACCCAATTGTCGGGCATCCGAGATAATTCCCATGACCAGTAACCAATGATTCGTTTACCCGCACACTTTGCCGCTCCGATCAGAGGAAGCACGACAGACAGTGCTTCGGGATTGAAGTGCAGAAGTAGTGTACCGTTTCCCGTTTCAAGGATTTTCGTCGTCTGCGTTATTGAGCCAATCTCACCTCGCATGAGATAGCTGATATCGATTGCGCGGACATCGTGGCCAAGCTGGCAAAGCGCTTCTGCGCTAAGACGTGCCGCTTCGCCAAGTCCGGTGGCGGACCCCATATAGCCACATACCATGATCGGGTCGGCTGCCACGGCATTGGAGGGCATCGGGGCAAGTGCTTCCAAGACCTTTGTTACGAAGCCACGGCGGTGCCGGACTGGAAGGCTGCGCCAGATCGACTTCCGGAACAGAGGAACCAGAGCCGCCGCCCATCGCTCGAAGGGAAGCGCGCGCCACATCTCCGGCCGCGATAAGTGTACTCCATCCATAACCGGCCTCTTCGAACACCTTATGGGCGTCGCGTAATCCCTTAAAGAAGGATTAGCTATACACGATTATCCGGACTATGCTTTTTTTTGCGCTATACGTTCCGGCCTGATTTGGTGCTCCGTGGCAGACTTGACAGCTGACATCCGCGGCCAGTCGGTCGAGCCACCGCGCATTCTGGTCGTGCCGGTGTGCTGGCGACAGCCGATCGGCGGTTCGGATCTTCATCTTCTGGCATTCGCGCGGCAATTGGCGGCGGAAGGACGTTTCACCGTCGAGATCGCCTCTGCAGCTCCTTTGGGCGCAGAGCCGCAACCGGCTTCAGTGGGTTTCGCGCGGGTGAGCGAATTTCGTAGTATACGACCGTCCATTCTCAGTCGTGCGGCCGCACGGCTGATTTGGATGGTGCCCGGTCTGGCGAAATTAGCAGCGCGGTCCGGCTGGGAGCCGCCTTCGCTAGCCAGTCCGGATTTGATCGCCCATGTGCGGGCGCGGGCAGCCGCGGTCCAGGCCGTGCTGACCGGTCCTTACCGGTTCCGGATTCCGGCCGCGGTCATCGCCGCAGCGCCGGGCAAGGTGGCGCTATTGGCCTGCCTGCATGACGAGCCCTTCGCCCGTCTCGGGGCTGCGAGGACGAGTCTATGCGGAGCGGCAGTAGTTCTGTTCAACACCCCGCCCGAACGGGCACTAGCCCGCCGACTCCATGGTCCGGTTGCCGCCACGGGCCCAGTCGTAGGCTTCGGTGTCGAGCCGCCGACCGCCATCGCCCCACTCGACCGACTGCGTGCCTGTTGTCGCATTCCCGGCGACTATTTGGTATTCATCGGTCGCCAGCATCGTAGCAAGGGGTTCAATCGGCTGATAACCCTGGTAGGGCGGTATAATCGCCGCTGGCCGGGACAGGCGGTAACGCTGGTGTCGATTGGCGCTGGCTCTCGCTTGTCGCGCCCGCCAGCGTGGTTGCACCAGTTGGGCGTCGTGGACGAGGCGGAGAAATACGGTTTGTTGCAGGGAGCCCTTGCCAATATCACGCTATCTCGTATGGAAAGCCTCTCCATCACCCTACTCGAAGGCTGGAGTGTCGGCACCCCAGCAATTGTAGACCGGGCGAGCGAGGTGCTGCGCTGGCAGGTTGAGGAAAGCGGCGGCGGCTATGCAATTTCCGACGAGCGCGATCTCGATGACGCGCTGGCGGCGCTGCGCCAGCCCGAGACACGGGCCGAGAAAGCGCGGGCAGGCCACGCTTTTCTAGCCGCGCGGTATGACTGGCATGCGGTTTGTGAACGCCTGATCGCGGCCTTGCCCGGCAGTGCGCCGAGTCCGCCATGAGGGGGCTCGGCAAGATAAAGGGGCGTATCCGCCGTTTCCTTCGCCGCCATTTCGATTATCCGCCCTGCTGGCGCAATCTATTGTGCCTTAACGATGTCGCCGTCCGCACGATCCTCGACATCGGCGCATTCGATGGCGATACCGCCAAACTATTCCGGCGGCGATTTCCGCAGGCGGTGATTCACTGTTTCGAACCCCACCCGATCGCGGGCGCCAGCCTGCGGCGTTGGGCTGCCCGCTATCCTGAACAGGTGCACTGTTATGAGATTGGCCTTGGCGCGCAGGACGGACTGTTGGTTTTACAGGATTTCGAAGGCTCGCCCCGTTTCAACTCTTTCCAGACCTCCTTACCCGACTGGCATTCACATTTGGCGATGCCCCAGCCAGCCAAAGGTTTAGAGTTGCCGATCCACCGGCTGGATGATTGGGCGCGCGATCACGAGCTGCCGGGGCCCCTGCTGGTGAAGATCGATACTGAGGGGTTCGAGGAGCCGGTCTTGCGCGGCGGCGCCGAGGTGCTGCGCCAGGCCGCTGCCTGCATCATTGAAATACAGGTCGATAGGCGTTTCGCGAACCAGCTCGAGTTTCGCGAGGTCATAACAGTCATGGAGGGCTTCGGACTTCATTATGCCGGCAACCTTGCCCATGGGATTATGGCGGGGCGGCTCCATCATTTCGACGCGCTGTTTCTGGCGCCCGATCGCTGCCATCCTTCCACCGCGTCGAGCTGAAAGGCGCAAGGCCGCCATGAAGATCGCCTTTCTTTTGAACGAGATCACAATCGGCGGCGGCCCGAAATTTGCGCTCGATCTCGGTCAGTTCTTTGCTGGTCACGGCCATCAGGTGGTTGTCGCCGCAAGCCGCCGCGGTCCCTGGCATGACTTGGCGCAAAGGCTCGGCCTTGAGGCGTGGCACGCGCCAGATCACCGGCTTGCCACAACGGCTGGGCGGACACGGGCCATGGTCGAGTATCTCGTACAGAGCGGCGTCGAGATGGCCTTTCTCAATGCCGGTGACGACAATCGGGCAAGCCATCTCGCTTGCCGCCTATTGCCGGACCGGATCGGTGTTGCGATGCTGTTTCATGGTGGCTGGCCGCGTCTTTACGAACTCGCCCATCAAGACGGGGCAAGCTGGAACATCGCAGTCGGGGTCGGTCCCGATAGCTATAGCGGTGCGCTTGCGGCTTTGCCTGGCCGGCCTGTCCTCGGCATCACCAATGGTATTCCTCTGCCGAGCCCCGCTGACCTTGGCGGCCGGCGCGATTGGCAGACACCGTTACGGCTCCTGTTCGTTGGCCGACTGTTAGACACCCATAAGGGAATTCTGCGTCTGCCGGAAATCCTGCTTGCCTGCCGCCAACGCGGCCTGCCGGTGCAACTGACCGTCGTCGGTGATGGCAAGGATCGCGGGCGGCTGGTGCAAGCGATCACTGCTGCCGGTCTTGCCGAAGATGCAATCAGGCTTGTCGGCACCTGTCCGCCTGAAGCTGTTGCGGAGATTGCCCGCGACCATCATCTGTTTCTGTTTCCGACCAATACCGAAGGCATGCCGCTGGCCTTGTTGGAAGCGGCGGCCAATGGTTGTGTGCCGATCGTGACCTGTCTGCCGGGTGTCACCGATGTGGCTGTTGAGGACGGGGTTAGCGGTCGGCTGGTGGCACCGGGAGATATCGGCGGATTTGCCGACCAGATCGCGCAGATGATGGCACCCGATATTTGGCGGCGGCATAGTCAGGCTGGGATCGCCCGATGTAGTGACAAGTTCTCGCTCGCCGTGATGGGGCAGCAATATCTGGCGCTGGCCGATGCCGTAATGGCCGGGCGTTTCCCGACTGATCGTTCAGCTTGGCGCCGTGGTCCGCCCCCCTTCACCTGGGCCGACCGGCTGCCGCTGCCGAGCTTCGACCCACATGATCTGCCGCCATCGCTATTTCATTGCGCCTATGCCGTCCGTCGGGGGCTGCGGCGTGTTCTGCCGACGGCCTGGGTCGGCAAAACCCGGTATTTCTAGGATGAGCGCGTGACCATGGGGCCCGTGACGATGCGGATTGAGGCGCCTCCCGCCTATTTCGTCCATGTGCCGAAGACGGGCGGGCGGACCTTGGGCGAAGTGCTCGACCGGGTTTACCGGCCGCGGCAGCGGATACGACTCAACTTTGTGAACATGGCCCGCCTGCCGCTCGACCAGCTAAGCCGGTTTCGCTTCTACCACGCTATGCATCAAGGCCGGTCCTTGTTCGAGCTGATCGGCCGGCCGGAATTGCTGCTCTTCACAATGCTGCGCGAGCCGGTGGAGAGGGCGGTCTCGGACCTGCTCTATTTCCAGCGCACGGTGCGCGAAGTGCCGCAGAGCTTTATGCCCGAATTTCTCGAACAGGCCCGTCCGCTCTTGGCATGCGATCTTTCCGCGCCCCTGGACGAGGATGCTTTCCGGCGCACCTTCAGTCCGCAGGTCTCTACGCTTGGCATTCGTCTCGATTACCGCCCGCTCTTTCAAGGCGGGCCGGATGTGGCGAGCGGGCGGACTTTGCTGCGGCCCTATCCCCTGCCGCCGCTCATGGATGTGGCCGACCGCGCGGCAATCCTCGCCAATGCGCTCCGCTGGCTGGAGGAATTTCATGTGGTCGGCATTACCGAGCAGTATGAGCGTTCGCTGCGTCTGATCTGCGACCAGCTCGGGATAGCCATGCCTGCGGCCATTCCACAGATAAACGCCAACCCCGCCCGCATCACCGAAAGATCGGATTATGCCCGCCGGCTTCCCCAGCGCGTGTACGATCAGCTAAATGCTCTGACCGCTGACGATCGGGTCCTCTATCGCGAAGGGCTGGCGCGGTTCGAGGCGCAATGGGCGCGCTTCGAAGCCCGGCCGCAGCGTCTCTACAGCTTCGGTCCTAGGCTGCGGCTCGGTGTGGCAGAGTCCTTCCCCGTGCGGCTCGCAAAAAAGCTTCGCCGCCGCCTACGGAAACGAGGCCACCATGGCCATTGAGGCGCCGCCCGCCTATTTCGTCCATGTGCCGAAGACCGGCGGGCGGACCTTGGGCGAATTGCTCGACCGGGCTTATCTGCCGTGGCAGCGGGTCCGGCTCAACCCGCCAAACATGGCTCGGCTGTCGCTCGCCAGTCTGAGCCGTTTCCGCTTCTATCATGCCATGCATCAGGGCCGCCCCCTCTTCGAGTTGGTCGGGCGGCCGGAATTGCTGCAGTTCACGATGTTGCGTAACCCGGTCGAGCGTGCTGTGTCGCAGATACTCTATCATCAGCGGATGGTCCGCACGGCACCCCATACCTTTCAGCCCGATTATCTGGCGCGGGTCCGGCCTATTCTCGAAACCGATCTGAGCGACCTGGTGGATGAAGACGCCTTTGCCCTTGCTTGTGATCGTCAGGTGGAGCCCCTGGGCCTGCGTCTCGATTACCGCCCGCTTTTCAAAGGCGGGCCTGATGTGGCGAGCGGGCGGACCCTGGTCCATCCCTATCCTCTGCCGCCGCTCATGGATGCGACGGACCGCCGGGCGATCCTTGCCAATGCGCTTCTCTGGCTGGAGGAATTTCATGTGGTCGGTATCACGGAGCAATACGAGCGTTCGCTGCATCTGATCTGCGATCATCTCGGGATCGCCATGCCAGGGGTCATTCCCCTGATCAATGCCAATCCCGCTCGCACCTCCGAAAGTTCAAATTATGCCCGCCGGCTTCCCGCGCGTTTGTACGATCAGCTGACCGCTCTGACCGCCGATGATCAGGTCCTCTATCGCGAAGGACTTGCGCGGTTCGAGGCGCAATGGGTGCGCTTCGAAGCCCGGCCGCAACGGCTCTACAGTTTCGGTCCCCGGCTGCGGATGGCCGTGGCAGAAACATTCCCCATTCTTCGGCTCGCGAAAAAGCTTCGCCGGCGTCTCAGAAAGTAGCCACCATCCATGAGGATGATGACAAGCATGAAGGTTACCGGCCCTTCCAAAGGACAATATCGGGCCGATATCGATGGGCTGCGCGCGGTCGCGGTTTTGCTGGTGCTCGCCAGCCATTTTGCGCCGGTACGCTTTCCGCGTGCCTTCGTCGGGGTCGATATTTTCTTCGTGATTTCCGGCTTTGTCATCACGGGCCTCATCTATCACGAGGGCAAAGAGGGCAGCTTTCGGCTCGCCGATTTCTGGTATCGACGAATATTGCGTTTGTTCCCGGCGCTTCTCGTCCTCTTGCCGCTGGTCCTGCTGGCCGGATGGTTCGTTCTTCTGCCCTCGGCTTACGCCGATCTCGGGTTCAGCATCGCGGCCGGTGCCGGCTTGGGCGCCAATTTTCTCGAATTGCGCGGCAGCTACTGGGCCTTGGATGCCGCCTTCGTTCCGCTCGAGCATCTGTGGTCGCTGGCGGTCGAGGAGCAGTTCTATCTCTGTTACCCGCCGCTGCTGCTGCTGGCCTGGCGCTGGAAGGGCGAACAGGCCGTCAAGTGGTTCATTGCCCTATTGGGCCTCGCCTCGATTGTCTCCTTATGGCATTTGCGCGAAACCAATCTGGTTGCCGCCTATTTCCTGCCGATCTCGCGAATCTGGGAGATGCTGCTCGGAGCCGCGCTCGCTTGGTTTGGCCGGGGCGGCGCCCTAACCCTGCCCAACCGGCCCGGCCTTAAGAGCGTCACCGCCGCAATCGGGCTGGGCTTGATTGTTGCTGCGATCGAATACCCGCTGTCCGCCCCCAGCCGTTTCTCCTGGCCGCTGATTGTGCCTTTCGCCTGTATGGGGGCCTTTATGGTGATCCTGGCTGGTCCCGGCGCTCTGCCCAACCGCTACCTTCTCTCCAATCCGCCGATGCTCTTCATCGGCCGGATCAGCTACGGGCTCTATCTGTGGCATTGGCCTCCCTTGGTGCTTTTGCGGCAATGGACGGGTGAGAAGCTGGTCGATCGCCCGACCGGCCTCGTTTTGCTGGCTCTCGCCTTCGCCGCGGCGAGCCTGTCCTATTTCCTGATCGAACAGCCGTTCCGCCGAACCTCGCCGGCGCGGCGGGGCCGCGTCGCCCAGGTGTTGGCTGGCGGTCTTGCGGCCGTTGCGGTAGCGGGTGGGATTGTTTGGGCTGCTGGCGGATTTCCGGGGCGTTTCTCTCCCGCCGTGCAGCAGGTCGATGTGGCTTGGGCCTCCCGCGGGGTCCCGCCATCGGTCCGATGCTTCCGTGTTATGGAGGACCCGCCGGAAAAGCTCCCCGCCATGTGCGAGCAGCACCGGAGCCCCGCCGCGCGCACCGCCGTCGCCTTTTGGGGCGATTCCCATGTGGGGGTTCTGGAAGCCGCGCTTCGGGTGCGGGCGCGTAAGGATGGGGTCGCGATCTCGATATATTCCCGGGGCGCCTGTCCGCCGCTGCTCTACCCTGCAGCGCAGAGCCTAATCCGCTGCCGGCGCTTCAATGAGACCGTGTTTGCGCATCTAAAGGCAAATCCCCCCGATCTCGTGGTGCTGGCGGCCCATTGGGATGCCAATTGCCGTCCCAGTGGCATCGCTCCGGATTGTGCTATCCGGCTCCCTGAGACCATCCAGCGGCTGAGGGCCGCGGGTGTCCGTCATGTGCTGGTCCTTGGCGATACGCCGTTTTGGTCGAAGCCCGTGTCCCGGCTGTTAATCCCGGGCCTGCTGCGCCATCCAGAGGCATCCGTCCCGCAATATCTCGACCGCCATCTGCTGGTTAACCACGACCAAACCCATATGCGTGCCGTTTCGCGCGATTCTGGCGCGGCCTTCCTGCCGCTATTGCCGGAGCTATGCTCTGCTGAGCGCTGCCGCATTGCCGATGGAGGGCACCTGCTCCAGGCCGATACTGATCATCTCACCCAGCCCGGCGTGCGCTATGTGCTTGATAGGGTGTGGCCGAAAATACTAGCCGCCGCGGCCACGCCGCCATGAAAGGATCTCAGTTTAGCATGAGAGCACAATTGTCGGGTTCCGGCGTTCTCACGCTGGCGCATAGCCATATGAAATATGTCCGGCAGGCGCGGCTGCTGGCGCGCTCCATCCGCCATGCCGGATCTCAGATGCCGCTTGCAGTGGCGACCGATTTGGCCCCAGCCCTGTTCCAGGATCTGTTCGACATCGTCATCCCCTGGAAATTCGATCGTTGGCCGGGTGTTTTGAGCAAGCTTGATCTGGCGGCGTTCACACCGTTCGAGACCACTTTGTTCATAGAAGCCGATTGCTTGTGTCTGCGGCCGGTCGAGACCGTATTCGACTATTTTGCGGGACAGGAATTCGCGGTCTACGGCACCAATCCATCGTCCTTGTTCTGGACCGCTAAGCCGGAACGTTACCGTACAGTAGTAGATGCCAAGGCGTATCCGCATTTCAACGGCGGGCTTTACTATTTCCGCAATACGCCGCTGGCATGGGATGTCTTTGAACGGGCCAAGGGTTTCTTTGAGCAATATGATGCGCTGGGTGTACTATGTTATCGCCGAAAGCCCAATGATGAGCCCCTCTTTAGTCTCGCCATGGCGTCGCTGGGGCTGAAGGCGAGCGACGATCCGGCGATGGTGGTCATGTCGGAGCCCGAGCCGCCGGCCTTTGCCGTCGATCTCGATGTGCTGCGCGGTCATTGCTCTTTTATGCGCCACGGGCGGCGGGTTGAACCCGCGATCATCCACTTTGTTGATATACGCGACCGGATCGCGGCCTACCGGCGTGAAGGGCTGGTGTTGAAACTGATCGTGGGTAAAGGCTGGCCGGTGGCGACCCGGCCGCTGCTGGCGCTTATCGCTAACGTAATGAGTTTTGCCGACTGGGCCATGCATCGCCCGGGCGAGTTGGTTGCCCATCAAGTCCGGCGTATCTTCAGCAAGGTCCGGTGGCGTATCTCCAAATGGGTAACCTCGCGCAGATGATGGTGCTGCCTGTGTTGCGAGAGGGCATTCCGTTTATCACTTTATCTCGTCGTCTGTTAAGAAGCCGGTTTGAGGGCTGAGGGCGGCGTGATGAGGTCGAAGATCACATCGAGGATCCGGCGCAAAAGAAGCCTCAGCCAGTTGAGGATGAGGCGGAGGTTGTGACCGACGGCGCTGAGCACG
>JARLIR010000241.1 GCA_031291635.1 Rhizomicrobium sp. | reverse complement strand
GGCATCGCGCTTGCCAAATGCGAATATTGCAGGGCTAGTGAGACAGCAGTGAACAACACTCGGTGTTGCTGAGTAGCGCTCGGGTAACGCCGCCGAAGACGAATTCACGCAAACGGCTATGGCCGTATGCACCGGCGACAATAACGCCTGCACCTCGATTGGTCGCGATGTCGATAAGCTGCTGGGCTTCGTCACCAAGCGAGCGCAGCACTCTGCATTCGGCGCTGACTCCATGCCGGTTTAGCCAGCTACCGACGTCATCAACGCGTTTTTGCGCTGCATTAAGTTCATCGTCTTCGGCAAGTTCAACCACTGCCACTTGTCTGGCAAGCTTCAACAATGGCAGTGCATCAAGAGCCGCACGCCGAGCCTCGCGGGATTCCTTCCAGGCTAGGATGACGCTGTCGAGATTTGGTGGCTGTGCGGTGCCGGGAACACAAAGCACGGGGCGGCCAATTTGCAGGATGAGTTCGCCTGCTTCGGCCACACGAACAGAATCTGCCATGTCGGAGGATGCAGCCGTTGTCAGGACAAGATCGGCTGAGCGCGCTTGCGTGGCAATGAAGGCGGGGAGCGACGAACACATAAGGGTGGAGCGCCATTCCACCGTGCCGGCGCTACTGAGAAAACTGTTGCGAAATTCACTCTCGACTTTGGTGAGCTGCTGCGCTTCTTCGGCTGCGATCTCCGCCACGACATCGCCTGAGATATAAGTGTCGTTATAATTCACCGGCACGAGTTGGCTTCCTGCGATGCCAATGAGGCTGGCATGCAGCGTCTCTGCCAAATTTGCAGCGACGCGCAGTATCGGCGCATTGCTGTGTCCCAATTCCAAATGCACCATTACTGTGGCGTAGGTCATAGCTATTCCTTATGCGAGGATGCCCGCTGGCCGGGCAGGCATTTCAGCACTCAAGCAATTACGACGAGATCATTTTCGACGTGAATCGTGCCGGGCGCTGCCCATGAGGTGGATTCGGCCTCGGCGCGATCGTGCCAGGAACGGACCGAGCCCGTGAGCCTGACTTGGCCACCATCAGTCGTCACCTTGATGGTCTTCGGGTCGAAGCGCGAGCGATGCAAGGCTTTGGTGATGTCGTTGCTGAGGTCTGACACATTGACCCGCGGCCGAATGCCAATCAAATTCGTCAGCGCGACGACACCCAGCAGGCTGCGGATGTCGTGTTCGGCTGCGTCTTTCTGATAATGCCAATCCACTTCGCCGGTCAGCGTGATCCAACCTTTTTCGACTTTGATCTCGACCGCGTTGCGAGGAACAGAAACATCCCACGCGAGACGATCCACAGCGGCTTGTGCAATGGCGCTATCCGAGCGGCTACTGTCGGTGGACAACCACACTTCCAGTTCCTCTGCCACAGCTTTGACGCCCTTGACCCGTCTGGCGGCCGTTTCGGCCGCGTATTTCTCGACAAAACTTTCCACATGGCCGCTGATAACGATGACGCCGGCGTCGGCGGTGACGCCGATATGGGCGGAGTTAATGCTTGGTTCCCAGCTGAGTTCGGCGAGAACGGCTTGCTGCAATTGACTGTCTTGCGACATGAATGTCTCCGCATGTTGGTCGTAAAAACCCTCTGCTCCAAATCTGTGGAAGATGCCCCAGTGAAGTCAGAGTCGGCGATCGTTCCCGCGTGTTGGCGCGGTTCGATCAGCTTGTTCGTTAGCTCTGTAGTATAAAGCGGCAAGCCTTGAGGGGCAGCTTCGGGAACTACGCAGCCCGTTTGTTCAAATGCGCGCGATGCGATGACCCGTTTACAGCTATCACCCGCATAGCAGCAGCCTGAGTAGTTCCCGAAGCTGTCGCTTGCGCGCGTTCGCCGTATGTTGAGCGTTCCCGCTGTTCGGCGGTGCCAGTGAGCCGTGATTGCGTTGAGGAGAATGGTATGAGTGCGATAAACGACCTTCGTGAAGCAGCACTCCCCTATCGGGCGGAACACACGCTCGAAGCGCATTGGAAGCTGTTTTTGGGCGAAGGCATCGGCCTTGTCGTGTTGGGTGTAATCGCCCTGATCCTGCCAGCGCTTGCGAGCATTGGTGTTGCGCTTGTGCTGGGATGGCTGTTGTTTCTTGGCGGTGCCTTGGGAGCTGTGACGACATGTGTCGGTCGCGATGCGCCGGGCTTTTGGTGGACTCTGCTGTCATCGTTTGTCGCGATGGGTGCCGGCATCCTGCTCTTTTTGTGGCCCGCGGTTGGGGTTTGGTCTCTGACCCTGGTCCTGACCGTATTCTTGGTCGCCGACGGTGTTGTGACGATTATGGTCGCCTTCGCCCATCGCCGCGCCACCCACCAGCATTGGTACTGGATGTTGTTTAATGGGGCGCTCGATCTGCTATTCGCCGCCATTATTCTGGTGGCTTTGCCAGCCTCCTCTTTTGTGGTCGTTGGGGTCGTCGTCGGCATTGACCTTGTGTTTGGTGGAGCAACGCTGGTTGCACTCACGCTTGCAGCGCATCGTACCGCGGAAAGTTGAGCCCTCACGTCCCGCCCAGTGTTCCGCGCGGCGTGAGGTTACCGTTGCCGCCAGTAAGAGAATCAAGACATGCCTGACTTGGACGATCCCTATAAGACGCTCGGCGTAAAACGTGACGCCAGCCAGGACGCCATTCGAAAAGCCTTTCGTAAATTGGCCAAGAAGCATCACCCCGATCTCAATCCGGGCAATGCCAAGGCGGAGGAGCTCTTCAAGAATGCCTCGAACGCCAATGAACTGCTGTCCGATCCGGAAAAGCGTGGCCAATTTGATCGCGGTGAGATCGATGCCGTTGGCCATGAGCGCCAGCCGACGTATCGCGAACAAGCCGACGGCGAAGCCGGCCGCCGCTACAGCCGCGCGAGTGGACAGCCGAGTGAATGGAGTGACGACGCGCTCAGTGATCTCTTCGGCTCGATGTTCAATGACGTCCGGCGTCCGGCCGAGGCTAGGCGCGCCCCCGGCCATGACGAGCGCTTTTCTCTAACGGCGGAATTTTTGCATGCGGTGACTGGCGCGACCAATCGGTTGACGTTGCCGGACGGGCGCGTTTTAGACGTCAAAATACCCGCGGGCACATTGGAAGGTCAGGTGCTGCGCCTGCAAGGGCAGGGTGGCGCGGGCTATAGCGGTGGCCCCTCCGGCGACGCTTTGATTGAAATCCATATCGCGCCGCACGCCTTCTATACGCGCAGCGGGCAAGACATCCGCCTGGATTTGCCGGTCTCTCTGGCCGAAGCGGTTCTCGGCGGCGAAATACTGGTGCCAACGCCGACGGGGCCCGTGCGTATGAAAATCGCGCCAGGGTCGGACAGCGGGACGGAGCTGCGGTTGCGCGGCCGCGGTGTGCCCGCGCACGGCCCTCAGCTTGCCGGGCAGCTTTACGTCAAATTGCGCGTCGTGATTGGCGCTCCAGATACGGCATTGGAGGAATTCCTGCGAAGCTGGAAGCCCGAACATCCCTCAAATCCTCGCCAGGCGATGGAGAAGAAATGAAGATCGATTTTGTCGTGGCGCAAATGCCCGGTGTGCAACGCCCAGATTTGGAGCGTTGGATTCTCAACGAATGGGTCAAACCGGACGCTGGCTGCGGGGACTATGAATTCTGTGAGATCGATGTCGCTCGGGCTCGTCTCATTCGCGATCTGCGCGACGACTTGGATGTCAACGAGGAAGCCCTCCCGGTCGTATTGCTCCTGCTCGATCAGCTCTATGATTTGCGCCGCCGCCTGCACGATATCAGCGCAGCAATCGACCAGACGGTGCCCATGGACGTGTTGGCGGATTTGGTCGGGCATCTGGCAAAACGCAAGCGTGACAGCGGCGATTGGCAGCCACTGCCGACAAGCCGCTAGACACGCAGGATAAAGACCTTCAGTGGCGGTTGCATCGTTTTGCCGCCAGCTTCTGCTTTGGCCTGCATGCCCAGCGCCACCCTGCGTGACCGTCCCTAGTGATAGGCGGGCGGCATGCCGTCATCGGCGTGCAGATAACGGTCGCGCAGCTGGAAGGCGCGCGAGCTGGCGGGCTGTTCGGTTCCGGCGATGAACACCGTCAAGGGCCAGCTAGAAGTTTCCAAGGGATCGCCGTTCCAGATCACCACATCAGCATCCTTGCCGGGCGCAAGGCTGCCGAGATGCTCGGAGAGGCCCCAGATGCGGGCCGGGTTGAGCGTGATGGCCGCTAGGGCGTCTTCATAGGCGAGACCGTTGGCCACCGCTGTACCGGCATTGAAACGCGCCTGGCGCAGCATCGCGAAGCTGTGGTTGCCGGTGATGGCGACCAGCACACCGGCTTTCTGTAACCTTGCGGCGTTGTCGAGGCGCGAACCCAAAGTTTCAAATTGCTGCGGCAGGTCCGCTTCGGTGTCGATGATCACGGGTGTCTTGGAGGCGGCCAACGCCTCGCCGACCAGCCAGCCCTCTTCAGCGCCTTCCAGCACCAGTTTGATGTGCTCTTCCTTGGCCAGTTTCAGCAGCTGGCGAATATCGCCTGCGCTGTGCACCCGCGCCAGCAGCGGAATCTTGCCACTCAGCACCGGCTGCAGTGCCTCCATCTCCGCGCGCGCCAAGGCAAAGCTGCGGCTCTGGC
The DNA here is from genome assembly GCA_031291635.1 of Rhizomicrobium sp. Taxonomy (GTDB): domain Bacteria; phylum Pseudomonadota; class Alphaproteobacteria; order Micropepsales; family Micropepsaceae; genus Rhizomicrobium. The sequence goes on along the minus strand of JARLIR010000241.1, from coordinate 19,318 downwards.
CGTTGTCGTAAGCGCCGCGGCGTTTGGCATAGAGGCGCGCATCGTCCAGTGCGGATTTGAGCAGCTGGAAGGCGGCACCATGCGAGCCAGCAACCCGGGCGCCGTCATCGCCAAGATCGACCACCATCGCGGCGCGCGGCGCAAACACCGGATCGGCATCGCCAACCTTGAGGCGCAGTCCCGCTGCCAGCCCGGCGAACAGGCTGGAGGCGTTGACGCCCTCATTGGCCGTGCCTGCGGTATAGTCCTCGCCCGCATTTTCGTCGCGGTCACCCTCATGGCCGTGCGGCGCCACTGGAGTCACCATGGCGCGCGTCAAGCCGCCTTGGCGCGCCAACGGGATCAGCGTTGAAGCGGGATTGATGCCATATTGCACATCGAAGGCCGCGCCCAGCTTGCTGCTTTCTTCGTGGGTATTGCGCACGCCCTCGACTTCCATCACCGACAGATCGCTGGAGACCGCGAAGATGCCGGGTGTCACCACGCCGCCTTTGGCATCCACGATGCGGGCCGTGGCAGGGATGGCAACATGGGTGCCGACGGCAATGATCCTACCATCCTTGAAAAGCACGGTGCCGTCTTCGATGGTTCCGGCCGCGCTGACGGTTTCGATTTTGGCGTGGGTGATGGCAATGGTCTCAGCCGAGGCGGAAAGGGCCAGCACGCTGGCAGCCATAAGCAGAGGGACGAAAGCGCGGCTCATTGGAATTCTCCTTGGCCGGGCTGACCCAGTTCAAAATCGGATTTGGGCTGATACTTGGGATCGAAACGGTCGTAGGTCAGCGCGCCGTCTATGAAGACTTTGTCGGCTTTGGCATAGACAGAGAAGGGATCGCGGTTCCACAGCACCACATCCCCGGCCTTGCCTGCTTCCAGCGTTCCGGTCTTGCCCAGAACACCAATGGCCTTGGCCGGATTGGCAGTGATCCAGGCGATAGCGTCGGCTCTGGTAATGGCGATGCCGACACGGTTGCCCGCCGCCATGGCGATGGCCGCTTCCTGATTCAGATGCTGGGTGATGGTTTCGTCATCGGAATGGATCACCACGCAGACGCCCTTCTTGAAGGCGATGGCGGCATTGGCTTCGATACCGTCGAGGCTTTCCATCTTGAAGTTCGCCCAATCCGCCCAGGTGGCGATGCAGACGCCTTCTTTGACCAGCATGTCGGCGGCCTTGTAGCCTTCGGATGCGTGATGGAACATGGCGACGTGGAAGCCGAATTCGTGGCTGATATCGATCATCGTCGCCATTTCATCGGCGCGATAGCAATGGTTCTGCACCAGGATTTCACCGCGCAGCACGCCTGACAGCGTATCGAGGGCGAGATCGCGCTTGGGCGGGTCGGCTTTTTCGCCCTTGGCGGCTTTGGCGTGATATTCGTCCCATTTGCGCTTGTATTCGGCGGCGTCGATCCAAGCCTTGCGATAGCCCGCGACGTTGCCCATGGCGGTGGAGGGGCTGCGATGCATGCTGCCATAGACACGTTTGGGATTCTCGCCGCAGGCCATTTTGAGGCCATACGGCGCGCCGGGAAACTTCATGCCTTGATAAGTGAGGGAGGGCACGTTCTTGAGGATGGCAGCGCGGCCGCCAAACAGATTGGCCGAACCGGGAAGGATTTCGAGCGTGGTCACGCCACCGGCGCGGGCGCGGTTGAAGCCGGGATCGGCTGGCCAGATCGAATGCTCCGCCCACACTTGCGCGGTATTGGGATCGGTCGCTTCGTTGCCGTCAGAGCGGGCTTGCACCGCTGGCGTGGGATAGACGCCGAGATGGCTGTGAGCATCGATCACGCCCGGGGTCACCCATTTGCCTTTGCCATCGACCACGACGGCATCCGCTGGCACCGCGGTTCCGGCAGGGCCCACAGCGACGATCTTGCCGTTCGCCATCACCACTACGCCGCCATCAATTTCCTGGCCTGTAGCGGTGAGGATATTGGCGCCCACAATCGCGGTCGCCTTGCTGGGGAGCGGCTTATAGGTGGAGGGGAAGGGATCGGGATTGAGCGAGGCATCAAGGCCTTTAACCAAGGACTTGCTGGCGTCCGCTTTCGTCGCGCTCTCACCACCCGTTGCTGCACAGCCGTACAAGACAAGTGCCGATAGCGCCACTGTGCACAGCCGTTTCAATCGTAAATCCCCCACCAATAGGCCCTCGTCTTGTGCGCGCGCGAAAATTACGCAGCTGACGGACGATAGCCACACCCAGCCGCAACAGGAAGCCGCAAACAGTGCAGGTGGGCCATCACAACCGCGTTATGACATCGCCGCTGCATGGGAAATATCGGCGTCGCCGCCTATTTTATCGCCAAGCCGCCTCTTGATGAGGCCGCGGCGGTACCAAGCGTCCCTCAGGCGCGGCTCCAATGCGATTGCCGCATCGAATTCCGCCAGCGCTTTCTTGTCCTCACCGGCCCGCAAATGCACGCGAGCCCGCCAATACCAAGGCACGGCGCGTTTGGGCGCTAAGCGCAGCGCCGCATCGCAGTCGGCTAAGACCTTCTCGTCTTCCTCGCGCGCGAAATAAACCGCAGCCCGGCCGGAAAGAGCGACGGCGCGCGCTTCGCCTGTGGTCAGGCGTACCGCGTCGCTGAAGTCCCGCAACGCCCCGGCATTATCGCTCTGATTGGCGAGCGCCGCACCGCGATTGTAATGGGACATCCAGTCATTGGGATCGAGCTTCAAGGCGCTGGAATAGTCCGCAATAGCAGCCTCGGGATTGTGCAGGTCTTGATCGAGGTCGCCGCGGTGACGATAGCGGTCAGGCGTGGCCGCTATGGCGAGGGCGGCGTTATAATCTTTCATGGCCGCATCGAATGTCCCGGCGGCGCGGCGGGCATCGGCGCGATTGGCCAGGATCAGTGCCTTGATGGCTTCCTGCATCGGCTCAATCGTCAGCGCGGTGGAATAATCGGCGATGGCAGCGGCGTATTTTCCTTGTCGCGCATAAAGATTGCCGCGGTTGTTGAAGCTGGCGAAATCCCGCGGCAGCCGTTTCAGAACCGCGCTGTAATCAGCTAGTGCCTTGTCGGCGGCGCCGCTATTGGCAAAGGCATCGGCGCGATGGCGCAGCATGTCCATATTGTTGGGCGCGAGCGCGATCGCATGATTGAAATCCGCGATGGCGGCTTTGCTGTCGCCCGTCTTCATATGCATGAGGCCGCGATTGTCGTAGGCTGTGGCGTAGCGCGGGGCATTGCCAATGGCTTTGCTGAAGGCATCGATGGCTTCGGCGTTTTGGCCTTTGTGGTCGAAGGCGACGCCAAGATCATTCCAACTCACCGCATCCTTCGGTGCCCGCGCCAACGCCAATTGGAAATCACCGATGGCCTCGCCGTCATGGCCTTGGGCACTGAGAGCCTCCGCTCTTTCGCGATAGGCGCGCGCATAGTCGGGATAGAGCGCGATGGCACTGGAGTAATCGGCAATGGCCTTGTCGAAGATCCCTTTGCCGCGCCAGACATTGCCGCGGTTCACGTAGTAGAGCGGTACACCAGGCATCACCGCGATGGCGCGGTCATAATCGGCCATGGCTTTGTCCGCATCGCCCAGTCGCGCATAGGCCCAGCCGCGATTGTTGAAGGCGCGATCATCGTCGGTCATCAAGGCCAGCGCGCGCGCGTAATCGCGCAAGGCACCTTGCTCGTCATCCAGCGCATCATCGATGTCGCCGCGGCGCAGCCAGCCCTCTTCGTAGCCCGGCGCCAGTGTCACCGCGCGCGTCAGGTCGTCTCGCGCCGTTTTGTAATCGCCTTTTTCCGTATAAGCCTGGGCGCGGCGCGTCAGCATCACGGCACGCACTTTGCCGGTTAGGGCCGCGTTCTCGATCAGCTCTGAGCAAGCGCTGACCTGTTGTTGAAAGGAAAGCCCTGTGCCGCCTCTGCAGACGGCCTTGTTCAGTCCGGTAACGGACGGTGTCGGCACAATCCACAACGCGGCAGCGACGACGCCGGCTGACGCCACGCCCCACCAAACATACGCCCGCATACCCCACCCCTGTTATGAAGGCAGGCTAACACAAGCCGACGGGCACGTCTCGCCGGATTCAGGGATGATTTTTGGGTTCGATCACGGTCAGCTGTCGCACCGTCAGGCTGTCGATTTCTGCACTTTTGAGATGCAGATGCCCAATGGCAATGCGGCCGATGGCGAGCCTTGCGATGGCCAGCGCTCCGATCGAAAGCGCGCCAATGGCGAGCGCACCCAATAGCATGAATCCGACCGGTACAGTGCCAATCGGTAAGGCCCCGACGGCACCAAACTTTTTCGCATCTGTGCTCATGGCACTGGTTTGACCCCGTTATGTTCCACCAGAACGCCTGGGCTTGAGAGTTTACCACTTGCGTCCGTCACTGCAAAAAGCGACACGGCCTTGCCGATCTGCAGCCATGTGGCATCGCCCAGCAGCCAGGTCGTCACCGTGGTCTTGGGGGTCACCACAATTTCCGCGTCGCCGCTACACGGCCCTACGCCTGGGGCAGGCGCATGGCCGCTGCACATCCCATTGGGGCCGGGCGTCGAACCATGGAACGATAGTTTCAAGACTCCGCCTTTGGCATGCGGAACTGCGACCACGGACGTGACGGTGGCATTGGTCAAGCTGGCATCGTCATGGGGGTATTGGCCCTCACCAAGCCCGCGTAGTGCGGCTGGAAAGAGGCGGACCTCTTTGGCCACCAAGCGGCCGTCTTTGCGCGCGGCGGCGGTAGAGGCAATGAAATCGCCCTGCTTGATGCTGGCAAACAGGGCTTTTTCATTGGCTACGATGCGCGCCTCCGGCGCCAGTGTAATCGCCACGCTGCCTTTGGCGGTCTTCACCGTCAGGACCGGGGCGGCATAACTCTCGATCGTGCCGGTCAGGCGCTGCGCCGCGGTTTCGGCACTCGCCGGGACCAGCACCAGCAGTAAGGCGAATGCCGCAAGCCGCATACGTAACGCTCCTATTTTGCCTTCAAGGGTTTACGGAACTTGTACAGGAACTGATCGGTGTGGCCACGGATGGCCTTATCGAAGACATTCGCGGTCTTGGGGTCCGCCGGATTGCGCAGCACTTTGCTCTCGCCCACGAATTCAAACCCTGCCGCCATGACTTCCTGCTTTACCACTGCTTCGTCGATCCTGTGCAGCGTATTGGTGTCGTGAATTCCCGAACCCTTTTCCGCGGCATGATCCAGCACGATATATAGCCCACCTGGTTTCAAAGCCTTAAACACTGCCTTGTTGACGAGGGCGGTATCGGCGGGTTTGAAAAAATCGTCTTTGAGATCGTGATAATTCTGGGCTGTCCACACCACATCGAGCAGCTCAGGGGCGGTCAGACTGTTGACTGGCGCATGGACTACGCTGGCATTGGAATAGGCCGCGACGGTCGCGATGATTTTTGCCGGCTTGCCTTTGGCGAAGGCGTCGAGCTCGCTCGGCTGATAGGCATAGACCCAGCCTTGGGCGCCAACCGCCTTGGCGAAGAGGCGGGTGAAATAGCCGCCACCCGGAATGAGGTCCATCACTTTGGTGCCCGGCTTGATCTTGGCAAAGATCAGCATCTCGGCGGGCTTACGCGCCTCGTCGCGGGCGACGTTATCGGCGGGGCGTGCCGGGTCCGCGATTGCGGCTTTGATCGCACTGGGGATTGCGGGCGCGCCAAAGGCGGCTGGCGCCAGAAGAAAGCTTGTAACCAACGCTGCCCAAAGTTTTTTCATCGTGGTTTTCCTTTGTTACTGGCCAAACAAGATGGTGCGCCGGCGCCCAAGATGGCTCATTCCCGATTGCCCGGTCAAAGGTGGTGCCTTGGCGCTGCTTTCGTGGCATTATGTCCTGATGTTGCTCCCGGGCCCATCACATGTGCTTGAATGCCCTTGAACCGGCCCTAATAAGCATGGGGTTGATGACGCCTGGACAGAGTATCGCCGCCGAGACTTTGGCGGAGGGTATCTCCTGCGACGTCACCTTGGTGACGGTCGGGGCGCGCCGCTTCTGCGTGAAACAGGCTTTAGCGAAAATGCGGGGCGCCGTGGAATGGCGGGCTCCCGCAGAGCGCAGCCACGCCGAAGTCGCCTGGATGAAGCTGGTCGGCGGCCTCGATCCCGATTGGGTGCCCATGGTGCTGGGGGAGGATAAGCCCCGCCACCTCTTTGCCATGGAATATCTGCCGCCAGAGACCCATCCGGTGTGGAAGGTGCAATTGGCTGCAGGCCATACGGACCCATCCTTTGCCGCCAAAGTGGGTGCCCGGCTGGTGCGGATTCACGGCGAGACCGCGGGGCGCGAGGATATCGCGCGCGATTTTCGTAACGGACCGCAATTCCAGGCCTTACGCGTAGATGCCTATCTTCTCTATGCCGCCGCCAAACATACGGATGTGGCACCGGCCATCCGCTCCATGGCGAAGAATTTGGCCGTCGCCCATATCGCGCTGATGCAGGGCAGCGTCAGCCCAGAGAACATTCTCTGCGGTCCCGACGGGCCGGTCTTTCTGGATGCCGAGGCCGCCTCTTATGGCGATCCGGCCTTTGATCTGGCCTTTTGCCTCAGCCATCTGCTGCTCAAGGCCGTCTGGTACCCGTCGCATAGTGAAGCTTACGCCGCCTGTTACAGAGCCCTCAAGGATGCCTATTTGGCCACTGCCGCCTGGGAAGGCCATGCCGGGCTGGAGCGGCGCACGGCAGGCTTCGTCGCGGCGCTGCTGCTCGCCCATATCGATGGCAAAGCCCCGATCGACTATGTCAGCGCTGAAACCGACAAGGTTTTCGTGCGCGCCAATGCCAAGGCCTTCCTGGTGAGCAGCCTAAGCCATCTTGATGAGCTTCTGGAGCGCTGGACAGAAGCACTCTCCGACCGTCAAATGCTACCCGACTCATAACGGGCGGGCCTTATGCATATTTTTGGGCGGCGGAAGCCTATCGACTCGGTGCACGACAATCCGGGTAGCGAGAAGCTCGTGCGCAGCCTGTCCTGGCCGCATCTTCTGGCCTTGGGTGTCGGCGGCATTGTCGGCACCGGCATTTACACCCTGATCGGGCAAGCGGCAGGGCTCGCCGGTCCTGGCATGATCATCTCTTTCATCATAGCAGGCGTGGTCAGTGCGTGCGCGGCGCTGGCTTATGCCGAGATGGCGACCATGATGCCCGCGGCTGGCAGCGCTTATACCTACAGCTATGTCGTGATGGGCGAGCCCGTGGCTTGGTTCGTCGGCTGGAGTTTGATCCTCGAATACACGGTGGTTTGCGCCGCCGTGGCGGTGGGCTGGTCGGCCTATGCCGCAGGCTTCATGGCCTGGCTGCATCTGCCGATCATTCCTGCGTTTTTGGCAGGGCCAAGCTCTGGCGGCATCATCAATCTTCCGGCAGTGGGGATTTCGCTGGCCGTGGCAGCACTGCTCGCCGCTGGTACGCGCGAGAGCGCCACGGTCAATGCCATCCTTGTGGTCCTGAAGCTCGCGGCGCTGGCGGCCTTTGTGGCGCTGGCGCTGCCTGCCTTCGATCCGGCCCATTTCAAGCCGTTCCTGCCTTACGGCATTTCCACGGTGACGGCCGAAGGGGTCAAGCTTGGCGTGCTGCCTGCCGCCTCGCTGATTTTCTTCGCCTTCTATGGCTTCGATGCCATTTCGACCGCCGCGGAGGAGGCCAAGAACCCAGGCCGCGATTTGGCTATTGGCATCGTCGGATCAATGCTGCTCTGCACCGCCATCTATATCGCGGTAGCCGCAACCGCTATCGGTGCGGTGCCCACCGCCAGCTTTGCTGCCAGCGCTGAGCCATTGGCGCTCATCCTGCGCACGCTGCATCAAGACAATTGGTCGGCGGTGATTGGTGGTGCGGCGGTGATCGCCTTTCCCACCGTCATCATGGTCTTCATGTTCGGCCAGAGCCGCATCTTCTTCGTCATGGCGCGCGACCGTTTGCTGCCCGGTGCCTTGGCGCGGGTGAATAGCAAGACCGGCACCCCCATTGCCGTGACGATCTTCACTGGCGTGGTGGCCGCCATCATCGCAGGCCTGGCGCCTTTGAAGCTGATTGCAGAGCTCGCCAATTCCGGCACGCTCTGCGCCTTCGTGGCGGTGGCGCTGGCGATGATGATCTACCGCCGCACCAATCCGAGCCGCCCACGCGTCTTCCGCGTGCCGCTGTGGTGGCTCGTCGGCCCCGCCGCGATCCTCGGCTGCCTTTATCTTTTCTCGAGCTTACCGGCGCTCACCCAACGTCTATTCTTCTGCTGGAATATCGTCGGCATGGTGGTCTATGCCGTCTACGGTCGAAAGAACTCGCGTCTGGCAGGGAAGGACTAATGTTTTCTGGTCTCGGATTCTGTGACAAATTCCGCCCACAGATCATCCAAGGGTTTGCCGCAGGCCGTTTGAAAAATATCCGGCGCGTAGTGGCCTTGGCTTAGCGCAAGATTGAGCGTGCGCACGATATCTTTGTTCTTTCGCACTTCGAGCCAGTAAAGAAAGGTCGATGTTATCGTATAGGCCTTGAGGTAGCCTTTGTCCGTCAAGTCGGCGCCGTTGGCTTCCAGGCTGTGATTGTACGGCGCGCTGTCGGTATAGCCCGTCAACCTGCCGCTGCTGTTCATGTGCAGTGTGAGCTCGATGTCTTTCTCGAAATATTTATGCCGCACGTAATCCGCGATGCCTTCCACCAACCAGCCAGCATGTTGGCCCGCCGGATAGTTCTGCACGACGTGGGTCAATTCGTGGATGATCATGGCGCGATAATCGTCGCGCATCTTGGGCAGATAAGCGGCTGAGATGCGAATGACATTGCGCGACGTGGCGGCCGGATAGTCCAGGCTGGGCACGAATGACAGAACCACAGCCTCATACGGAAGGGGGTGGTCGTCGCCATAAAGCTCGGCATTTATTTTGCTGTACCACTCCAGAACGACGGGACTTAACTTGAGAGCATAGTCGCCCGCTTCGGGGGCATAGGTGATGTCGAGTAAGACATGTGGCGGCGCCGCAGCGGCTGCCGTGGCAGGCACGCCAAACGACAGCATGGCTGCTGCCAGACTGATCAAGACGCGTCTCATTGCAAAAACCCCCAGGCCGCGAGCGGTAGGATGGGCTCGCTGCGTTACAATTTGGATTCTATCGGCACGCCCGGGGCATTCTTCGAGGCGTGAATCGACAGCGCTGTCTTGACGCTCGCGACGTTCTTTTCCGCCGTCAGTGTCTCGGTGATGAAGCTCTGAAAGCTGGAAAGATCCTTGGCGACGATTTTGAGAATAAAATCGACTTCGCCAGAGAGCATGAAGCACTCGCGCACATTGGGCCAAGCGCGGACATGTTCCTCAAAGGCTTTCAGGTCTTGGTCGTGCTGGCTGGCAAGGCCGACAAAGGCAAAGCCTGTGACCTCGAAGCCGAGGGATTTGGCATCCAGATCGGCGTGATAGCCCTGGATGTAACCCGCCTTTTCGAGCGCCCGCATCCGCCGCAAACAGGGCGGGGCGGTGATTTTGGCGCGGCGGGAGAGTTCGACGTTGGTGATACGTCCGTCAGCCTGAAGTTCCGTGAGAATCTTCAGGTCGATGGAATCGAGCTTATGGTGCTCCAAGGGTGTTCCCCGAAATTATCTATCGCGCCGCTTTTTACCCCGGTAGAGCGCAAAAGCGCAATAATATTTCTAAGACCAGGGGGCTCCTGGGCGGGTTGTGTGGTCGCGGGCGAGACGCCGAATGCCCCACTCCGGCTCTTGACCTTTGAGGCAAGGCTACCGATATCAGCGTGGCCCCCGCGCAACGAAAGTGTCACCCCTGTGTCCGATCAGGCCCATCATTCCAAGATTATTATCCTCGGCAGCGGCCCGGCAGGCTGCACAGCCGCCATTTATGCGGCTCGCGCCATGTTGGAGCCCACCGTGATCGCTGGGCTGCAGCCCGGCGGCCAGCTCACTATCACCACCGAGATCGAGAATTTCCCCGGTTTTGCGGACGCCATCCAGGGTCCGTGGCTGATGCAGCAGATGGAAGAGCAGGCCACAAAGCTGGGGACAAAATTCGTTTCCGACATCATCGCCTCGGTCGATCTGGCCCGCCGCCCCTTCGTCTTGGTGGGTGATTCCGGCATTCGCTACACCGCTGACACGCTGGTGATTGCCACCGGCGCCCAAGCCAATTGGCTGGGGCTCGATTCCGAGCAGGCGTTTCAGGGTTCGGGCGTCTCGGCCTGCGCGACCTGCGACGGCTTCTTCTACCGGGGCAAGAAGGTGGCGGTAGTCGGCGGCGGCAATACTGCGGCCGAAGAGGCACTCTTCCTCACCAACTTCGCCGATCACGTGACCTTGATTCACCGCCGCGATGCCTTGCGCTGCGATCGCACCAACATGATCCGGCTGGAGCACAATCCCAAGATCGACATCGTCTACGACAGCGAAATCGCTGAGGTTTTGGGCTCTGACGAGCCTAAGGGCGTGACCGGTGTAGCGGTGCGCAACACCATTACCGGCACCATTACCGAACTCGATGTCGACGGGGTTTTCATTGCCATCGGCCATTCACCTGCGACATCCTTGTTCAAAGGTCAGGTAGAAATGGATGAATTCGGCTATATCAGAACAGCGCCCGATTCCACGCATACCAGTGTGGCCGGTGTTTTCGCTGCTGGTGACGTGAAGGATCGCGTTTTCCGTCAGGCGGTAACCGCGGCCGGAATGGGGTGCATGGCGGCGCTGGAAGCCGAGCGTTTTCTCGCCAGCGCCCACGAAGTGTGAGTGCTGCGGTCGTGTTGGGTTGAGGGGGTGGTATGGACTGGGACAAGCTACGCATCTTTCACGCAGTGGCCTCCGCAGGAAGCTTTACCCATGCCGGACAGATGCTGACCCTCAGCCAGTCCGCCGTCAGCCGCCAGATCAGCGCGCTGGAAGAGGAAATCAACACCCCGCTATTTCAGCGCCACGCCCGCGGCCTGACGCTCACCGATGAAGGCGAAATGCTCTATGCGGCGGTCAGCGATGTGCTGGCGCGTCTGGCCCAAGCGGAAGAGGCGCTGAAAAACGTCCACGATGCGCCCCGCGGGTCACTCAAGGTCACTTCCACCTATGGCATCGGCAATTATTGGCTGGTGCCGCGGCTCGGCATTCTCTTGAAGGAATGCCCCGAGCTCGAAATCCACATCATGATGGAGGATCGCGAGCTCGATCTGTCCCAGCGTGAGGCCGATGTCGCCATCCGCATGCGTGCGCCGGTGCAGGCCGATCTCATCCAGCGCAAGCTTTTCACGGTGCATTATCACGTCTACGCGACCCAGGAATATCTGGACAGCGCTGGCCCGCTCGAGAAGCTCGACGATATCCCCGATCATACCGTCATCTCCTATGGCGAGACGGCACCGGCCGAAGTCCGCGACGTCAATTGGCTCGCCGACCACGCCAAGCGCTGCCACCGGCCACATGCCAAGGGCCGCATTGTGCGGATTAACAACGTCACCGGCGTGCTCAACGCGGCGCTCACCGGATTGGGCTTGGTATCGGTCCCAGACTATGTTGCGATCCAATATCCGCAGCTTTTGCGCGTTCTGCCGGATGTCGCCGGGCCCAGCTTTGACGTGCATCTGGTCTATGCGGATGCTTTGCGCCAGTCCAAGCGGGTGGCGGCGTTCCGCGATTTCCTCGTTCGGGAAGCCAAGAACTGGTGCTACTGAACGCACCTTAAAGTGCGACGCAAATTCAGCGCGCAAGGGACTGTTGACAGTCCTTGAAAAGATCTGAAGCACCCCTATCTAAGATGTACGGCAGCACCGTCCCCCCACGGTCCTGCTGGCAGCGGTCCCCCCCGCTGCACGGGCTCAGGGCGGCTTTTATGCCGCCCGGCTCGGCCCGCGATCCAATCTCGCGGGCAATCCCAAGCTGAATTGCCGGAGCGCCCCCCCGCTCCGGCAATTTTTTTGTATTAAGTGGGAGCCCTTTCGATTCGAAGGGGCGAATTGGGAGGTTGTCGATGTCGTTTTGGAAGAATCTCGGACGTCTTGCGGCTGTGGCCGCGTTGGGCGTCAGCCTTGCTGGTTGCGGGGTCAATTCTTTGCCGAAGCAAGACGAGCAGGTCAAAGCCGCCTGGAGCCAAGTTCAGAACGAGTATCAGCGCCGGGCTGATCTGGTGCCCAATCTTGTGGCGACGGTCAAAGGCTATGCAAAGCAGGAACACGATGTCCTGGTGCAAGTGACCGAAGCGCGGGCCAAGGCGATGCAGACCGTTTTGCCGGCCAACCTCGCCACCGATCCGCAAGCCTTCAAGCAGTATGAAGCCAGCCAAGCGCGCCTCTCGGGTGCCCTCGGCCGTCTTCTGGCGGTGAGTGAGAATTACCCCGAGCTGAAGTCGAACCAGAACTTCATCGCCTTGCAGGCCCAGCTCGAAGGCACGGAAAACCGCATCACCGTCGCCCGCCGCGACTACATCCAAGAGGTGCAGTCCTTCAACACCATGCTGCGCACCATTCCGACGCGCTGGACGGCTTCGATGCTTTATCCCGAGCTGAAGCCCTATCAGAGCTTCCAGGCGAACGAAAAAGCGCAGACAACACCGACTGTGCAGTTTTAGCGGTCCCTCTCTGGACCCACTTCGTCATGGCCGGGCTTGACCCGGCCATCCAGCCGCCGCGCGAGGCGACGCTGGATGGGCTTTTCAAGGGCGGCCATGACGGCTTTGGGTATGGTCCCTGATGATGTTTTCACGTTTTCAATCCTGGCGGACCTTCACCTTCCTGGCGGCGCTCTTTGCGCTCCTCGTGACGGCTCAGGCTCAAGCCGCGCTCAGCTTTCCCCCGCTCACCGGCCGTGTTGTCGACAATGCTGGTATCCTTTCGGCGGACGCCCAGCAAAAGCTCACCGCTTATCTCGCTGAGCATGAGCAGCAGACCGGCAATCAGGTCGTCGTCGTCACCCTGAAAGATTTGGGTGGCACCGATATCGCCGATTACGGCTACCAGCTCGGCCGTGCTTGGGGCATTGGGCAAACGAAAAAGAACAACGGCGCCCTGATCCTGATCGCCCCCCATCAACGTTCCACCCGCATCGAAGTGGGCTATGGCCTGGAAGGCGCTCTGACCGACGCGCAATCCAAGCTGATCATCGAAAACGGCATGCTGCCGCATTTTCGCAAAGGCGATTACGACGGCGGTGTGATCGAAGGCACCATCGATGTGTTGCGCACCCTCGGTGGCAAGCCCACGGGCGCCGAAGCCATCCCAGAACCTGAGCGGCGCGAACAAGGCTCACCCTTGGGCGGCATTATTTTCTTCGTCATCTTGTTTGTCCTGTGGGCCGTGTTCGGACGCTCGCTGTGGCCAATTCTTCTGCTCCTCAGCATGGGCGGTGGCGGACGTGGCGGTGGCGGCGGTGGCGGCGGTTGGGGCGGTGGCAGCGGCGGCGGCGGATTTTCCGGCGGTGGTGGCTCATTTGGCGGCGGAGGGGCATCGGGAAATTGGTAACGAAACTTTCAAGCGGGGCGCGTGAGGCGCTCCATGCCGCCAGCGCGGCTGCGGAAAAACGCACCAGCGCCCGCATTGCCGTGGTCACGGTTCCGGTCAGCGACCGTTATGACCTCTACCCGCTGGTCTTCGGCGCCTTGGCGGGGTTCTTGGTCTTCTCCGTGCTGGCGGGGTTTTTCCACGCTATGGCGTTGCGCGAAGCCTTTCTCATCACCGCAGCCGTGGCCGCCGCCGCAACGCTGGCGCTCGAGAGCATGGCGCTGCGTCTGATGGTGGTGCCGCGCTCGGCCAAGAATTGGAAATGCGTAGAGCTGGCGCATCGCGCCTTCGCCGCGCGCATTCTCGCCCGCAACGACCGCAAAACCGGCATCTGTTTTTTCGTCTCTCTGGGCGAGCGCTATGTCGAAGTCGTCACCGACCGCGACGTCGATTTGCATATCCCGCAAACCGTTTGGGACGCCATCATCAAGGAATTCCTCGCCGAAGCCAGGCAGGGCCGTGTCGGGGCGGCGCTACCCAAAGCCGTGGACGCTTGCGCCACCGTGTTGGAACAGTACTATCCCGCTAGCTGATAGGGGGCTTCATGCGCGGCGTTGCGGCGATCGGATGGTTGATGGCAGCGCTGAGCGTCCCTGCTGCGGCGGCAGAGCCATCGTTAAGCCTACTGCCGCAAGCCTATCCCGGTGCCGTGGCAACGATTGCTGACAACACCATTGTCTTTGCCGACGGTTTTCGCCTCGACGCGGGCAGCAGCAACCCGGCAGCCTCTTTCCAAGACATTCTGCAGCATGCTTCGGTGCGGGACATGTTCCGCCTCAGCTATCCGTTAGGCGCGCCTCTCTTGCCACCGCCAGTCGATTTCGATCCAGGCCGTTTCCGCAATAAGGCGTTTTTCGATCATCTCTATGGCGACTGCCGCAAAGGCGAAGTCGAGCGCAATCTGGTCGCCGTGCCCTGGCTGCCGCTGAGTGCGGGACGATCCGTCTACGTCAACCAGCGCGGTGGCGCAGCGGCGCATTTGCGTGAGGTCTCAGCGGAGCTCGAACGCTTGCCTTTAGCGATCCGACGCGCGGCCTATCCCATCGCTGGTACCTATGCCTGCCGCAGCGTGGCCGACAGCGGCCAGCCATCGATGCATGCCTATGGCGCCGCCATCGACCTCAATCTCGCTTACTCGGATTATTGGCTATGGCAGGCGGGCCGTAATGGCGCCATCCAATACCGCAACCGCATGCCGCGCGAGATCATCGACGCCTTTGAGCGTCACGGCTTCATCTGGGGCGGGCGCTGGTACCATTACGACACCATGCATTTCGAATACCGCCCGGAGTTGCTGGCGCGCTAGTTGAAACGCCTGTCAGAACCGCATAGCCATTATGCGAAATCATCCTCTTGCCGCCACTAGTGTGAACTTCACACCTTGTGGAAAGTATTTGATTTCATGAGGGGATTTAGCGTTATGCGGGTATCTATGGGTGTGGCTTTGGCGGCCGTATTGCTGACTGCCTCGGCTTTGGCGAGCGATCAAAGCGGTGTGCTGCAATATCCCGCCAGCTTCTTTGCCGATTCCCGCCCTTCGACCGCTTACGACATGATCGCCCGCTTGCCGGGATTTGTCTTCGATGACGGCCAATCGGCCCGCGGCTTTGCCGGCACGGCTGGCAATGTGCTGATCGATGGTCAGCGCCCGACCGCCAAGACCAACGACCTCCAAGCCATCCTGAATCGCATTCCGGCCTCCGACGTCGATCATGTCGAGGTCATTCGCGGCGGCGCCCAAGACATCGACATGCAAGGCCAGGCGGTGGTGGCCAATGTCGTGCGCAAGAAAGGCGCCGCGACCCAGTTGGTGGTTGATATCAGCAACGATATCTGGACCGACGGCCATATGAATCCAGCCGTGTCCTTGCAGCTCACCCATCGCGCGGGCGAGACCACTTATGAACTCGCGTTGGAAACCTCGAACAGCTATGACGATTCCGTTGGTCACGGCTTCTACAACGTTACCGATGTGGCGCACGGCACCGTGCAGCATTTCGCGACGCGTTCGAAGAATTTGGGCCTTGGCTGGTCAACCACGGGCTCCGTCGCCACACCGCTTTGGGGCGGCCAATTCAAAGCCAATTTCACCTATCAGGATTCGCCCGACAGCGGCGGCACCTACTACGCCATGCCGGGCGATGATTTTTCCAGTCTCGATCATTCGGGCACCAAGAAGGGGGAGATTGGTCTGCATTGGCTGGGCCCCATCGGTAAGAGCGAGTTGGAAATGCTGGTGTTGCAGCGTCTGGAGCGTGATACCGATCACCAGATCCAAAATCCCGTCGGCGATGTCGAATCCTTTGCCCAGCGCAATCGCAGCGCCGAAAGCATCGCCCGCGCCACCTTGCGCTACCACGCTGCTGACGATCTCACCTTGGAAGCGGGCGCCGAAGGGGCTTACAACCAGCTCGACGGCGCCAGCACTTATATTGTCAATGCTGCGCCGGTACCGTTGCCCTCTGGTAACGCGCGCGTCAATGAAAAGCGCGGTGAAGTTTTCGCCCAGGCGAACTGGAATTTTGCCCCCACTTGGAAGCTGGAAGTCGGCTCGCGCTTTGAGTATTCGGTGATCGCCGAGAGCGGCGCCAATGCCATGAGCCGTGAATTCTTCTATCCTAAGCCGCGGGTGTTGCTGGCCTGGACGCCCGTGCCCGAAACTCAGCTGCGCCTGCGCATGGAGCGCGTCTTGGGTCAGCTCGATTTTTCCAACTTCATCGCCAGCTCGAATTTATCCGCTTACGGCGTCAATGCGGGCAATCCCAATCTCGCTCCTGACCGTCATTGGCAATTCGAGCTTGCTGCCGAGCAGCATTTTGGTCAACGCGGTGCGGTCTCACTCTCCTTGCTGCACGAAGATATCGCAGGCGTGCTCGACTACATCCCCGTCACCGGTTCGACAGGCAGCTTCGATGCCCCGGGCAATATCGGCGGTGGCCATAAAAATGTGATCGATCTCGAAACCACCTTGCCGCTGGATGACATCGGCTTCACCAACGGTTTGCTCAAGACTACCACGGTGTGGCGTCTGACCGGTGTGCGCGATCCGGCGACGGGCCAGACCCGCGCCATCTCCGGCGTGCGCCCGCGCAATTTCCGCGCCACACTGACCCAAGACATCGACAGTCTGAAATCCACCTGGAGCGCGTTTTTCTTCACCGGCTGGCACGAAAACTATTACCGGCCCTTCCAACTGCGCCAGCGCGGCGTCATCCCGCTCTATGTCGAGCTGGAATGGGATTACAAGCCGACGCCGCAATGGCTGTTCTCCGCCGCCGTCAAAAATGCTGGCCGTTTTGGCTATGACGATATCAACACCGCTTTCGACGGCTTGCGCGGCACTGGCCTTGTTTCCGAGATCAGCGAATACAAAGTGAAATCGCAGGCCCGGCTTTATGTCGAAATCAAGAGGACGTTTTAGCGATCATCGTCGTGGCCGGGCTTGACCCGGCCATCCCGCGACACTCACAGTTGCACAACCAAGGGAGACGTCTGCCCATGACCACGCTCTACGATTTCTCCGCCCCCACTCTCAGCGGCGATGAGATAAGGCTCAAGGATTTCGCGGGGCAGGTGGTTGTGGTCGTCAACACCGCCAGCAAATGCGGATTCACACCGCAATATGCGGGCCTCGAAAGCCTCTATCAAACCTACAAATCCCGCGGGCTTGTCGTGCTCGGTTTTCCTTGCAACCAATTCGGTGCGCAAGAACCCGGCAGCGCCGACGACATCGCCGCTTTCTGCGCAATCAACTACGGCGTCACTTTTCCCGTCTTCGCTAAAGTCGACGTCAACGGCGCCCAAGCCCATCCGCTCTTCAGCTATTTGACCAAAGCCCTTCCTGGTTGGATGGGACGGCGTGTGCGCTGGAACTTCACCAAATTTCTCATCGCCCGCGACGGCACGCCCCTGCGCCGCTTCGCCCCCACGACAGAACCTCAGCGCTTGGCTCTGCATATTGACGAAGCATTGAGACTTTAATCTAACCGAGCTTCTCAGTTTCGTCATCGGTATGGAGCCATACTTTGAGTCTGGGCCATACCGTGAGCCAGTTCTTCTCTTTAATTCGCCTTCGGATCACATCTGTTCGGGTAGAAAACGCTTCGGTATTTGTGATGACGAGTCGGAGAAGATCATCAAAGCCGTAAGGGGTAACAAATTCGAGTTTCCCGCCGTCTGTAAGTCTAACAATGATTGCAGTCGCCGTCTCGGGCCAATGTGCAATCGCTTCCGCAAGCGAACCGTATGGCGCTTCATTATTGACGGTGTGCATTCGAGCTTGGTTTTTTACTGACCAGCGCACGGTGGGAATAATTTTTCCAAGTCTTTTGTTGAACTCTTCATCATAAAGCTTATCGACGGATTGTTGATCAAAGTACACCACGTCGACATCATCGACTGGAGTTGGTGACGGGTAGTTGTGGAGAAAATCCCACACCGCGTTTCGCACCAAACCACCGCCCAGGTAAAGCTTTTCATTAGTTTCACGAAGCGCGATTAGCACATCAACGATTGGCCTAGAACCCAATACTATCGATGATACGAGCAGCTCTTGCCGTAGAGGATCAAATAGCTCCTGGGGGCCAACATGAAGTCGCGTTTTCTTCGCCTCTTTGCGCGCCACATCTCGTTTAGCCTTGAGAAAATCTCTGTCGGAATTTGCGAGCAAGTGCTCGGCGATGGCTTCATAGCGTGTGCGTACGACTTCAATTTCATCCTCTGTGGCACTAGAGGCTAAATTGCCGATCGAAGACAGCGCGTCTTCGATTTCATTTCCGAACGCTGCTAGGGATGCAATTGCCTTTTCGGCCTGCGATTGCTTGCTCGGAAAACGAAATGCCAGGTGCAGAATGCCAATCACAAAGAGCGCGAACACCAGAAGGTTGAACCAGAGTTCAGTCGCCTCCTTGCTGATGGGGTGTACCCAAGACACGTACGTTCGGATTTTATCTGGGCCTGAGAAACCAATGAAAAGCAGTAGTGACGAGACTACGACAGTGGCAAAGCTCTGGGTGGCATTAATCGCTCGATAAAGCCGGGCTTTGTTCGACATGATCTGTTTGAGTATTGCCGCTTTGTTGAGGTAGTCTTCAACACGACTTCCTTGGTCAACGTTATTTCTGGGGGGGGCTGGACTAGCAAATTTGTTGTGTGGGAGACCAGTATGAGCTGCTGTGGCAGAGACGTGCGAGGCATAATTCTAGTTCCCGAGCGATGAATTGCGCTTTTATGATTCTAGCGTTGCGCCGATTAAGTTACTAGCGCTGAGCATTCTGGATCGACTGGATATTTGGGTGCCACGTTGGTGATTCCGCGATGGCCGATAAAAGTAGCGGACAGGTCACCCCGTCCGATACTTCTTCTATTCACTATTCACTATTCACTATTCACTATTCACTATTCACTATTCACTGCTCACTGCTCACTGCTCACTGCTCACTGCTCACTGCTCACTGCTCACTGCTCACTGCTCACTGCTCACTGCTCACTGCTCACTGCTCACTTCACCCTTAGCCCGCCCGCGCTTCTTCCTTTGCCGCTTTCTTCGCCGCCACCACCTGGTCAGCGAATTTGCCGGTCAGTTCAGCGAGGTGATCGAACTCCATCTCGAAGGTGCCCACGCCTTGGGTCAGCGAGCGCAGATCGACGATCAGATTGCCGATCTCCGACATCGGCATTTCAGCTTCCACCGTATCCCAACGGCTCCAGCCCTCGCGTGCATCGAAGCCGAGCAATTGGCCGCGCCGCCCGCTCACCACCGCATTGATCTTCGAGGTGGCATCGTTCGGCACATGGATCTTCACATGCGCGATGGGCTCCAACAGAACCGGCGCGCATTGCGGCATACCATCTTGCATG
>JARLIR010000240.1 GCA_031291635.1 Rhizomicrobium sp. | reverse complement strand
GGGGGCATAGACATAACGCGGGCCATCCTGCGTGTGTTTCAGATGGCCCTTCTTTTCCAGAATGGTCAGATGCGTGCGGATGGCGGTGTAACTGGGCGGTTCGGCCAACGCCTCTTCGACCTGCGCGGCGGTGGCTTTGCCGAGTTTGTAAAGCACATCCATGATCTCGCGCTCGCGCCGGGAAAGACCATCGGCGGTGCTGTCATCAGCCTTGGATTTGGGGCTTGGCTTCATCATGCCAAATTTTTGGCATCAGATGGGGCGACTGTCAACACGGGGGTGAGATGAAATCGGCGTTAGGCGGGCGCCAACCTACTGAGCGTCGAAGCGCAGGATGCCATAGGCCAGTGTCGCTCGGCCAGCACCGCTCACCACCACCCACAGCGAACCCTGCGCGGACAATGCGAAAATCGGAGCTTCGCCTGCCGGCAGGAGTATTGCCTGAGCGCTGCTGTTGTCGGGATCAATTTGCGATACCGAGGCCCCAACCCAATTGGGCACGAACAGCTTGCCGTTCCACTTCGCCATACCGCTCGGTTCGTAATCGACTTCCCCATATCGTACCGCGGCGGATTCGGGTTTTGACGGATCAAATCTCAGCACGGCAGGCTGCTTGGTCTGGCTGTTCACCCACACATAGGGTTTGTCGGCGAGAAGAAAGTTCGATGATGGACCGCCCTTCAGAACTCCCTTGACGGTATTCGTTGCAGGATCGATGCAAGAGATCGTTCCACTGCCGTAATCGCTGACGTAAATCGTGCCGTCCATCGCAGCGAGGCCAGCGGGATGTTCGCCGACACCACCGATTTCCGTAACTGCGCCTGTTGCCGGATCAATACGCGCCACCTTGCCAGCACCGTTCAATGTGACCCAAACGGCGCCTGAATGGCCGACGATAAATTGTGGTTTCGCCCCGACTGCAATCGTAGCAGTCACCTTATTCGTGCTCGGATCGATACGGGAAACAGAATTGTCTTCGCTATTGGCCACCCAGAGGCTTCCACCATAACCAGCAATGCCGATGGGATTGCGTCCGACGGCCACCACCGCGGTCACACTGTTGGCTTTCGGATCAATGCGGCCGACTTTGCCCTGTTGATAGCCGTATGTCGCCCAAATCGCGCCGTCGGCCTCGGCGGCGACCTGCGGAAGCTCGCCGAGCGGGATGAAGCTGACGTGATAGCCCAGAGGTCTAAACTTCAGGCTGTCGCGCGCGGCCAAGCCTTCGGCATCGTCGGGCAGTTTTTCGCCGGGTGCCAGGCGCATGCTGTACTCGTCGCGGATAATATAGGCGGGAAACTCCGGATGGGAACAAAGAAGCCCATGGATCGTCAGTGTGAAAGCTTCACCCTCATGGCGCGGAACGCCGACATCCTCGACCACCGCCTCGCGGCTGATGCAGAGCGCGCCGTTTAGAGAGGTTTCAGTCAGTCGGTGGCTGATATAGTGACGGCGGGAGGCGTCGGCGATTTCCTCTGCTTCCAGCCTATGGCCATATTGCATCAGAAATTCACGCAATGATGCGCGGTCGCGCCCGGCATAGGGCAACACTGTCGCCACCACGTCGAGAGCAGCCGTGCTGCCGCTCAATTTCTTCACGAAGCCGCCAAGTGCGGAGAAGCCTCCCACCGGGCGGCCAAATTCCAGTTGAAACGAACCCTTGCTGCTGTTGTCGCGCGAATCGCCGGTTTGCTGGTACATCCAGGGCGCAGCAGGAGCGTGGACCATGAAGCCAGGACGGAAATAGTCACGCCCGCCAGCGGGCAGCGCCTGCTGCGCCGACGACGGCACGCTGGCGGTTACGGCCGCCATCAACAAGAGCAAGATCGGCGCCCGCATAGCTCCCCCCGAAAAAGCGCGACGGCGAGTTTAGCACAAGCGATTTGCACAAAGCGGGAACGACAATCTGTGCAAGATGGCGCACACCAAGCGCGTTACACCGTCACCACGTCCTTCAGGATTTCGCGTACCGCTTTGCGATCTTGCGGGGAGAGCGCTCCAATCTTGCGAGCCACCAGCCGATTATCCAGCGTGAACAGTTTCAGCCGCACCAGCGAGGCGGCGGTGAGGCCGCTAGCCTCAGCATCCGCTAACGGTACATCGGTGGGCCAATGACTTCTGGCTGCCGTGGTGATCATCGCGAAGATCGTGTTGCCGGATTCGCCGTTGGCCTTTTGCGCCGACAGCACCAAAGCGGGCCGCGGCTTTGCCACTGCCATGTCGGTAAAGGGAAAAGGCACGATGGCGATGTCACCCGCCTCGCAGATCATAGCTTGTCGTAAGCCGCGGCGTCTTCCGGGCTGGCCCATTCGGAGAGCGTCGACTCCACCGCTTCGAGATAAGCGCGATCAATCGGCTCGGCCCGGGCCAGCGTCACCTTTCCCTTGGCGATGCGGTAGACCACCATATCACCAGGCTTAAGGCCGAGCGCTTCGCGCACTTCCTTGGGCAAAGTGGTCTGGGATTTCGAGGTAATCTTGCCGAATACCGCATTCATGGCAGGGATCCTTACCTCCTTACAACTACCATAACTCGCACTGGAACACAACGGAAACAGTCCCTATATTGCCCGCATGCATAACAACGGCATGGTGCCCCGCGGGGGCGTGGAAGTGGCGCGCGGCTTCGGCGAGATGACGGGGGCGGAGATTGCTGGCTTTGTGCCGCATCGCCCGGCCCGGCCGGAAAAATCTGAAGGTGGCAAGCGCTTCATCCTGGAAAGCGAATACGAGCCCGCGGGCGATCAGCCCACGGCGATTGCCGATCTGGTGCAAGGCGTCAATGCCAATGACCGCGATCAAGTGCTGCTCGGCGTCACCGGCTCGGGCAAGACCTTCACCATGGCCAAAGTGATCCAGATCACTCAGCGCCCGGCGCTGATCCTGGCGCCCAACAAAACTTTGGCCGCCCAACTTTACGCCGAGATGAAGGGCTTCTTCCCGCACAACGCGGTGGAGTATTTCGTTTCCTATTACGATTACTACCAGCCCGAAGCCTATATCCCGCGCACCGACACCTATATCGAGAAAGATTCGTCGATCAACGAAGAGATCGACCGCATGCGCCATTCGGCGACGCGCGCCATTCTGGAACGCGACGACGTTATCATCGTGGCCTCGGTGTCGTGCATTTACGGTATCGGCGCGGTGGAAACCTATTCCGGCACGGCGCTGACCGTGGCCAAAGGCGGGCGCACCGACCGCATGACCTTCATGCGTGAGCTTTCGGCTTTGCAATACCGCCGCAACGACGACAATTTCACCCGTGGCGCTTTTCGGGTGCGCGGCGATGTGATTGATATTTTCCCCGCCCATTATGAAGACCGCGCTTGGCGCGTGGAACTGTTCGGCGATGATGTCGAAAGCATCAGCGAATTCGATCCGCTGACGGGCCGTTCCGCGGGCCAGCTGGATCAGATCAAGATCTATGCGAACTCGCATTACGTGACGCCGCGCCCGACTTTGGCGCAAGCCATGAAAGGCATCAAAGCCGAGCTGATCACCACGCTGGAACGTTTCCGCGCAGAGGGCAAGCTGTTGGAGGCGCAACGGCTGGAGCAGCGCACCACTTTTGATTTGGAGATGATCGAGGCCACGGGCTCCTGCGCCGGCATCGAAAACTATTCGCGCTGGCTGACCGGCCGCCGCCCGGGCGAGCCGCCGCCGACCCTGTTCGAATATCTGCCCGATGACGCGCTGGTCTTCGCCGATGAAAGCCACGTCACCGTGCCGCAAATCGGCGCCATGTATAAAGGCGATTACCGCCGCAAAACCACGCTGTCGGAATATGGCTTCCGCTTGCCCTCTTGCCTCGACAATCGGCCGCTGAAATTCGATGAGTGGGACGCCATGCGCCCGCAAACCGTTTACGTCTCGGCGACGCCGGGCAATTGGGAAATGGACCGCACCGGCGGCATCTTCACCGAACAGGTTATTCGCCCCACCGGCCTCATCGATCCGCCGGTGGAAATCCGCCCCGTCGAAAGCCAAGTGGACGATCTGATTGCCGAATGCCGCATCGTGGCCAAGAAAGGTTATCGCGCATTGGTCACGACGCTGACCAAGAAGATGGCCGAAGACCTAACTGAATATATGCATGAACAAGGCATCCGCGTGCGCTACATGCATTCGGATGTCGACACGCTGGAACGCATCGAAATCATCCGTGATCTGCGCCTGGGGGCGTTTGATGTGCTGATCGGCATCAACCTCTTGCGCGAAGGCCTCGATATTCCCGAATGCGCTTTGGTCTGCATTCTCGACGCCGACAAGGAAGGCTTTTTGCGCAGCGAGACCAGCCTGATCCAAACCATCGGCCGCGCTGCGCGTAACGTCGACGCCAATGTTATTCTCTATGCCGATCGCATCACTGGCTCGATGGAACGGGCGATGGCGGAAACCAAACGCCGCCGCGAGAAGCAAGCCGCGTACAACGCCGCCCATGGCATCACGCCGATGTCGATCAAGAAAAATATCGGCGACATCATGGGTAGCATGTATGAGCGCGACCATGTCGTGGTCGGCCAAGGCGAGCTTGGCTTCGGCGAAGACGGCAAGGAATTCATCGGCCATAACATCAAGGCCCATATCGCGGACCTCGAAAAGAAGATGAAGGAAGCTGCCGCCGATCTCGAATTCGAAGAGGCCGGACGGCTGCGCGACGAAATCAAGCGCTTGACGGTGGTGGAACTGGCCGTCTCCGACGACCCCTTCGCCCGCCAAAGCGCGGTGGAGCAAGCCGTCGATCAAGCCTTCATGCAGGCGGTGCGCGATGGCGACACTGACGACAAACACACGGCCAAACCCGGCAAAGGCACCAAAGCGACGCGCAGCCGCATGAAACGGCAAAGTCGCCCCGGCGTGCCGAAGACGTTTGGGAGCAGGAGCAAGTAACGAAGATTGTGAAGTTATCGCGGTGTGGTTCTAGCCGGGCAATATTTACCAATGCTGACGATTCGCGTCCCCCATCGGCTCAGTGCGCAGTCCATGTACGGGCTCCTTCGTGACGCTATTGACGAGAATATGGAGCCACGGGGCAACAACATTACACTGGACTTTTCACACCTCTCGTTTAGCGATGCCGCTGGTATTACTGTTATCGCCAATTTGATCGAATGGCTCCGAAAATACGGCGTTACGGTCTCCCACGCGAACTGCAATATCGAGAGAGGGGGGATCTGCTATCTCGACGATTGTGGATTTTTTCAGCTGTACTGGGGTCACCCTCTGAGCCCTTACGCCTCGCCTCGGGGATCGACCTACCCCTTCAAACGCCTTCATTGTTCCGAATGTCATCAATGGGTAGACGGAAACGTCTTCCCATGGATCGCAAAGCAAACCGGAATTCGAGAAGGCGCTCTTACCGAGTTCAAAACTTGCATCAAGGAACTGTTCAACAACATTCACGACCATTCTTCTGAAGAAGTCGGGTGCATGCATCTTCAGAAATATCCAAACGCCGAAAGGCTTAAGATTGCCGTATCTGACTTTGACGTTGGAATTGCTCATGAGGTACGTAAGGTTAAGGCCGGTGCCACCGATCCCTACGCTTTGTATCTGGCGACACAAGAAGGGTTCACGTCTAAGGCAGACGGCAAAAACATGGGAGCGGGCCTCAGCTATCTTATTGATAATGTTGTTAGACGCGCAAAAGGGGTGGTTGAAATATATTCCGGCAAAGGAGAAATCACTTTCGGCCTTTCAAGGGCAGGAGCGCTGTTACACAACACCTCCTTCGCTAACGGGTTTTATCCTGGTACACTCGTGAGCATGACACTGCGTACAGACATGATTCCCAACGAAGAGGACGAAGCGGGAGAATTGCTATGGTGATCCACCCCCTCAACCACGTCAAAGATTGCAATACCTGGGATTCAGGCGCAGCTATCGCATGCCTAATTCGAAAGGGATTTGCCGATACCGATCTTGTCGTAGTGTCCTTCTCAGGCATTACTGACGTACCTTCGTCATTTGTAAATGCTGCATTCATTTCACTCCTTGACAGTTACTCATTCGATTATATCAAAACTCATCTCAAGGTGACCGATGCATCGCGGCAGATTATCGGGATGATTAAGCGGCGATTTGAATTTGTGACGTCCCAAGTAGCTGCTGCTTAAAATCGCTTCTGCGCTCCCATAGAGGCTACTACCCGCGCATCCCTCGCAGTCAATACCTGCTAACGCTGCGGAAGTTGCAGATGGCAAGGACGACCAAAAAGAAACCTCCTCGCGGCTCGAAGTTCGACGATTACCTTGCCGAAGCGGGTTTGCTCGAAGCGGTTACTGCTACTGCGATGAAGCGCGTGCTGGTGTGGCAGATCACCCAGGCGATGACGAAACAGAAGCTCACCAAATCGGATATGGCCAAGCGGATGAAAACCAGCCGCGCCGCGCTCGACCGGCTGCTGGATAGCGAAAACAGCTCCGTTACCTTGCAGACCTTGGGCCGTGCCGCTGCCGCGCTCGGCAAGGAATTGTTGATTTCGTTGAAGGACGCGGCGTAAAAGCCCCTTCTGCTATCGCACCTGCCGCTTGCGCCACAGCTCACGCGTGGTCAGCACGATGTCCGGCCCCACCAGGGCTGCGGCGAGCAAATACCACAGAAACGTCGCCAGACCGCCATCCGTGAAGACGATCGGGACCGCATCAGTCACGCGTGAGGCCACGAACACCAGGCAGAAGCAGTAGCTTTTCATCATCCAAAGCTTATGCGCCGGAATATTGCCTCTGAGCACGCAGAGCAGCGCCAGCGCGGTGGTGAGGAACCACAACCCCGCCTGGGCGGGCTGCTCCCACGCCAGCTGCTGCTTCTCGAAAGTGGTGCCGATATAGAGAGCGAAGGGCGCGGCGATGCACACGGCGCCGACATAAAGGCGCCCCGTCCAGCGGTGAAAAGCGATCTGTGTGCGTCTGATCGTGTCGGAAAACTGGAACGGCCCGGTGATCAGCGCCGTGGCGCCCGCCAGTCCGTGAATCAGCAGCCACCACTTGAACGGCGCGATGTGCTTCCATTCGGGATCGCTATAATCGACGAGAAAGCGCTCATCGACATACATGACCAGCAAGACGCTCACAACCAGCACCGCGAAGAAGGCCCATTTGGCAACATCGCGCGCCGGCACCGCTTTGGTCGCCGCCCCCATTCCAATCCCCAGCAAATCGGTTGCAGCGGAAAGCTTGCCTGGAAGCACTCAAGAAGCAACGCACATTTTGCATTTTGCCCTGTGGGATGACGGGCTTGCGGCGCCCTAGCGTTCCGTAGCGGAAGAGATATGATGCCGCTAACGGTATCGACAAAAGCATTTTGGGGGGAAATTTCCATGAAGCTCAGGCTCGTCGCTACGCTCTGCGTGGCGCTGTTTTCCGTTTCGCAATCCGCACCGGCGGAATATCTGGAGACCTTCCACGGTGCCAAGCTGGCGCTTGATCCCACCGCCAAAAACGGTTGGGCCGCCTTCACCGGCTCGGGCGAATCCACCGTGACCATCACGCAAAAGAACGGCCATGGTTTCATGACCGTGGATGCGCGCAAGGATCGCCGCAATATTTTTTGGGCGCTGGTCAAGCATTCGATTTCGTCCGGTATCGACCGCTCGCTGCTAGGCACGCCGGGCCACGAAGTGCGCCTGGAAATGAAGATCCGCATCAGCGATGCGCCGCGCCGCGTGCATGTTCAGATCAACCATACGCGCACCTCGAACCCGCATCCCACTCTGCGCGAGTTCGACATTGGCGATACCAATTGGCACGTCATCAGCTACACGACGAAGAATTTCGACGCCAAACCCAGCGATGACGTCTTTGTCAGCTTGGGCATGACGGATATGGGTCGCGCCATCTACACGACCGAGATCGAATACGTCAAAGCCGACATCGTTGATGCCAGCAAAGTGGGACCGGACCTCGGCATGCCGCTGGTTTACCGGCCGCAAATGCCGCTGGTCAGTTCCTTCCAGAATGCCGTGCCGGTGGTGCAAG
Organism: Rhizomicrobium sp.; assembly: GCA_031291635.1. Lineage (GTDB taxonomy): Bacteria > Pseudomonadota > Alphaproteobacteria > Micropepsales > Micropepsaceae > Rhizomicrobium. Next base: position 134 of record JARLIR010000240.1, on the reverse strand, counting down.
ACGCCACCATCGATGCCGCTTATCCATGGGTCAATCTGCGCGCCATGACTTTGTACCCTTCGGACGAAGGCACGCTTGGCGCCGAAGTGCTCAACGTCAACGCTACGCAGATGATCATCCTGCGTTTCGATCTG
>JARLIR010000040.1 GCA_031291635.1 Rhizomicrobium sp. | reverse complement strand
GGATTGCCGATGGCCATCGTCAGGCCCGAATAGTTGGTGCCCTGGTTGCTCGAGGGGAAGGACATTGCCGTGATGCTCGGCGCCATGAAGTTCAGCGACGGACGGGCCATAACCTTCGAGGCCGCCGCACGGATCAGCATGTCGTCACCCAGCGAATAGGCCAGGTTAATCGACGGCAGGAAGTCATTGTAGCTTGAATGGGCGGCAAGCAGCGCGCCCTGGAGCGCGTGACCAGCCGACTGGACTTCTGTGGTAACAAAGCGAAGGCCGGCATTGCCGCGCAGCGTGTTGCCGAACAGCGGAATTTCCTGGAAATCGGCCTGCACGTAATAGGCCTTGGAATGTTCCGAGACGGTGTAGGTACTGCCCGCCGTGCCTGTGGAGGCCGGGTTGAACAGGTTGGTAATGCGCCAGTCGCCGTACTGGTTGACGCAATTGCAGTTGAAGCCGAAGACGCGCTCGTAAGCCGCAAGATTGGGAACGACAAAGCTCGACGGTGTACCGGCCGGGGCATTCAGGCCCGCGCCCCAATTCACAACTTGCGTCATGTCGGCCGTGCTCACGCCCGCTTCGGCGAAGTTCGGATTGACCACGTCCTTCATGGCACGCTGCCAGTAGCTCGTGCCGTAATCGAAGATGCGCATGTTAACGCCCGCTTCGATGGTCAGCCAATCGGTGGCATCATAGGTCAAGTTGCCCATGAAGGTGCGATACTTGTTGTCCGTGTAATACTCGAAGTGACGCAGAGCCGAGTAGTTCTTGACCATCGACCAGTTCGACGGATCGGCCACATTGAAGCCGAAATTCATCGCCGGCATTTCACCGCCCGCCGTGTCGTCCCAGGTGAAGTAGTTGCCTGTGGCGGCGTAGGTGTTGTCCATATGGTTGATCTCACCGAGCAAACCAGTCTGATGGTTGTTCGAATGCGACCAGCCGCCGGTGACGTCAGCGCGCAGCTTGCTCGAGAAGTTGTGCTTCGCGTTCAGCGACATCTGCGAGAACTGGACGGTGTAATAGGCTTCGTCGGCACCAGACCGGAAGTCGACATTGTCGAGGACCAGCTTGTTGGCGGCCAAACCATTGGCCGTCACGCTCGAGCCGGGCATCAACTTGGTAGACGGACGACCGACAAAGGACATCGCGGCCTTAACGGCGTCGGCACCTGTCGGGCTATAGCCATATTTCGAGCTCGTATAGTAATCGAGCGCGCTGAGCTGATTGGTGATCTTCTGGCTATTGGAGCTGGTGCCGCCGGGGCAAGCAATATCAGCCATGGTCGCCGAACCCGTCTGCTCGGTGCAGAGGGTGAACATGCTCGACCAAGGCGTGGTGGCCTTCTGCGCCGCGGTCAACGCCGTAGAGTTGGTCGTGATCGTGTTCAGCGAATTGTTGGTGTTGTTACGGTTCAGACCAATCGGTGAGACCTGGTAGTTGGTCGAGTTCTGATAGGCCGAGGAGAACAGTCCGTCGAAGGAGAGCAGCGTATCGTCATTGACTTGCCACTGCGAACCGGCGGTCAACCCGATGCGCTGCTGATAAAGCTGCTGATGGGTCAAAGACGGCAGCGACGGGATGATCACCGTCGAACCAGGCGTCAAGCCAATCTTGGTTGACGAGGCGGTGGCAGTCTTCGTGCCGGTCTGGGTCGTTGTGATTGTGACGACGGTACCCCAGCCCTGTGGCGAGTTGATCGCACCATAGGCCGCCGGATCCGAACCCGAGAGCGTGCTGCAATAGGCAGCGTTGGTGATGTTGTTGCCCGGGATTACACCGTTGTAGCCGTTGGTCGAGGAAAGACCATTGCAGCTCGTCCCTGTCGGCGCAGAGAAGCCGTTACGATTCAGGATTGTGGTCGAGCCTTGGGGAAAGCCATTGGTCGAGGTCGAGCCGGTGGGAAGGCCCGTGTAGGATGCCGGCTTGAACTGCGAACCGCGATAATCGAAATCCGACTGGCCGGGAGAGCGCTGATAGGAATCAATGAACTGGTTCTTGATGGTGTAAGCGGCGGAGAGAACGAAGCCGAGCTTTTCGCCCAAGAACGTCTTCGACATCAAGCCTGTGATGCGCGGATTGAACGGCTTACCGTTCTCGTACCAAGCGTTCTGGGCGCTGAGAATGTACTTCTCGCCCAAATCGAAGGCGTGCGGCGTCGACAGCGCAACCGTGGCGCCGAGCGAACCGTCTTCGGTCGCGGCGGAGGCCGACTTCTGAACCTTCAACTGGCTGAAGAGTTCCGAGGCAAAGGTGTTGAAGTCGAAACCGCGATCGCGGTTCGGCGCGGTGCCGGAATCACTGGAACCGGCAGTGGAGAGAGCCTGCAAACCGTTCAGAGTAACGCGGGTGAAGTTGCTGTTAAGACCACGCACGGTGATCGAGCGGCCTTCGCCGTTATCGCGATCTACCGCGACACCAGGAAGACGCTGCAACGATTCCGCGAGGTTCGAATCCGGAAATTTGCCGACATCTTCGGCCGAGATGGCATCAACCATTTCGCTGGTCGAGCGCTTGATATCCAGCGATTTTTCGAGAGAGGCGCGGTAACCGGTGACTTGCACGGTTTCCATAGTGTCTTGCGCAAAGGCAGCTGAGCCCAGCAACAGGGCGCCTGCCGCTGCGCCACAAGCCAGCGAGCGCTTCAGCGCTACGATCCTGCCAGATGTCGCAAATGATGAGTTGATCACGTGTACTCCCTCCCAGTTTCGAATGAACGGCGGGTGAGCCCGTTGGCTCTTCTCCGGTCGTTCGCGTTTTGCAGCTCCCCGCATTTATGTAACCGGTGTCTGACACCGGTGGCACAAAGATCATTTTGATTTGCACGTTGCAAAACGTCAATGTGTGTGGAGAGTAATCCCTATAAACATTACGCCAGCTCATATAGGCCTGGCTGGAATATTATTCCATTAATTGCGCATTACTTGGCACTATTATTCCACATTTTCACGTATCGCGCTCTCAAACTCACTTTTGTGAGTCTCCAACGCCGAAATGGGCGCCACGTCGCCTACAAATTCCGCAGAACTGTTGCCGCTTTGCAGCACTGATCTAGAGCAGCTAACGCACATTAATCTACCAGGAGATGTATTCTACTGAGGGCGCGTCGCAGCAACATGCGCGCGCCCTCGGGGAAAAAGCGGTGCGTCGCCTATTCGTCGACGGGCACCATGGCCTTCAAACGGGCATAGCGGGCCTGCAGACTCTCTTCGGCCTGCTTCACCATCTCGGCATATTGCTCGGGATGGGCTTTGCCGGTGATGGCAAAGCGGTTCTCGCCCGCCATGAACTCGGCCAGTCCCAGTGTGATCTCGCCGGAGTCGAGTTCCAGCGGTGCTTCCCCGGCCGCCAAGCGGCGCGGATCGTAGCGGTAAAGCGGCCAGTAACCAGCCTGCACTGCCGCCTTCTGGCGATCGAGCCCTGCCCCCATATCGAAGCCGTGATGGATGCAACTGGCATAAGCCAGAACCAGCGAAACGCCTTCATAGGAAGCCGCTTCCTGCAGGGCGACGACGGCTTGGTTGTCTTTGGCGCCGGCAGCAACGGTCGCGACATAGACATCGCGATAGCCCATGGCGATCTGGCCGAGGTCTTTCTTCGCCCGCGCTTTGCCGTTGGTGGCAAATTTCGCGGTGGCGCCGAGCGGTGTCGACTTCGACGACTGACCACCGGTGTTGGAATAGACTTCAGTATCGAGCACCAGCACATTCACATTGCGGCCCGAAGCCAGGATGTGATCGAGGCCACCAAAGCCGATGTCATAAGCCCAACCGTCGCCGCCGATGATCCACACCACCTTATCGACGAGGTAATCGGCTAGCTCCATGAGGCGCAGCGAGGCATTGTCTGTTCGCGTGGCGAGAATGGCCTTCAATTCATCGACGGCGGCGCGGCGGATACGGATATGAACGTCGGTCTTGCCGCCTATGGTCCCCAGAGCGGACACCAGCTGCTCCGGCAAAACACTGGCGAGCTGATTGACCAGCCCCCGCGCCTCGGCTTCGTGGCGATCAACGGCGAGACGCATGCCGAGGCCGAATTCGGCGTTGTCTTCAAACAGCGAGTTCGACCAAGCCGGCCCGCGGCCATTCTTATCGGTGGTGTAAGGTGTGGTCGGCAGATTGCCGCTATAGATCGACGAGCAGCCGGTGGCATTGGCGACCAGCATGCGGTCGCCGAAAAGCTGCGTCAGGGTGCGAACTAAGGGTGTCTGACCGCAGCCGGTGCAAGCACCGGAGAACTCAAATAAAGGCTGCATGAATTGTGAGGTGCGCATCGACATACGTAGATCGGCGCGTTCCAAATCCGGCAGCGTCAAGAAGGCTTCGAAATTGATTCGCTCAGCATCGAGCAGCGGGCCCTTCGGCTCCATCGCCAGAATGCCATCACGCGGACAGGCCTTCACGCACAGGCTGCAACCGGTGCAGTCCTCCGGCGCCACTTGCAACACATAACGATAGTCGCCCTTCACTTCCTTGCCCTTGAAGGGTTCGGATTTCAGCGTCTCGGAAGTGAACTCCAGCACTTGGCTTTCCACTGCCTTGGCGCGCAAGGCCGAATGCGGGCAGACCATCACGCATTTGTTGCACTGGATGCACTTTTCCGAAGTCCAAACCGGGATTTCTTCCGCAATATTGCGTTTTTCGTACTTCGCCGTACCGACCGGCCAAGTGCCATCGGCAGGCATTAAGCTGACCGGCAGATCGTCGCCACGCCCGGCCAGCATCGCCGCCGTCACGGTACGGACGAAATCGGGCGCGTGGGCTGGCACGACCGGCGGCAGCTCGGCGCCATCGAAGACGTGCGGCACAGCGACTTCTTCCAAATGCGCCAAAGTCATATCGACGGCAGCGAAATTCTTCTCGACGATCTTCTGGCTCTTGCGGCCGTAGGTTTTTTGGATCGCCTTGCGGATAGCGCCAATGGCCTCGTCTTTCGGCAGCACTTCAGCCAGGGCGAAGAAACAAGTCTGCATGATGGTGTTGATGCGGCTGCCCATACCAGCGGCCTGCGCCACCTTCGCGGCATCTATTACAAAGAGCTTTAGGCCCTTATCGACAATGGCGTGCTGCACCGGTGCGGGCAAGCGGCTCCAAATTTCGCTCGCCGGATAAGGCGCATTGAGCAGCAGCGTGCCGCGCGGCGCGGCATACTTCAGAACATCGTAGCGTTCCAGGAAGACGAAATGGTGGCAGGCGACGAACTGCGCATCGTCAAGCAAAAACGCCGACTGGATCGGCGTCGGCGCGAAGCGCAGATGCGACACGGTAATGCCGCCAGATTTCTTGGAATCGTAGACGAAATAGCCCTGGGCATAGAGATCGGTGTTGTCGGCGATAATTTTCACCGAATTCTTGTTGGCTCCGACCGTGCCATCGGAGCCAAGGCCGAAAAATACCGCTCGGCGTTCATTGGGAATCTCGATCTGGAAGCGGTTGTCGACTGCCAACGACAGCTTGCCAATGTCATCGGTGATGCCGACGGTGAAGCGGCGCCGCGGCTTTTCCTGTGCCAGCTCGTCATAGATCGCCCGCACCATGGCAGGGGTGAATTCCTTAGAGGCCAGGCCATAGCGCCCGCCGATCACGACCGGATCGAGGGTCGAGATGCCCTGCCCGCGCGCTTCCGCCAAGGCCGACACCACATCCTGGAACAAAGGCTCGCCTACCGAACCCGGCTCGCGGGTGCGATCGAGCACGGCAATCTTGCGCACGCTCGCCGGTATGGCCTTCACAAAGGCTTCGACCGAGAAAGGACGGAACAGACGCACGTTGAGCACGCCAGTCTTCCGGCCTAATTTGTTCAGATAGGTCGCCGTCATAGCAACGGTTTCAGCACCAGAGCCCATCACGATGATGATTTCGGCCGCATCCGGGTCGCCGACGTAATCGAAGATCTTGTAGGGCCGGCCGGTAATCTTGGCCAAGCGGTCCATCTCGCTTTGCACGATGTCGGGCAGTGCATCGTAATAGGGGTTGCGCGCTTCGACGCCCTGGAAATAAAGGTCGGGGTTCTGCGCCGTGCCGCGCACCACTGGATGATCGGGGCTGAGCGCCCGGCGACGCAGCGCCGTAATCTCGTGCTCGTCGACCATACCGCGCAGGTCGTCATCCGACAGGGGCATAATCTTAGCCACTTCATGCGAGGTGCGGAACCCATCGAAGAAATGCACAAACGGCACGCGCGAACGCAGCGAGGCCGATTGCGACACCGCCGCCATATCCTGCGCCTCTTGCACCGAGGCCGAGGCCAGCATGGCAAAACCCGTCTGGCGTACGGCCATGACATCAGAATGATCGCCAAAGATCGACAAGGCATGGGTAGCGATGGTGCGCGCCGTCACATGCATCACAAAGGGCGTCAGCTCGCCCGCAATCTTGTACATGTTGGGGATCATCAGCAGCAGGCCCTGGGAGGCCGTGAAGGTGGTCGCCAGCGCGCCTGCCTGCAAGGCCCCATGCACGGCACCGGCGGCGCCACCTTCAGACTGCATCTCCACCACATCGAGGACGCGGCCCCAGAGGTTGGTCTTGCCTTCGCTCATCCATTGATCGGCGAGTTCGCCCATCGTGGAGGATGGCGTGATCGGATAAATGACCGCCAATTCGTTCATCCGATAGGCCACAGAGGCACAGGCCTCGTTGCCGTCGACGGTGATCATGGTTGGCTTGGTCATGGATAGCTCCCGATTACTCAAGTGGCTTTACCCGATTTAGGCGGCAGGCGCAGAGAGGACAAAGCGACAAATGCGCCTTTGGCCTGCACCAACCGCGGGAAAACACGTTCTGTCAGGGCAGTGCCGGTGATAAAGCGCTGATAGGCACGCGTCAGTTGTTCGCGATAAACCGCGCGTTTGGCCTCGTCTTGGAGTGTTTCCAGACCCTCGACCTCAGCCAGATTGTCGTGAAACTGCTTCAAAATGTGCAGACGGCTGGCGGCGATAACCTGTGTGTCGAAAGCAAGGCCGAAGTAGTCTAAGAACTCTTCGGCGCTGGAAAGCCCGGCCAGATCTTCGTCAAACGCACTCATGGCGCCACCGTTCCGCACCGCGTTTCGCGGTAAAATCGTTTCAAATCGTCATCGCCAGGGGCCTCTTTGGCCTCATTGGCGAAAGCCCGCACATGGCCAAGGATTTGCCGCGCCTGGGTCTCGTCCAGCGCGAGGCCGAGCTGCGCATAGGCATGCAAGACGCCCGCGACGCCGGAATGTTTGCCCAAGACGAGGCGATGCTCACGGCCGAGTTCGGAAGGGTCGAGACTTTGATAATTTTGCCGGTCGCGCAAAAGACCATGGACGTGGATACCCGATTCATGCGTGAAGACGCCCTCGCCCACAATAGATTTTCCCGCCGGCACCGGGCGGCCCGAAACACCTGCCACGAGACGCGAAATCTCCGAGAGTTGCGCGGGGGCAATGCCGGTGTCGCGGTGATAAAGGTGGGACAAGGCCATCACCACCTCTTCCAGCGGCGCATTACCAGCACGCTCGCCGAGGCCGTTGACCGTGGTATTGACATGGCTAGCACCGCCCAGCACCGCGGCGAGAGAATTGGCCGTCGCCAAGCCGAGATCGTCGTGGGCATGAATTTCGAGCTCACAAGACAACGCCGCGCGCAGCTTGCGGAAAATTTCAATGGTGGCAAAGGGATCGAGAATGCCGAGCGTATCAGCGAAACGAAAGCGCCGCGCCCCTGCTTCATGCGCCGTCGCTGCCGCTTCAATGACAAAGTCCAGATCGGCGCGGGAAGAATCTTCGCCACCGAGCGCCACTTCCAGCCCGTAATCGCGCGCCATACCGACCATGCGGCGGATTTCCCGCAAGGCCCAGGCGCGATCCCGGCCGAGTTTGCTCTGCAGCTGCTGATCCGAGACCGGTATCGACATATTGACCATGCTGACGCCACAAGCCCGTGCCGCCTGCAGATCGTCTTCCCGCATCCGGCACCAAGTGATGAGGCGAGCACCAAGGCCCAACTGTGCTACGGCGCGGATGTCGTCTTGTTCTTCCCGCCCCATCGCCGGAACGCCGACTTCCATTTCGGGCACACCAGCGGCATCGAGTGCCGTCGCAATGGCCCGTTTTTCGCAAGCCCGGAAAGCAACGCCAGCGGCCTGTTCGCCATCACGCAGGGTGGTATCGTTGATGACGACGGGTTGCATCAGCTGCGCCTTATAGTTGTCGCGGAGAGCGGCATGACGCGCAAAAGCCCACCGACCGCATCCATCAGCTTCTTGCGCACACCAGCCAAGGTGACCGAGGCCAGGACGCAACCGACACAGCTGCCCTTCATATCGACCACAACCATATCACCTTCGATGGTGATGAGTTCGATATCGCCACCGTCGCGCTGTAACACCGGGCGCATCTCGGCGATGACGGACGCGATCACGGCATCACGCTCGCTCACGGGGGGCGGTGGCAACGGCATGTCAACAACTTGTTCCAGCATGGCGTCAGCTCCCGCAAGCTTTGCGTTTGCCGCAAGAGCCGCAACTGTTGGGTTGGTGGAAAACAAAACCTGCCGCTTGCGGGCTTTCGCAGAAATCGACTTCGACCCCGGCGAGCGCGGCTTTGGACTCGGCGTCCACGAACACCATCACGTCGTCGAAATGGATGACGGCATCGCCTTCGCGCGCTTCGGCTTCAAGGCCAAGTTCGTATTGATAGCCTGAACATCCGCCACTCGCCGCGATGCGGATACCGAGGATGTCATTGTCGCCGGTTTCGGCAATCACGCGCCGGAAAGCCGCCACGGCATTTTGCGTCAACTCCAGAATAGCCGCCTCCTCATTGTCTGAACCGGTGGTACCCCAGATCCCTAGCAAGCTCCGCGCCAACT
>JARLIR010000239.1 GCA_031291635.1 Rhizomicrobium sp. | reverse complement strand
TGGCGGACAGGGGGAGATTCGAACTCCCGATACGGTCTCCCGTATGCCGCATTTCGAGTGCGGTGCATTCAACCGCTCTGCCACCTGTCCGCGGGCAAGGGGCGTTCCAATACTGGAGCCCGCCCGGCAGCGCAAGCGCCATAGCGCCGGGTCGGACGGAATTCGTCATCGGCCGTGCGGAAAAGCGCCGCGAAGGGCTCCTGAAGGGGGTAGGCGCGGCACCGGGCCGCTATTCGGCGGCCTCGCCGACGGCCTCAAAATGCACCTCGGCCCCCAGACGCGGCGCGACCAGGGCCAGGGCGTCCGCCAAGACGCTCTGCAACTGCCAGGGTGGATTGACGATCAAAAGGCCGGCAGCGCTCAATTTGCCCTCGCCAGCGCTTGCCAGCCGCACATCAAGCCGCAGCAATTTGGTGGCCCCAGAGGCCATGACCTCGCCACAAAACCCGTTCGCCTCAGCCGCTGATTTGATCGGAAACCAGATCATATAGGTCCCCGTGGCAAAGCGCCGGTAAGCCGCTGCAAAGGCCTTGGCGGCCTCGGTGAACTCCGCTGGCGATTCATAAGGCGGATCGATGAGCACCAGTCCGCGCCGCTCGGGTGGAGGCAGCAGCGCCAGAAGCCGCCGGTAGCCATCGCCCTCTTCCGCGCGCGCCCTCAAAAACGGTCGTAAGGTCGCTGTGAGCGCAGCACGCTCCTCGGGATGCTTTTCAATTGCCACGAGCCGGTCTTGCGGCCGCAGCAGTTTGGCGGCAATGAGCGGCGAGCCGGGATAGCGCTTTTCATCGTTGGCAAGCGACAGGTAGGTTGTCAAAACGTCGTTGCCGCCGAGGAGGCCATCGAGACACATGACCCCGGTTACCGCTTCACCCGTGCGGCGGGCTTCAGCACTGCTGAGATCATAGCTTCCGCTGCCAGCATGGGTGTCGATCACCACAAAGCCTGCAGGTTTCTTTGCGAGGTGCTGGAGGATCGCAACCAGGGCAAGATGCTTTGCCACGTCGGCAAAGTTTCCAGCATGAAAGGCGTGGCGGTAATTCATGGCGGGCTGCTCTTAACCCAACTTTAGCACTTGTGGCAATTTGCGTTCAGTCATTTACAACGCTTGTCATGCCAGGGTACCGGGCTCAATTGCAACCGTGATTGATAGCGATATCATTTGGCGTTCCGATTCGCGAGCAGGCTAAGTTTGGGGGACTGGCATGCACCTGCGCCTCTTCGACGTTATTGTCATCATAATCTATGCTGTCTTGGTCTTGGCGGTCGCGCACCTGTTCCAGCGTAGCGGCCGAACCGACGATGACGATTTTGATGAGCGGGCGCCGAAACATCGCGCCCTGCCCTGGTGGGCCATCGGCACCTCGGTGATTGCCGCTAACATTTCTGCCGAGCAGATCATCGGCATGTCAGCAGCAGCCTATGCGCTTGGCATCGGTATCGCGGCTTATGAGTGGCTGGCAGCCTTTGCCATCGTTGTGGTTGCGAAATATGTCCTGCCCATCTTTCTCAAAAACCAAGTTTCGACGATGCCGCAATTTCTGCAGCTTCGTTATGGCGCCAGGACGCAAGTGACGCTGGCCTTGTTTTGGATTGCGCTCTACACGCTCGTCAGCCTAACGGCGACGATGTGGCTTGGCGCCAATGCCGTTCACGCCGTGACCGGGCTGTCGCTGACCATGAGCGTCGTACTTTTGGGCTTGGTAGCTGGTAATTACGCGCTCTATGTCGGCTTGAAGGCCACGCATTTCACCGATGTGGTGCAAGTCGGTATGCTGGTGCTCAGCGGGCTGGTGATGGCCGTGTTCGCGCTCGAACATATCAGCGCAGGTCACGGGCTGGCCGCAGGGTTTACCGCTCTGACGACGGGCTTGCCCGGTCACTTCCACATGATCTTGCATCCCGGCAATCCCTATTACAAATACCTGCCGGGCATGACCGCACTGTTCGGTTCGATGTGGGTCATTCACTTTTCTTATTGGGGCTGCAACCAGTACATCGTGCAGCGGGCGCTGGCGGCCTCAAGCGTGCGCGAAGTGCAACGCGGCATGATCCTGGCAGCCTTCCTGAAGTTGCTGATGCCGGTGATCGTGGTGCTGCCGGGCCTCGCCGCGGCCTATCTTCTACCGGCGCCCCTGGCACGGGCCGATGCAGCCTACCCCCTGCTGATGAACATGTTGCCGCCGGGACTGCTTGGTTTTGTTTTTGTAGCGCTGGTGGCCGCCATCATCGCCTCGACCGGATCCACCCTGAGTTCAATCGCCAAGATCACCACCAATGACGTGGTGAAAGTCCTCTACCCCAAAGTAAGCCGCCGCCTGCTGGTCATTCTGGGCCGCTTCACGGCTATCGCCGCGCTGATCGTGGCGATGGCCTTGGCCGCGCCGCTGCTGAATCATTGGGACCAAGCCTTTCAATATATCCAGGACTACACCGCCTTCCTGTCGCCGGGTGTAGTGGTGATCTTTGCGCTGGGTCTTTTCTGGCCGCGCGCCAATGAGACCGGCGCACTGTTGGCTGCCGCAACATCCGTTCTCGGTTCGGGTTACTATGCACTCTTCCTGCCGGAAATCCCCTTCATGGTGCGTATCGGGCAGGTCTTCCTGTTGTGTCTCGCGGTCGCGATTGGCGGCTCACTTTTGACCAAACGTGGAAAATCAGGCATCGATCCCAGCGGCGTCGATTTCAAGACCGAGCTCGGCTACAACGTTGCCGCCGGGCTGGTCGTGTTGTGTCTGGCCGGGCTCTACTGGTATTTTTGGTAAGAGCCGATCCAAGAAGTTGTTGTGTCCCGAGAATCGGATGTGATTCTGTAGTTGGCGGTGATTCTTTTGGGAGTGCCGCCAATGTGGAAGCCTGAGCATCGCAAAGCCGCGTGCCGGAAGGGACTTCGTTACGACAGC
>JARLIR010000238.1 GCA_031291635.1 Rhizomicrobium sp. | reverse complement strand
GCGGTGGATCACCTGATTCAGCGTTCCGAGTTCCTCACTTCCTACACCCCCTACCAGCCGGAAATCAGCCAAGGCACGCTGCAGGTCTTGTTCGAATTCCAGACCCAAGTGGCGCTTCTGACCGGCATGGAAGTGGCCAACGCCTCGCTCTATGACGGCTCAACGGCGACGGCCGAAGCGGTGCTGATGGCCCAGCGCATCACCAAACGGCCCAAGGCGATCCTCTCCGGTGGCCTGCATTTGCACTATGTCGAGACGGTCGAGACCGTCGCCAATCTGCATGGCGTGACCAAACGGGCGCTGGTGACGCCGGGCGCCGAGGAAGATCTCGCCAGCCTGATCGATGACGAGACCGCTTGCGTGGTGGTGCAGTCACCCGACGTCTTCGGACTCTTGCGGAACTTGAAGAGTTTGGCGCAAGTGGTTCATGCCAAAGGCGCTTTGCTGATCGTGGTGGTCACCGAAGTGGTCAGTCTGGGGCTCTTGGAGTCGCCCGGGGCGCAAGGCGCGGACATCGTGGTGGCGGAAGGCCAGTCCCTTGGCAACGGTCTCAATTTCGGGGGGCCTTATGTCGGCCTGTTCGCCACGCGGGAGAAATATGTCCGCCAGATGCCTGGCAGGCTCTGTGGACAAACTGTGGATAGTTTGGGCCGCCGCGGCTTTGTGCTGACCTTATCCACTCGCGAGCAGCATATTCGCAGAGACAAGGCAACGAGCAATATCTGTACAAATTCAGGGCTTTGCGCACTGGCCTTCACAATCCATCTGAGCCTCCTAGGTGAGGATGGTTTCACCCGGCTGGCCGCCCTCAACCATGCCAAGGCCACCAAGCTCGCCGACCGGCTTTCGGAGGTCAAAGGGGTGACACTGGTCACATCAACTTTCTTCAACGAGTTCACGCTGCGCCTTTCCAAGCCCGCGGCGGAGGTGGTGGAGGCACTGGCAACAAAGGGCATCTTGGGCGGGGTTCCGGCCTCGCGCCTGAGCCCTTCCGATCGTGACCTGCGCGACCTGCTGATCGTCGCCGCCACCGAAACCAACAGCGACGAAGACATCGAAGCCTTCGCCGTC
>JARLIR010000237.1 GCA_031291635.1 Rhizomicrobium sp. | reverse complement strand
GGCGCCTGGCCCGCGATTTCGAACGCTACACTTCAACCGTCGCCGCGTTCGTCCGCCTCGCCATGATCAAGATCATGCTGCGACGCTTGACCAAGTCATCTGATTGCGCCTGAATCCCAACTTCTTGGATCGGCTCTAAGACAATCTAGCCCCAGCGGGCAAGGACCATACTGGCCAGATCGAAGCGGATTTCCTTGACGGCGTAGTCAATGGATACGCGCGCGAATTGGCGTAAGAAATTCATCCCGACCAGCAAAGCCGGTTCCTGCGCCAAGCCCCACACGTCGAAGACTTGCATGTCCGCGATTGCTACGACCGCGTCGGTAAACGTGACCCCATGCAATTTGATGCGATTGACGCGGACGATCTTGGCCATGATCACGCCGCCCGTGATGCCGGTGATGGGCAAGGTGCCGACCACAACTGTGTCGGGGTTGTGCTCCAAGAGCGCCTTGAACAGTCGCGTGTTACCGCAGGAAATTTGTGCACCCGTATCGAGGAAGCAGGTGGCGGCGACGTCTTCCACGCGGCAATTGAGAGCCCGCAAGTGTCCCATCGCGCCACGCACAGGAATGGCAACCTCTTGCGGACGGGCAATGACATAACCGGCGTGATGCGAGTGGTCGATTTGTAAAGAGCGATTTTGAAAATCGAGAGTGACGCGCGAACCGTCAACGGCGTCGAGGCCAAGATAGCCATCCGCCTCCATATAAAGGCGCGGCAAGACGGGCATCGACAGATTGCGGCGCTGAGAGGAACCGAAGGTCAAATCAGCCACGGCCACGAAGCGCGAATTGTAAGAGCGCACGACGCCTTGCACGGTGACATCATTGCCGCGGATCAGACCCAATTGAAGGGCGACATCATCAGCGATCACGGAGCGGTCGGCGCCGGTGTCGACAACAAAGCGGAACGGCCCGCGTCCGCCGATCATAACCGGGATCACCATGCGTGCTGCGGCGTCATCCTCTGTCGCGATGCGCGCCGCATCGTCGGGGGGGGCACCGGGCACCGGGGGGACAACAGTCTGCGCCAGCGCTGAGGAGCCAGCCAAAACCGCTGTGGCAAGGGCGGCCCCGGAGCCAATCAATCCCCGGCGCGAAAACGTGTTTTCATTGCTAGACATGTCAGCCTCCCGTGCCGACAGTCCGCGACTGTTATGATTGTAAGGCTTTATCGCGGCCGCAGGCAGCTCTTAGAGTGCGCTGCATCCTAACACGGATGAAACGTGCCGAACATCTTGCCTCCGCCTTATTTTACCCGCCAGATCAAGGGCTAATCGTAAGCATCACAACCGCGTGACCAGCGACAACAGCGCTGGTGCGCGCCGTGGCCGTGCCGGTCTCTTTATGCAGCCAAAGATCGCGCAATTTGGCCACAAGATGGTCGGGATAGCGCAGCTGTTCCCAGCTTACGCCAATTTCGCGCGGCGTCAGGCCGCGATTGAGCAGCACCACCGCACGGCCACCGCCCTTCAAAGGACGAACCCAGACCTCGGCGTCGCCATCCTTCCAGACCCGGCTGGCTGCAACACCCAAACTGTCCTGATCGACCGCAATAACCTCTTTGTTCAGCAGAATGTCGCGTGTTGCGGGGCTCATGGCGGCGAGGTCGTTACCGGCGATTAGCGGGGCTGCGAACATCGCCCAGAGGCTGAAATGCGCGCGATACTCATTGTCTGTCATGCCGCCATTGCCGACTTCCAGCATGTCGGGATCGTTCCAATGCCCCGGACCGGCATAGGCTTCGAGGCCCGCCTGCATGTCGACGATCTTGAGCAGGCCCATGCTGTAGCCATTGGGGTCCATGCCATCCCAGCGATCAGCAATGTCACCGGTGTTGCGCCAAAGATTGCCGATGTTCTGGGCCCATAACCACGGCTTGGTATTGCCCCATTCGCACAGCGAAAAAACGATCGGCCGCCCGCTCGCCTGCAACGCCTTGCTCATGGTCAGATACGACGATGGCGCATCCTGCTTATCGGTATTGCACCAGTCGTATTTGAGATAGTCGACGCCCCACTCGGCATAACGCTGGGCGTCCTGGGTCTCATAGCCGTGACTGCCGGGAAAACCGCCGCAGGTTTTCGTACCGGCGTCCGAATAGATGCCGAATTTCAGGCCTTTGGCATGAACATAATCGGCGAGCACCTTCATTCCAGAGGGGAATTTCTTGGCATCAGGCGCCATGAAGCCTTTGGCGTCGCGCTCGCCCTGCCAGCAATCGTCAATGACGATATAGCTGTAACCTGCATCCCGCATACCGCTGCTGACCATAGCATCAGCAGCCGAGCGGATCAGCGCCTCGTTCACATGGCAGGCGAACCTGTTCCAGCTGTTCCACCCCATAGGCGGGGTTTGCGCCAAACCATTCGGCGCACCCAGGAGCGGCTCAGCCTTGTCGCGTGCCTCAGCGCTTGTGACGGCGAGGACGCTTATGATCAGAAGCAGGAGTACTCGAAGAACGTTTCTTCCGTTCATGCACTTCCCCTGTTTTCTTCTTTTTGGACACATGCTGGTTCGGCACATAGAAATCGCGCCGGCTGCCGGCTGGCACCACCACGGCCGCGGTGACTGGCGGTACGGCAGCGCAGGAAAGCGCTTCTGCTTCGCGCACAATGCGAACCGCCGACAACGAGACCGCGAAGGTGCCGCTGGTGGTCAAGGCGAAGGGCGTTGGCACATTCGACATATCCGTTCCCGCGGCGCGCAGGCAGGACAGCGGAACACTGACGGTGGTCTGACCGCGGCCGACCGCTTCCTTCATCACATGCGTGACATCGAGCTTGCCGCCGCAGAGCGGTCCACAGCCCATCGCCAGCACCACGGCGGAGGTCGGCGCCTTATCAACGCGCAACACCATGGAGAGGCTTAAGCCGCGTTCAGATTCGCGGATGAGATTGGTGGGCGGGCCAGCGATGGTGAGGCTGACCGGTACATGGGTCGACCAACTGGCTTCAATGCCGGCTGCGGCCGAGCGCGAGGCAGAGAGACCCCGCAGCGAAATACTCGAGACAACACGCTGCCCCGCGGCGGCTACGATCCAACCGGGCGAAGTCTCGCCATTTTCAAACAAGATGCGACGCTCGGCAGAAGGTGCGGCGCCGGCGAACGCGACCTTGGCCACGTCACGCCCGGAGGCTTCCGGCAATTTGCCGATGTTGCGCGGCGCGCCATAGGTTAGGCCATAGCCGAACGCAAAGAGCGGAAAATAGGGTTCTTGCCCGACGTTGAGGTCATATTGATCAGGCGCACGCGGCCAGGAAAAGGACAGGCGGCCCCGGAAGTCATAAGCCACCGAGCCATCGGCATTGGCAAAGAGCATATCCGAGACGCCCTCGCCTTCCGAACCGGGCTGCCAAGTGGCCACGAATGCGTTGGAGGCATTGATTTCAGGCGTCACATAGAGCGGGCGGCCAGAGAGGAAAACCGCTACCACGGGGATGCCTTGCGCCTGCAAGCGTTGCAGCAGCTTGAGGTCGTGCTTGTCACCCGGCTGATACTCAAGCGTCGCGATATCGCCGCCGCCTTCGGCATAGGCGTTCTCGCCAAACACCACGATGGCGACATCGGGCCGCTCGCGGAAGGAGCCATCCTCGCTCAAGAAGGCGGTACCGCCAGCGGCCTCGACGGTGGCTTTGACACCATCATAGACGGTGGCGGCATGGGGAAAATCGGAGCGGCTGGTGTTAGTGCCCTGCCAGGTGATGGTCCAGCCGCCGGTCTGCTTGGTCATGTTGTTGGCGCCGTCTCCGGCCACCAGCACATGCGAGCGCGGCGACAACGGCAAAAGCCCGCCATCATTCTTGAGCAGAACCAGCGACTCGCGGACGGCCTGCCGCGCCACGGCGCGATGCTCGGGCGAACCCAGCAGTTCGTAATGGCCAGCATAGGGGCGCTGCGAAGGCTTGCCAGCCTTCATCAAGCCCATCTCAAGCTTTACACGCAGAATGCGTGAGACGGCTTCATCGACCCGCGCCATGGGGATGATCCCAGCGCTGGTCTCATTGACGAGGTTGCCATAAAGCGTGCGCCAATCTTTGGCCGTCATGAACATGTCGATACCGGCATTGGCGGCTTGCGGACAATCCGAGACGGTACAGCCAGGCACGAAATCGATGGCCTGAAAGTCGCTGATGACGAAGCCCGGAAAGCCCATGCGGCCGATCAAGACGTCGCTGACCAGACCCTTTTGGACATGCATTTTGGTGCCGCGCCAACTCGAATAGGACACCATCACATTCTGCGCCCCGGCCTTGATCGCGGCGGCGTAAGCGGGGGCAAAGAGATCGCGTAGCGCCGTTTCACTATAAGTCGTGTTGCCAGCATTGACGCCATGATCGGTACCGCCGTCACCAATGAAATGCTTGATGGAGGCCAGGACGTGGCCGCCCTTCAGATAATCATCACTGCCGGGCTTACCTTGCAGACCTTCCACCATCGCGGCGGCATTCTGGGCCACCAGCGTGGGCTCTTCCGAATAGCCCTCATAGCTGCGGCCCCAGCGGTCATCACGGACCACGGCGATAGTCGGCGCAAAGGTCCAATCTTGGCCGGTGACGCGAATTTCGTTGGCGGTGATTTCACCAATTTGGCGGACCAGATCGGGATCGCGCATGGCGCCAAGCGCAATGTTGTGCGGGAAAAGCGTGGCGCCGATAATGTGGCCGTGCCCATGCACGGCATCGATGCCCCAGAGAAGTGGAATACCCGGCCGGGCCGCCATTGAGGCGTTGTAATAGGTGTCAGCTGCTGCGAGCCAATCTTGTGCAGGCGCGCGCAGATCGTCATGCGGACCGGTGCCGCCGCCATTTAGCACCGAACCGAGGTGATAGCGGCCGATGTCGTCCGGTGTGAGCGACTTGATTTCGGGCTGCATCATCTGCCCGATTTTTTCCTCCAGCGTCATCTGCGACAAGAGGCGGGCGACTTCGTCGTCAATAGCTGAATCGCGCGGCGGCGGTGGAACCAGCGGCCAGATTTCGGGATGAATATCGCTGGTGGCAGCGAACTCCGCGGAGGCCGTGACCAAGGCGGGCGTGAGCGGCGCCTTGGTCTGTTGCTGCGCTTCTGCCGAGCCCATGCAGGCCATGACAGACAGCAGCAGCAGACTGTGCTGGATCAAACCCTTGGACCCCGGGATCAACCAATGCGATTGCATGCGTCGCCCTCTTCGCGATGTACCGAATCGATCTTAGCCGGTGCGGGCCCGTTTTGCCCACTTCCCGCTAAAGCTTGCGGACGCCGAGGACCATTTCCATAGAGACGGTCTCGCCCGGATCCAAGACGCCAAGCCCTGTTTCCTCGACCGATTCCAGCCGATTGATGGCATTGGGCATGGCCGTGGTCGGTTCGGCACAGAAAAAGTCCGCCCCTTCGGGCATAAAAACGTGGAGAAATCCGCAATTGGCCGAGGCTTTGAGCGTGATTTCCAGCCCTAACTCAGGCTGCTCGATGCGCGCCGGGCCCTGCCAACCAGTAAAGGTATTATCGACGAAAGGCGCCTTGGAAACCAGCTGCCCCTTGCCGAGATCGATCAAATCCGTGGCCGTCACAAGTTCGGTTGGGATCATGGTCGCATCGCCGCGCCACATACCCTTAACAGACGCCGTCAGGCGCGAACCTGCGCAGCGGGGAAAATAGGGATGCAGGCCGAGGCTGTAAGGCATCGGGTTATCGTCCCGACTGCGCAGCGACAGCGTAATCGCGATGCCATCATCGGTCATGGTGAAGACCTGCTCTGCCGCATAGGCCCAGGGCCAGGCATCACGCGCATGATCATAGGCAAGACTGACGCGATCACGCGACACCGTCTCAACCCGCCAAGCGGTCTGCCAGCCATGGCCATGCAGAGCATGGGGATGGTCCCCGAAATTTAGGGGAAGGCGATACTGCCTCCCCCCAAAGGTGAAGACGCCGTTCTCGATCCGGTTGGCGACCGGCACGAGCGGAAAGCACGAGGCGTCCAGCACGTGGGTGGTCCCACCCACGCGCATCACCGGAACATCCCCAATCGCCAGCCGTGTGACCGCGCCGCCCATATCCGGGGCGATGTCGATCTCGAGACCGCTGCGTCCTAGTGTGATCATGCCCCTCAAACCTTCTTACGGTGCCAAACTTTTTCCATGTCTTCCAGGCTACGGCCTTTGGTTTCGGGCACGTAGCGCAGGACGAACCAGGCTGCAACCACCGCACTCGCACCATAGAGCCAATAGGCGAAGCCGTGGTTGAAGGCGCGGTTGAGGGCCGAGGAGCCATCCAACATCGGGAAGGTTTGCGAGACGATAAAATTGGCGACCCATTGGGCTGCGACCGCGATGGACATGGCCTGGCCCTTGATCGAGTTGGGATACATCTCAGCCAAGAGCACCCACACGATCGGCCCCCAAGAGAAGGAGAAGCCGATGATGTAAACCACCACAGCCGCAATCGCGACGTAGGACGAACCACCCGAAGCCGCACCAGAGGCGCCCGTGGCGCTGACCAGATGCCAATTGAAGAGACAGCCGAGCGTGACCATCGCCACTGCCATCACCACAGCGCCCCAGAATAGCAGCGCCTTGCGGCCGAGCTTTTCCACGGTGAAGGTCGCGACCAGGGTGAAGAGAGTCATCGAGACGCCGACAAACCATGCCGATTGCAGGAAGGCGTCGTTCGGCGAGGAGCCCATATTTTCGAACATATGCGGTGCGAAATAGAGCACTGCATTGATACCGACGGCTTGCTGGAAGACCGAGATCACAATGCCGACGATCACCACCAGCCAACCATAGGAAAACAGCGGGCGTGTGTGTTCGACCAGCGTCTCTTTGATTTCGCCCAGCGTGCGTTCGGCTTCTTCGTTGCCGAAGAGGCGCTTCAGAAGCGCCAAGGCTTCGTTGTTGCGGTCCTTGAGCACCAAATAGCGCGGCGTTTCCGGCACAACCAGCATGCAGAGGATCAGCAGTGTCGCCGGGATCGCAGCAGATGCCAGCATGAAACGCCAGCCGTCATGCATCAGGAAGTCGTGGCTGCGGCCGGACTGGATGAAGAAGTTGACGAAATAGACGAGGTTGATGCCCACCACGATGGCGATCTGCTCGAAGGTCAGCAGCATGCCACGGATATTGGTCGGCGCCATTTCGCTGATGTACATCGGTGCCAGCATGGAAGCCATGCCGATCGCGACGCCGCCAAAGAGGCGATACATGATGAAGAAGGGCAGCGCCTTTTCATGGGCCGCACCAAAAATGCTCCAGATCATCTCGGGATAACCCGCACCGACGCTGGAGATGAAGAACAGCACGCCCGCGATCAAAAGACCCCATTTGCGGCCAATATGAGTGGAGATGGGACCAGCGGCCAAGGCGCCGATCACGCAACCCAGAAGGGCGCAGGACACGGCGAAACCGTGCAGAAGATTGGACCAGCCTTCGCTCAAGTGCCACGGATCGACGAAATTCACTTTGATCGCTTCGGTGGCCCCGGAAATCACGGCCGTGTCATAGCCGAACAGCAAGCCGCCGAGCGTTGCGGCGACCGTCAAGCCTGTAATCAGTGCATAATTGGTCTTCGCCATTAATATCCCCTCATCCGGACGTTTGTCCTGGTTCTTCCCTGCGAGCAGTCTTTACTCGGGCCCAGCCGAACACAGTTGACCCTGCCATATTGCGGCGCGCCACCGTATCGGTAGCGTTATCAAGAAGCGAGCGGCAATTGGTCCGGCCTAGTGGGTCCTGGGGCGCACTAATGGAACGGCCTAAGAAGCCCGTCAACGATTATGGGACAGGGTCTCGGAGACGTTACCGCACCCTGCCCGCGGCCGCCAAAACAAGCCCAGCCCGGTTATGTTCCGCGGTGCGGGAGGAACAGATTTCCTCCGCAGCGCGACCTCTTCGCCTGCCACAACTGTGCCGTTCCGTGGTCTGCGAAGGCCTATTCGGCGGGCTTGATGGGAGCGACGCCCCTTGGGGCGCCTGCCGAGCCGCGTTTGATGAGCGAATAGTTCACCAAATGATCAACCGCCTTGGTCTCCCCCCCGTTGCGCTTGTTCGAACGGATGGTTTGCACAATGAGGTCGATGGCGATCTCGGCCATGGCGGTGACCGGCTGGCGGATGGTCGTCAGTTCCGGCCAGATATTGGTCGCAATCGCCGTATCGTCGAAGCCGACGATCGACAAATCGCCAGGAATGTCGAGACCCTTGCGGTGCGCAACCGAGACCGCAGCAGCGGCCATGTCATCATTGCTGGCAAAAATGGCGGTGGGCTGCTGCTTGCCTGTGAGCAGCGTTTCCGTGGCGTCGAGCCCGGAGCGATAGCTGAAATAACCCTGCACCATGAGTGCGGGATCGAATTTGATTCCGGCTTCCGCGAGGGCGGTCAGAAAGCCCTTCTCGCGTTCCTGGCTGGCGCTTTGATTGGGATGTCCCTTGATGAAACCAATCCGGCGATGCCCGAGCGTCAGGAGGTAATTCGTCATTTCCCGTGCTGCCGCCGTGTCATTGATATGGACGCAAGAGGCGCCCTTTCCGAAGCGGCCCGTCGCGACCGCCACGGTGGGAAGGCCAGTGATCTTCAACTCGTCGAGCACATCATGCGATTCGCACAAGGGCGGTGGCAGGATCACTCCGGCGGCACCGCTGGCGACAAGCTTGCGCACCGCCGAACGCTCACCGGCGCTGGTCGCTTCGCATTTCTCGAGCATGATTTGCACGGAGGTGCGGCTCGCCTCGTCCAGCGCACCGACAAGAAACTCGGTGAGGTAAGCGGCGCTTGGATTGGAATAGATGAGACCAATGCGGGCCGCCTCAGCCCCTGCCAGCGAGCGCGCCGCGGGGTTGGGCGAATAGTTGAGTGCCTTCACGGCAGCCAGCACGGCAGCACGCGTGTCCGGGCGGACGTTCTTCTCACCATTGACGACACGGCTGACAGTCATCGGCGAAACGCCGGCCCGCCGCGCCACATCGAGAATGGTATTGGCGCCGCGCTGTTTGCGAGAGGATGGTTTCTTGGTGTCCAACGTCTGACCCGAAGCTAATAGGACGACAAGCGGCGCCCGGAATCACGGGCCCGCGCTCGATTCTTTAGTCCACTCCGGCCGGTTTGTCGAAACCGGTGGAGCGTCCCCCGAAATTTTTCGCCACGCTGAGGCCGCTACAGCACGACCGCGGCGCCCTCGGTCAAGAGGCGGCGCATGCGCGTGGCCTTGCCGGGGGTCTGAGCGACATCGGCCAAGCTGGTGCGGTCAAGCACCTCCAGGAAGGCCAACATCGCCTCCTCCAAAGGCTTGCGCAAACCACAGGCCGGCGTGATCACGCAGGTGTTGCTCTTGCGATCGAAACATTCGACGAGGTGGAATCCATCCTCGGTGGCGCGAACCACAGCCCCCAGCTTGATCGCGGCCGGATCCATTCCCAGCCGCAGCCCACCGTGGCGCCCGCGCACGCTGGCAACAAAGCCTGCCTGGATGAGCGTCTGTGCCACCTTCATCAGATGGTTGCGTGAAATCTTGTAGCGCTGTGCTACGCTCGCGATGGTATGCAGTTCTTCCGGTTCCAGCGCGAGCAGCGTTAGCATGCGCAGCGCATAGTCTGTGTGCAGAGTAAGGCGCACGGTATTTCTCCCTATGGCCGCTTTTTTTGGTGCGGCTCTGCGCCCATCATAGCGGATCGCCTCCGGCGAGAAGTATTTGCCTTACTCCTTTGTCCTATGACATCCTGACGCGGCGGCTAGCGAGGCTCCGGCTTGTGCCGCCCCGCTGATGGCCCCACAACAGAACGTCTCCATTTTTCCAGGGAAGCCCATGCAAAGACGCACTTTTCTGCTAGCCTCGGCAGCTGCAACCGCAATGTCGACGATCCAACCCATGATGGCCGCAGCCCCCGACTACGCTCTTTTGTCTCCCTGGACGGGCCCCTATGGCGGGGTTCCCGACTTTGCCAAGGTTAAGCTGGCAGAATTCGTGCCAGCGCTGAAAGAAGGGATTGCGGAGAATCGTGCCGAAATCGCCAAAATCGCGAGCAACCCGGCGGCCCCGACTTTTGAGAACACGATTCTGGCGCTGGAAGATTCCGGACGTCCGCTGGGACGCGCCGCCGCCTTTTTCAACATCTACACCTCGACCCTGAATGATAAAGACATGCAGGCCGTGGAAAAGGAGATGAGCCCGATCTTCGCGGCCTTCGGCGACGAGGTGGTACAGAACCCTGCCCTGTTTGCTCGCATCAAGGCGGTTTACGACCAGCGCGACGCACTTGGTCTGACAGCCGAACAAAAACGGCTGGTGTGGGTCACCTATCGCCGCTTCGCCCGCGAAGGCGCTGCCTTGAACCCGGCCGACAAGAAGCGGCTGGCTGAAGTCAACCAGGAACTCGCCACGGTTTACACCGCGTTCAGCCAGAATGAATTGGCGGACGAGGAAAATCATTGGCTGACGCTGGAGAAGAGCGATCTGGCAGGATTGCCTGATTGGCTGGTTTCGGCAGCCGCAGGCGCGGCCAAAGACAAGAAGCTTGAGGGCAAATATGTCTTCGCCAACACCCGCTCGGCGATGGAGCCTTTGCTCACCTATTCGACGCGGCGGGATCTGCGCGAAAAAGCCTTCCGCATGTGGATGTCGCGCGGCGACAACAACGACGCCCACGACAACAATGCGATCATCGGCAAAATCCTGAAGTTGCGCGCCGAGAAGGCCAAGCTGCTCGGCTATCCCACCTTTGCTCATTGGATCGCCGATTATCAGATGGCCAAGACCCCGGACCGGATCATGGACCTTCTCCTCAAGGTGTGGAAACCCGCGGTCGCCCGCGTGCATGAAGAAGTGGCCGATATGCAAAAGGTCGCTGACGCCGAAAAGGCCGGGATCAAAATCGCGCCCTGGGATTACCGCTTCTATGCGGAGAAGGTGCGCAAGGCCAAATACGATCTCGACGAAGGCGCCATCAAGCCCTACCTGCAGCTCGACAAGATCCGCGAAGGCATGTTCTGGGCCGCTGGCCAAGTCCACGGCATGGAGTTCAAGGAAGTACACGGGCTACCCGTCGCGCAGAAAGACATCCGCGTTTTCGAAGTGACGCGCGGCGGCAAGCACATGGCGCTGTGGTACTTCGATCCCTATGCGCGGGCGGGCAAAAGCTCCGGCGCCTGGATGAACGAATACCGCACCCAGGAACGCTTCAAGGGCGAGATCGCGCCGATCGTCTCCAACAACTGCAACTTCGTGCCCTCCGGCGACGGCAAGCCGATCCTGGTCTCTTGGGACGATGCCTCGACCATGTTCCATGAGTTTGGGCATGCGTTGCATGGGATGAATTCCAACGTCACCTACCCGACGCTGGCCGGCACCAATGTGGCGCGCGATTTCGTGGAATTCCCCAGCCAGCTCAATGAGCATTGGCTGCCAACCCATGAAGTGCTGTCGCGCTTTGCCCTGCACTACGAAACCGGCAAGCCGATGCCCGAGGAGTTGGTCAAGAAGATCAAAGCCGCCAAAACCTTCAATCAGGGTTTTGCCACGGTCGAATATCTGTCTTCAGCGATCCTGGACATGGAAATCCATCTGGCAGGCTCAGCCGGCATTGACGCCAAGGCCTTCGAGAAAGAGGCTTTGGCCAAGATCGACATGCCGACAGAAATGGTGATGCGCCATCGCCTTCCCCATTTCGGGCATATCTTCTCCGGCGAAGGCTATGCCGCCGGCTATTACAGCTACATGTGGGCGGACGTTCTGGTGGCCGACGCGGCGGAAGCCTTCGAAGAGGCACCGGGCGGCTATTACGACAAGGCCCTGTGCCAGAAGCTGCACGATTGCATCATCAGCACTGGCAACAAGATGGAAGCCGCCGATGCTTATCGCGCCTTCCGGGGCCGCGATCCGGAAGTGAACGCCTTGATGCGCGACCGCGGCTTTCCGGCCCCAGCCAAAGCATAAGCTTCAGGGACACCATTTTTTAGAGAGCGCCGTTCGCAAGGACGGCGCTTTTCTATTGGGAGCGAGCGAAAGTCTTAACGAAAGGTTGTTGACGGGCGCATCTTGGAACAGCCTTAAACCTTGGTTAGTGCGAAACGGATATTTTCCCGTGTAGTGAGAATTGGGAGTTGAAACGTTTGGCATCACGTCAGGGGCGGCACACGCTTCTTTCCCGCTATAGCTTCGATCTGGGGCAATGCGTGTCGCGGCAACGCGGCGAACGCGCCCTAAGGGCTGCAGCGGTGGAGCAAGCCCTTGCGAGCCGTGCCAAATCCGAGTTCCTCGCCAATATGAGCCATGAGCTGAGGACGCCGCTCAACGCCATCATCGGCTTTTCCGACATCATCGCCGGGCAAATGACAATGCCGATGGCGAAAATCACCGAATATGCCGGCTTGATCAACGGTGCCGGACGCCATCTGCTCGACGTCATCACCGACATTCTCGACGTTGCCAAGATCGAAAGCGGCACCTTCTCGCTCGACCTGGAAGGGGTCGCGTTGCGTGAGATCGTGGTCAGTGCCGTATCGCTGGTCGAACATCGCATCACCGAAAAGCACCAGTCTCTCGCCGTGGTGCTGCCCGATGGCTTGCCACGGGTACGCGCCGATGCGCGACGGCTGAAACAGATCCTGATCAATCTTCTCAGCAACGCCCACAAATTTACGCAAGAGCGCGGGACCATCACCGTAGCCGCTGCGGCCGTCGACTCGCGCTATGTGGCGATCACGGTACGCGACACGGGCACAGGGATGAGCGCGGAACAGATACAGCTGGCACTGAAACCCTTCGGGCAAGTGCGCAGCGGACACACACGCGCCCATGAGGGCACGGGGCTTGGCCTTCCCATCGCCAAAGCCCTGATCGAACAACACGGCGGACGGATGTGGGTCGACAGCAGTGAAGGGCGCGGCACCACCGTCGCCTTTACTCTTCCGATTGAGGAGGCGACGTCATGAGCTTCAAAGGCAGCGAGATCAAACCAGCGTTGCGTCTCACCACGACGCCGCGCGTCGGCCATATCGTATCGGTCGCAGGCGCCCAGGCTGTGGCAGTTATGGAAAAAGGCACTGACGGTCACTTCCGCGTCGAGATCGGCTCGGCCTTGAGCATTCCCACACCGCAAGCCATCGTTCTCGGTATTGTCTCCGCGGTGAGCGTGCCGATGCCCGATACTGCCTCTGGCGCCGAAGAAGTGCACCTGATCGAGCTGGCCTTGGCCGGCGAGATCATTGTCCATCCTGTTAAGGGGCGGGTCTTCCGGCGCGGCGTCACCAGCCTTCCCACCATCGGCGACAGCGTTCACCCCGCTGACCGCGAAACCCTGATGCTTGCCTATACGCGGCCCGATGCGGCAACGATTGAAGTGGGCGCGCTTTATCTGCACCCGGACGTTCCGGCGCGCCTTTTGGTCGATGAGCTCTTCGGCAAGCATTTCACTATCATCGGCACCACCGGCAGCGGCAAGTCGACCGCGCTGGTCTGCATCCTCAAAAGCCTGCTCGCGGACTATCGCCACGCCCGCGTCGTCATTCTGGATATTCACGGCGAGTATGGCGCGGCCTTTGGCGCCCAGGCCGAGGTGATCGATCCCTCAAACCTCAACCTGCCCTTCTGGCTGCTCAACTTCGCCGAACTGACGGCCGCTTTCACCAGCCCCGACGACCAGCGCGATGCCGAGATCGAAATTCTGTCAGACGCCGTGGTCTGGGCCAAGCGCAAATATTCCGAAGCTTATGCAGGCCGCGTGCGCCGCACCGATGCCGCCATCATCACCGTCGATACGCCGGTGCCATTCCGCCTCGCTGATCTGGTCGCTTATCTCGACGAGCAGTTAGGCCGTTTGGAACGGGCGCTGAACACGCTGGCTTACAAGCGCCTCAAGAACCGCGTCGAAGCTTTGGTCAGCGATAGCCGCTACGGCTTCATGTTCGGCAGCGTCATGATCGAAGACACCATGACGGATGTCTTGGGCCGCCTCTTCCGCGTGCCGGTGGATGGCAAGCCGATCACCGTGCTCGACCTTTCCACCGTGCCGGGCGAGATTCTGGATGTGGTGATCTCGGTGATGAGCCGGCTGGCCTTCGATCTGGCGAGCTGGAGCGAGGCGCGCCTGCCGGTGCTGATCGTTTGCGAGGAAGCGCACCGCTATGCCCCCGCCGATGCCGGTCACAAATTCATGCCGACGCGCCAAGCCTTGGCCCGCATTGCCAAAGAGGGCCGCAAATACGGCGTCTCGCTCGCCCTTATTACCCAACGGCCGTCGGAACTCGATACCACCATCCTGTCGCAATGCTCGACGGTGATCGCTATGCGGCTGTCGACCGAACGTGATCAGGCGGTGATCAAAGCCAACACCCATGAGGGCGCGCTGGATATGCTGGACTTCCTGCCGCTACTGGGCGACCGCGAAGCCATCGTGCTCGGCCAAGGTTCGGTGATGCCGATGCGCATCCGCTTTAAAGAGATGCCGATGGCGCGCACGGCGCACAATTCCAGCACCGCGTTTTCGACCGCCTGGCGCACCACGGAAATCACCCGCGAAGAGCTTGCGGCCATCGTGCGGCGCTGGCGTGCGCCGCCCAAGGCCAAAGCTTAAGCCAGCCGGACCAGCCGGGCGCAGAAGATGCCGGGCTGCCCGGACACATAAGGCACGTCATCCAGCAGCGAGCCATAGACATTGTGGTCGTGGCGCACGCCATAGGTCCGTACACTGAGCGCTTCGCAGGCCGGCGCGAATTTTTCGATCAGGCTTTCGTCGAGGAAATGCGGTTCGGTCGGCGTCGGTTCATGGCCGATCTCGACAATGAGCAGCACCCGGCCACCCGGCGCGGTGACGCGGCAGATCTCGGCAATGGTGGCATCCACATCGTCAACGTGATCGAGACTGTTGAAAGACGAAACACTGTCGAAATACCCGTCCGGGAAAGGCATCGCCTCGGACGGCGCGGCGCAATACGTCATGGCTTGGCGATCATTGGCGAGCCGCCGATATTCCTCCGCCAAGGGATCAAGGCCGACACGTTCCGCCGCCATCGT